>CAMVJO010000033.1 GCA_947167835.1 uncultured Prevotellaceae bacterium
CTCAAAAATCTTTGAAAAATCAAAACAGCCTAATTTTTAGAACAACCCTAAAGAAGATTTCAGAGATTAGTCTAATCATTAAAAACAGATAAAAGTAATCACAGAATATGAAAGTTTTAATGTTCGGGTGGGAATTTCCCCCTCACATCTTAGGAGGTCTCGGTACAGCCAGCTATGGTATTACTAAAGGACTGTCTTTACAGCCCGATATGCAAATCACATTCTGCATACCACGCCCCTGGGGTGACGAAGATAAGAGTTTTATGAACATCATAGGCATGAGTCAAGTGCCTGTCGTCTGGAAAGACGTAAATTATGATTTCGTAAAAGAACGCATAGGAGACAAAATGGATCCGCAACTCTATTTCGACCTACGCGATAAGATTTATGCTGACTTCTCATACAGAAATACCAACGAACTGGGATGTATTGAGTTCTCTGGACGCTATCCCGACAATTTGTATGAAGAAATCAATAATTACAGCATCGTTGCCGGTGTCATAGCACGCCAACAGGAATACGACATCATCCATGCTCACGACTGGCTCACCTACCCTGCCGGCATTCACGCCAAACAGGTAAGTGGAAAGCCAATGGTTATTCACGTTCACGCTACAGACTTCGACCGCAGCCGTGGCAACGTGAACCCAACGGTCTATAGCATCGAAAAAGACGGTATGGATCACGCCGACTGCATTATGTGTGTAAGTGAACTCACACGCCAGACTGTTATCAACCACTATCATCAAGATCCCGCCAAGTGTATTGCCATGCACAACGCAGTATATCCACTTGACGAGGAGATAAAAGAATATGTTGATCTTCCTATTGAGAATGCAGACCAGAAAGACAAAGTTGTAACCTTCCTTGGACGTATTACCATGCAGAAAGGTCCTGAATACTTCGTTGAAGCTGCCGAGAAAGTACTGAAACGTACGAAAGGCATCAGGTTCTGTATGGCAGGAAGCGGCGATAAAATGCAGGAAATGATAGAGTTGGTAGCAGCTAAGGGCATTTCAGATCGTTTCCACTTCCCTGGCTTCATGCGTGGCAAACAAGTGTACGAAGCCTTCCGCGAGAGTTATGTTTACGTCATGCCGAGTGTATCAGAGCCCTTCGGTATCTCGCCGTTAGAAGCCATGCAATGCGGTGTGCCCAGCATTATCAGTAAGCAGAGCGGTTGTGCCGAAATCCTGACCAACTGTATTAAAACAGACTATTGGGATATCGATGCAATGGCTGATGCAATCTACTCACTCTGCACCTATCACTCCTTCCACCACTATCTGAAAGAAGAAGGACGCAAGGAAGTAGATCAGATAACCTGGGAAAAAGTAGGCGAACGCATCTACAACTGCTACAAACAATGCCTTGGATGGTAAGAGTTTCACATACATATTATTTAAATAAAGAAAAATTCAAAAATAGAACACGATATGAAAACCATTTGCTTATACTTTGAGATTCATCAAAACATTCATCTCAAACGTTATCGTTTCTTTGATATTGGTACCGACCACTACTATTATGACGACTATGAAAACGAACGTTCCATAACAGAAACGGCCGAGAAGTCGTATATCCCCGCGCTTAAAGCGCTCATCGAAATTGCCCAGAAAGAAGGAAAAGCTTTCAAGTGCGCTCTCTCTCTCTCTGGAACAGCCATCGAATTGCTTGAAAGGTATTCTCCCGAAGTTCTTGACCTGTTGCACGAACTTTCTAAGACAGGTTGCGTAGAATTCCTCGCAGAACCTTACAGCCACGGCTTCTCTTCTCTCAAGAATCCCGAATGTTTCAAAGAAGAAACCAAACGTCTCAGTAAAAAGATCAAATCACTTTTCGGCACCGAGCCTAAAGTTTTCAGAAACAGCTGCCTCGTTTATAGCGACGAGATTGGTAAACAAGTTGCCGACATGGGCTTTAAGGGAATGCTTGCCGAAGGAGCAAAACAAGTGCTGGGTTGGAAATCTTCACACTTCGTTTATGAATGTGCGCTCAATCCCAAACTCAAACTTTTGCTGAGAGACAACAACCTTTCTGAGGACATCAGTTTCCGTTTCAACGACTCTTCTTGGAGTGAGTATCCACTATTTGCTGAAACCTACGCAAACTGGATTGCCAACCTGCCGGAACAAGATCAAGTCATCAATATCTTTATGGAACTCTGTGCTCTCGGTATCTTCCAGCCACTGAGTTCTAACATTCTTGAGTTCCTGAAGGCACTTCCCGCACATTGCCGTGAACGTGGCATCGTATTCAGCACTCCTTCCGAGATTTGCTCTAAAGTTAAGAGCGCAGGTCCGCTTCCTGTATCCTATCCTACATCTTGGGTGGACGAAGAACGCGACCTGAGTCCTTGGCTTGGAAACGATATGCAACGCGATGCTATGGAAAAACTTTACAGCGTAGCAGACCGCGTTCGTATTGCTAACGATAAGCGCCTCAAACAAGACTGGGATTACCTACAGGCTACAAATAACTTCCGCTTCATGTCCACAAAGCAGAACAGTTATGGAGGTTATCGCGGTATTTATGATTCTCCGTACGATGCTTTCACTAACTACATGAACATTCTTGGAGATTTTACACATCGCGTAAACAATCTTTATCCGGAGTTTGAAAATGAAGAACTCAACTCTCTGCTCACGACTATCAAGAACCAAGCTGTTGAGTTAGAAAGAAAAGATAAGGAAATCGAAAAACTCCAGAATCTGCTTGGTCAACTTGACGAGATGACGAGCGGTCTTGATGCCGAGACTAAGGCAAAAGTTAAGAAGGCTCAGGAAAAGAAACCAGCTCCCGCAAAGAAGGTTGTTGCAGCAAAGAAACCTGCTGCTACCAAGAAGCCCACAGCTAAAAAACCTGCTGTAAAAAAAGCAGAGCCCGCTGCAAAGAAAGCTGAGCCAGTTGTAAAGAAAGCTGAACCCGTAGCAAAAAAGGCAGAACCTAAAAAAGAACCGGCTAAGAAGGCTGTAGCAAAGGTTGCTCCTGCCGTAAAAGAAGTTCCCGCGAAGAAAGCAGTTGCTAAGAAGCCAGTTGCAAAAAAGGCAACTCCAGCAAAAGCAGCTCCAGCTAAGAAAGCAGAGCCTAAGAAGGCTCCGGCAAAGAAAGCCGCAAAGAAATAATTAAATAGCTTTGCAGCTAATTAGGGTTCTTTCCCTATAATGCAAAACGGCCATAGACGAATCAGAAAGATTGTTCTATGGTCGTTTTGTTTTACCTTAATATTAAAGGTTGTTCTAAAAATAGTTTATGAATACTAGGAAATCCTTTTAAAGAAGGAGCGCAAACAAATCATTATTGCCCAGACTTAGAGGAATGAAGCTTGCGCCATTCTTTTGCACGTACTTTTATATTTTTCTGTATGCAATCGCTATAAAGCCATGGTTCACAACTATGTATATCTCCAACGTTGATAAAATCACGATATGGAGCATATTCAGAACCGCTGTAGCCGCTAACAACAAGAACGTGGTAGTCTGGCGAAAGTGTGACGGTAATCGTATCGTGAAGTACGGCAGGAGTATCATCTGTGCGCCAATTCACAGGATTTATGCCGATGCAGGTAGCGGCAATGACGGGTTGAATGTATTTCACGTCCTTAACCGTATTATAGCAGATAGTAACGCCCGTATCTGCCTCACCTTTTGCAGCCTTTATGTGTTTTGTCTGAACAGTATCCGCAGGAGTGATTTTATATCCCATAACGTATGCAGCAGCCAACTGACTATAAACTTCATCGTCCATGTGTTTCAGAAGTTCAACCACAGCAATTCCGCCCTGACTGAAGCCTGCAATAATCAAAGGACGAGTTTTGTCACGATGCTGCTGAAATAAATCAAAAGCCGTGCAGACATCATTCATAGATAACCTTGTGCGATTATAAATGGTGTCTTCGTTCAAAGTCAAAAAGGCATCTATCGTAGTATGGCGGTAGAAAGGAGCATAAAAGCGGTTGCCTGGAGACATATATGCTGCCACTTTTCTGATTTCTGTGCCCATGTGTTCACGATGAAGCGGATTCCACACATCGGCATAGTGACTTCTGTTTCCGATACTGTCCTGCCAATCTTCTTCCCACGTAGAAACCACATAAAATATGTCAGCTCCTGTACCGTCTGCGTCACTATTTTCCGTAATCCACATGGTAGAATCGTTATAGTCCGGAGCTTTAGGAATAAGTAGCGAGTCTTCATCCCCTATCCTGGCATTATCTTCCTGGGATGTACACAAAACTGAAGAGAAAACGGCACAGAAAGTGATGATGCCGCACATCCATAGTATAGATTTCTTCATAATATAAATAATGATAGTTATAGAATCAATAAAATCGTTTGCCCAGACAATCTTGCGGGGCTTCTTCTAATTTTGCTGCCTGCAAAAATACGAACAATTACTGAAAGACAAAAATATATGACGGGAACAAGCGCAAAAAGAGAATAAATGTAAAAAGAACGTGCTGAAATCTTAAAAATACACAAATGTGAGAGCGCTTTGCCGTTACTTCGCACATTTTGCCGTAAATTTGCTTTGATTTAGACGTCAGCAAATAAAAATGAACCCTACCATACCTGAAAGACAGCACGTAAAAGCCAATCCAGCGGAGAAGATCATTCTCGGTATAGACCCTGGAACAAACGTGATGGGCTATGGCGTGATAAAGGTTTCAGGCAAAAAGGTAGATATGCTGGCTATGGGTGTCATAGACCTTAGGAAAGTAGGCGACGTGTACCTGAAACTCGGGCGTATCCACGACAGGATTCTGAGTATCATCGAGACCTTTCTTCCCGACGAGGTTGCCATCGAAGCGCCCTTCTTCGGAAAAAATGTGCAGAGCATGCTAAAATTGGGCCGAGCGCAGGGCGTAGCCATTGCAGCCGCTATCCAACACGACATCCCTATCTGCGAATATGCTCCCCTGAAGGTTAAGATGGCTATCACGGGTAATGGTAATGCCGCAAAGGAGCAAGTTGCCGGAATGATGCAGCGATTGCTCAAGATATCCGACAAATCCATGCTTCCCTATATGGATGCTACCGATGCTTTGGCAGTTGCATATTGTCACTATATGCAAGGCGGAAAAGTCGCCCTGCAAGAGAAATCCAATCGCTCATGGGCTTCATTTGCCAAGGCACACAGCAGGTCTAAGGACGCGAAATCCCCTACTCCTACGGCACCTAATGAGAAACTGAAGCAACTTCTCAAAAAACATTGAATTGCAATTTGTTATAATATACACAATTATCATAGAATGAAGCATCTTTTCATTATTATCTTTACTCTTCTTTCAATCATGTTGCCTAAAGAAACTCAGGCACAGGAGATTTTCAATTATGTTCTGGATAATGCCACGCGCATCGTGAACAATCCTACGAGCAACTTCACTCAAACGCGCATTGCCCAGTTCAAACGCACGGCTTTAATCTATCTTCGTAATCAGGCTATAGATAAACGCGGAAATGTCACGACAGATTTTCTGGATACCCAGGCATATTATCTTTCTGAATTCATTACTTCTTTCCTTACCGACATAATGAAATGCGGAAAGGAGGACGCCAAATCTGCTCGTCGCAACATTCTCGAAATTTATATGAAGGCCAGCGAGGAAAATCCGCTTTTCGGAGATAACGATGAGGAGACTACGCTCTCTTACGTGAAGAGCGGAGAAGAACTGACGCCTTTCTCACTTGACACTGACTGGCAGAAGGCTAAGACTACGGCAGAAATCTTACTTAAAAGCAAATAAACCATGAGCATTCAGGAAATACAAAACAACAAAGAGGCATATATCGCACTTTGCCGCCAATATATCAAACGCGACGGACTGGAAAAACTGTTGGATTACCTTGAAAAGACAGATTTCTACGTGGCTCCCAGTTCTACCAACTATCATCTGAATATCGCCGGTGGACTTTGCCAACATTCCATGAACGTTTTCCATACTTGCATGGCTATCTACAACAATTGCGTGAAGCCTCATTTAGGCAAGCCCACATGTCCGTTCAAGGAAGAGGTAAGCGAAGAGAGTATTGCCATAGTTTCGCTCTTCCACGACCTTTGCAAAATCAATTTATACCAGGTTACTGAAAAATTCAAGAAGGATGAGAGCGGACGCTGGGTAACTTATACAGGTTATCGCGTAGATGACGAGTTCCCCTTCGGACATGGCGAAAAATCTTGCCTGCGCCTCTATCATTATATGGAGTTAAAACAGGAAGAGCTCCTGGCTATTCGCTGGCACATGGGAATGTTCGACATAGCAGAGCAAGGTAGCGCTCAACGCTACGCTTTCAAGGCAGCACTCGAGAAGAGTCCGCTCGTTTGTATGCTGCATAATGCCGACATGCTGGCTTCCAACTGCATGGAAGTGACGACCGAAATGTAAATAGCGGGATAGCAAAACCGTCATACCCGTTCTTATAAAAATAATCATGCACAGCAATGACGAGATATTCGTTGCTGTGCATGATTTGTATGATGGCCTTTCAGAGAGCAGGGACATCCCCGAAAAGATAAAGGTCTTCTCTGAAAAGATATAGGACTTCTCTGAAAAGATAAGGGACTTCTCTGAAAAGATATAGGACTTCTCCCGAAAGATGTGCCACATCTCTTAGAAGATGTCGCGGAGCTTTGCACAAGGATGCGTCACATCATAGTTATTGTCTGCCAGTTGTTATGAAGACATCAGGCTTCATGCGTAGAATGTGCGTTTGCAGAAAACAAAGCAGCCCGACATTCTTTTCAATCCCCGTCAAAGCGATTCTAAAACCTGATGCGGGCAAAGACAGGATAGTGGTCTGAAATATTGCGCCGCTTCATCTTTCCGTTTTCTTCCTTTCGCCAGCGCCCATCGGTGAGAACGGCATAGGCCCCTACGTCTGTTTTCGGAGAAACGAAGATATGGTCTATCCTATCCGTAGTATATTTTTCGGGATTAAAGGAATTGAATGTGCCACATTCGGCAAAACGATTGGCAGCAGCCTCATAGCAATCTTTGAGTATGCCGGAATTTGAGAAAAGTTGATAGACTTCATCGTGTTGCGAGACATTGAAATCACCCGTCAGCACAATGGGTTTCTTTCCTCCCTTTGTCAATTCCTTTATCCGCTCAATAACGAGTTTTGCTGATTCGCGTCGTGCCACAACGCCCACATGATCGAGATGCAGATTGAGGAAATAAAAATCCTTGCCGGTCTTTACATCACGAAAATGCCCCCAAGTGCAAATACGTATGCAAGCTGCGTCCCAACCTAAGGTAGGATGATTGGTATCTTCGTTCAACCAAAAATGACCTTCCTTGATGAGTTTTATACGTTTGGCATTATAGAAAATGGCACAGTGTTCTCCATCCCTATCTCCGTCATCACGCCCCTCGCCTATCCATTTATAATCTTTCAGTCCGCGCGAAAGATCCGTAAGTTGGGAATACAATACTTCCTGAGCACCGAAAATGTCAGGCTGTTCCCAAACGATTTGATTACATAGCACCGAGAAGCGTTCCTGCCAGCCATTTCCTTTGATACTATCGCCATTATTTTGATAACGAATGTTGTAACTGCCCACAGTCAGCACCTGTGCGCTCATGCTTACGCAGAAAAGGGCAAGAAGCAGTAAAATTGTTTTCTTCATTGCATTAAAATTTGGAGGAAGCGGAATTGCTTACGTTGCAATCGGCTTCCTCCTGTTATTACTTACTTCATCAGAACTTTCTCTCCGCCCTTGATATAAACTCCCTTGCCTGAAGGTTTTCCGTTGAGGCGGCGGCCATCAACACCATACCAGGTATTCTTTTCTTTCCTGGCATTTGGATGAACGTTCACGTTGTTGATACCGGTTTCATCCTTGGCTTTCTTAAACACGATGTCACCTGCGCCCGGGATAGCCTTGAAATAAACCATGCCATCCTTTATTTGCGGTTCAATATCCGTTTCACCTTGTTTAATAGTGAACTCCTCCCATCCTTCGGGCAAGTTAATGCGAAGCGAAAGCGGATAATCCCAATTGCAAACCGAGCGATCTACATCCAGAAGGAGTGAATATACTATCGTCTCGTCATCTTTCGACACTCTCTTGAACTCTGCGTTGTCGCGCTCCTTGATATACATTGCCACATCCCGCATCGTTCCAACCCAGTAGGTATCTCTATGTTCATCAAGCATGTTCAGCACACCGGTAAAGGCTTCCTGACTCATGGGAGAGTAAGAACCATTGGCGGCATAGCCTTGAATACCATTAATAATGAACACTACCCAACCGCCATCGGAATAAGTGCATTTTGTAGCCATCTGCGGTGACGAATTTAGGCCTTGGCTTCCACAGATAATGCCATCAATTCTCGACATGTCCGACGGAGAGCGCGGATTGATAGTACCTGTACATGTGCGGCCTGCTATATAATAATCCAGAACCGTGCTACCCATGTGTTGTCCGTTTGGATAGGAAATTGTGAGGCAGGGCTGTCCGATATTATTCGTTATAGTTTGCTTGGAACTTGACAACTGACTTTCCGCTGTGCTGTAACTATCAGTCAGGCTACCTATCTCATGTCCGTTCTCTGCAAATCCCTTGTAGGTATTCCATGCGTCACTGGCAGTATTGGTTTGCATATTGAATGTGGCTTTGAAATTATAACCGTTCAACTTTGAAACGGCCCATTGGTGGGATACCACCTCGGTTGCAGCCTTGTCGAAGGAGAAGGTAACGGCAGTTTTGCACCAATTCTCCCACGGAGCAATATCCGTTACGACATATTCACTGCCTTTATACGCTACCGGATTATTGTTGTTCCAGTCCAGAACAGACCAACCCTTATCCGTAGCAAGTTTCACCTGCATCGTGTTGCAGACATTCTTTTCGTTAGGATTTTTCGTGTTGATGATGGAAATCTGTGCATTGTCTTCAGCTTTTACACTCGGCAGACTTCTCATCAGGTCCGTCATGTTGTCGCCGCTGATTTGGTTTCCATCGGCATAGACAAAGACAAGATTCGTATTAAACAGCAAATTGAGTTTCGTAAGGCTGTTATTGCAGCAATCCAGATACCTCAAAGCCTCAAAGTGCTCTATACCTTTTAAGTCCTCGATACCTTTATCATCAACCTCCATTTTATAGACTGTGGCAAGCTCTTCACTTGTCAGGAATCCGTCATATCCGTAAGTTTGTTTCTTCAGGAAATTGCGGAAGTTGGCATCTGGGAACTTCGTTTCGCCGATTGCGATATCGGGACATACGTTGTCTCTGTCCTTCCATATCTTAAAGTTGCCGGAAAGCATGAGCATGGCAAGATAATCCAGCAAGGCTTCCTCCGTATCATAGTAGGTGCTCGAAGGAACACTTGCATCCCATGCCATTTGCAGGTTCTTGCGAATGATATCCTCGTATCCCTCTGTATTTGTCAAGGCAAGACAGAGAAGTGCGTGACAGGCTTTATTCGATACTGAATATTCACCAGAACCGGAAGTGCCACTCCAATTATAATAATTATAGGTATAATCATTTGACTCAAGGAAATCTATGATACGCTTTGCTACTTCAGCCTCGCGTGTGACATCTTTTCCGAAAAGATAATAGTCCATTCCGATATTCATGGCTGCTAACTTGGCTGGAACATCGTATTTAGTAGAAGAATCATACCAACTTATACTATATGGTTCACCGCCATAAGTCATCACGCTTGTAAACAAACCTGACTCGGAATTAGAAGCATTATAAAGGAAATTGCGACTGGCATTTATGGCTGCAAGAAAATCTTCTTGGTGATAGTCTGACCAACGGGAGTATAATTCAAAAAATGCAGGCATACTGTAAGCAGGCGTTGTGACACTGCGATCGTGGGGAAAGGTTACAAGGTTTTCGCTTGCATTGAAAAGCGTAGATGTTTTCTCAGTCCACATTCTTTCCAGTATGTATTGCGCGTCTGTCTTGTATGAATCAACATTCCATCGGTTGGAAGCAAAGAGCAGTGCGGTGGTAATATACAATTCTGCTATAGGATCAATATTAGTATCCCTAATACTACCATCGCTAAGGGCAAGACATGAAAAATATCCGTCATTAAAACCACTTTTGTTCCACATGTGATTCTTTAGAAACGTCCATAATTTATCAAAGATGCTTTTATTACCAATTTGCACGCATATCATCATCGCATATCCCATCTCATACGAACGTACATCGTTGTTGTATTTATCAATAATATAGCCTGACGACCCTATATCATAAAATATTCTTTTATTGATGCCAGCATGGAATAAATTTTCCCACATTTCATCCAACTTCTCCTCTATCTCCTTATCGGTCTTGCCCAGATACTTTTTGAGGAGATTGGGATAGTCGCCGGTATAGTAGGCTCCGGAATAATTCTGACTTTCGCGAGTAGGACCGAAGTAGGCACCATTATCATCGAAGTAATCTTTGTTCTGTCCAAAGGTCGGGACAGCATTTATCAGCATGCTGCAAAGCACCAATGCTACAGCAAAAAACTTGCTTCTCGTTACCTGTTTCATATTGTTCTATGCTTAAATTTTCAAATATCGTTGCAAATCTACGAATAATTATTGATAATCAAAGCTTCTTGACATATTCTTTTGTATATTTGCAGTATTATCCACGAAAATCCATATAGAAAATGAATAGATTCGCCTCTTTTTTGCTCTTATCCGTATATGTGAGTTTTTCCTTCCTATATGCACAACGCCCGCAGCCAACTGAAAGATGTTTCACCTCGACTGCCGTAGAAAAGTGCATCGAACAGACGGTACCCTTGCTCACAAAACCGCGTTTGGCGCAAGTCTTCGCACAATGCCTGCCCAATACGCTCGACACTACCGTGAAAAGCGCGGGAGAGAACGACAGTTTCGTCATTACGGGCGACATTCCCGCACTTTGGCTGCGCGACAGTAGTGCTCAGGTCTGGCCTTATCTGAGGTTTCTCCGTTCCGATGCACGTCTTGCCCAATTCATCAGAGGATTGCTGCGACGTCAGTTTCGTTGCATCCTGATAGATCCATACGCCAACGCATTCAATTTCGATGCCGCCGAAATGAGCCCCAGTTGGAGCAAGGACGAGACGAAAATGCTGCCGGGAGTTTTCGAGCGCAAGTACGAACTCAACTCTTTGTGCTATCCCCTCAGACTTGCTAACGGATATTATCAGGCTACGGGCGATGTAAGTCCTTTTGATGCCCTTTGGCTGCAAACTGTTCGCACAGTACTCCACACCATGTTGGAACAACAGCGGTATGGCAGCACGGAATATATGTTTTTGCGCGTGACAGACCGCATGCACGACACGCAATCCAACCACGGTACGGGACATCCCGCACGTCCCTGCGGACTGATAGCCTCTTCCTTCCGCGCTTCCGACGATGGCACCATATATCCCTTCCTTATCCCCGACAATTTCATGGCCATCAACGTACTGCGCACCACAGCCAGCATACTTAGCAAAGTTAATGGCGAAAAGCTCCTGGCCGACAGCTGCCTTGCACTTGCCAATACGGTGGAAAAAGCCATTAAGAAGCATGCCACATTCATTCATCCCAAGTACGGCACTATTTATGCCTTTGAAGTAGATGGTTTCGGCAACAAACTCCTGATGGACGACGCCAATATCCCCTCTTTGCTCTCACTTCCGTATATTGCCGACGTACCACTTTCCGACAGCATCTACCAAAACACGCGTCGCTTCGTACTAAGCAACGACAACCCCTATTTCTTTAGCGGAAAGGCAGGCTGCGGCATCGGCGGTCCGCACGTAGGAAAAGATTTCGTCTGGCCAATGAGCACCATCATGCAGGCCATGACAAGCAACGACAAGCAAGAGATTCGCAAATGCCTGAATCTGCTACTTAATACCGATGCCGGAACAGGTTTCATGCACGAAGCCTATCATAAGGACGATGCCGCAAACTATACCCGCACATGGTTTGCATGGGCCAACACACTTTTCGGAGAATTAATCCTGAAAATCATTGACGACGGGCGCAGACATTTGCTGCAAGAGTGAGTTCTGAAAAAAGAAGTCTGACCTATCTGGAAAGATGTCAGACATCTCTGAAATAATCTCGGACATCTCCGCAGAGAAGTCAGACATCTATAAATAATAATTAGCATATTTACAAATAGATAGCATTAAATACATCATTAATCACTATAAATAAAATACACATCAATATTACCTGCATTTTTCGCTCATATAAATCAAAATATTTTGATATCGTTTCCTCGAAAAGCATGGATTTCATTAAATTCCTGACAAAGGAATTAAACGATATTCAAAAGAGACTTATCTGATAGTGTTTAATGTGTAATGCTAATTGACTATTGTAAATCATACAAAACGCGTGCATTTAAAATATAATAAGACTATGATAAAAAGATTGTTTGCCTTAATTCTGATTCTCGGTAATGTATTGGGCATTTGTGCCGGGGAATTGCCTCAAGTGAGTGACAATTCAAATGAATATTGGTACTACCTGAAGTTTACGCAAGGGAATTATGTGGTTGCCTCGGACGGCGACGGTATTGTGTGCAAGTCGGCTATTCCTACCGGCAAGCATTCACAACTTTGGAAGGTTGTGGGAAATGCTACGAGCGGCTACACGCTGACTAACCGCTTGGGAATGACGCTTTATGCCGCCGCCACGACACAGGGGTCGGAGATTCGTGCTGCTGCGACGCCCGGAAGTCTGAGTTTGTTCAAGTTTAATAAGACAGGGTCGAACTATACCATTTCGCCCGCAACGAATACATCGCAATCCTTGAACTGCTGGGGCGGTATGGGCTTTGGAAACGACATTAAACTGTATGATTCGTCGGATGCCAACGCTCCAATGACATTTATTGCCGAGAAGGACATGAATCCCTATGCGCAGATTTTCCCCATCATCCCGTATCCTGCGAGTGCTTACCCGACTTATTGCGATGAGTTGGACATGAAGAAAGTTGAGAGCATTACTTATTTCAATGACTCCACCAAAACACTTGCACAGCAGTTTGCAAATGATTTAAGTTGCACGGCAGGCATCACTCTGACGCTGAGATTTGAAGCGAATGCCGATGTAGAAACCAATGACGAGCATCCTATGATTGTGATGTTGCGTGATGCGAGCATGAAAAGCGAAGCTTATTATTTAGAGGTGTGCAGTGGCGGCGTAACGGTCAAGGCAAACGATTACGGAGGCTTCTTTAATGCGATGCAAACCCTGCGACAACTCCTTCCGACAGCCATATACGGAAGAGACAAGCAGGAAGACCTGGATTGGACGTGTACTTCTGCAGCCATTACTGACGAACCGAAACTGAAATACAGAGGTTTTCATTTTGATGTGTCGCGACATTTCTTTGATAAAGACGAAATCAAGAAACTTCTTGACGTGGCTTCGATTTATAAACTGAACCGTTTTCATTGGCATCTGACGGACGACCAGGGATGGCGCATAGAAATTCCTGAATATCCGAAACTGACCACCGTAGGTGCCGTCAGAAAACGCTCTTTGACGATAAACGATCCGACAAACGGAACGGAATTTTATGATGATACGGAGTATGGTCGCGGAATGTACTATACACTTGATGATTTGCGCGAGATTGTGGCATACGCCAAGGAGAGAAACATCGAAATCATTCCTGAAATAGACATGCCCGGGCACATGGTGGCCGCTATTGCTGCATATCCCGAATTAAGTTGCGACCCTTCGCGCGAATATGAGGTACGTGTGGCAAAAGGAATCAGTAACGAAGTGCTCAATGTAGGCAAAGACGAAGTGATAGACTTCCTGAAATGTGTTTTAGGTCACATTGCCGAAGTGTTTCCTTACGAATACATTCATATAGGCGGCGACGAATGTCCCACAACGGCTTGGCAAAACAATGCAGAATGCCTGCAGCGCGTAACAGATGAGGGATTGAGTGGCGTAGGTCAGTTGCAGTCATGGCTTGTGGAGCAAATCGGAACTTTCCTGCGCGACGAATATGGAAAACGTGTGGTGGTATGGGATGAACTTCTGTCAAATTGGAACAGTAAGTTTACCATTCAGCCGTTAGTGATGTGCTATCGTGGAATGCAGTACACATCTCAGGCAGCAGATAAGGGATTTCAAAGTATAGCCGTGCCGAGTTATCCCATGTACTTCGACCTTTTGCAGATGAAGCCCGACAAACTTGAAATCAATTCGCCCTATTACGGCGGATATGGCGACGGCTCTGTAAATACGGTTGAGAATGTCTATAATTTCAATCCGCTTTCAAATGTTTCCGGACGCGAAAACTATGTATTGGGCACACAAGCCGCACTTTGGACAGAGAGTTGTCCTACAAACGAGGCGGCAGAATATTGTCTGTACCCAAGACTCCTGGCTGTGAGCGAGACAGGGTGGCTGCCCACTTCGAAAAAAGATTTTTCCGGCTTCTATCAGCGTTTGCAGCACCATGCAAAAATATTGGACGCCAAGCAAATATTCTATGCTCCGCACTATATCGAAACTCCCGACCTGACACCGGCCGAAACAGCGTTGAAAGAAGCCGAGACCTTGGTGGAAGCGAGTCTTCCCGGCGCGGTAGGACATGTTTCTCAGGAAGTATGCGATGAACTCACAGATGCCATCAATGCGCTGAAGGCTGATTTGAACAATGCCTCAGCATTAAACACCTTGCAGACGAAGATAAATGCGTTCAAAACGGCTCCTATCGTATTGCCGCAGGAAGGTAAGACGTATAAAATAGTTAGTGCATCAACATACTTCCGCAATCACTACGAAGGTTCCGTGCTTTATGCTGACGGCAACGAACTGAAAATTCATTACACCGAACAAACCGAGCCCGAAGAGTTATGGGAATTTTTGCCGCAGGCAGATGGCACGTACAAGATGCTTAATACGTTGAATCATCTGCAAGTTACGATGCAATCAAAGGCAAACGGTAGCGTTGCTTTCGGAAAGACAGGTTCGAAAATCAGCATTCGTCACGCTTCGAAGCCGGCAGGAGGATTTTCATGCATACCGGGTGTTGTAAACATCAAGACAGGCAAATACAACCTCTATGCGCAGATTTCAGGAGTGACAGTAACCAATCTTGATTCCGCACTCTGTTATCCGGGTACCTGGCGTATCATTGAAGTTATCGATTATACGACACGTGTTCAAGGACTTCTGAACAAGGCGCAGCACATTATTGAAACATCGAACGGAAGTAGGGTGGGAAATCCTACCGTTTCGGCATTGGAATTCCTCAGAAAGAATGTATATGAGGCTGCTCAGGCTTTGCTCAACAAAGGAAACGTCAGTTTGGAGGAATATAATGAATTGGCAGAGAAATATATGGAGTTTTTGAACATGCCCCGTGTGTCGATGCTCGATGCTATTGACGAAAACTACTATTATCAGTTGCAGAATGCCTACTTTACGGATTATTATGCCTGCGGCAACAGCAGCAACAACTGCATAGAACCCAAAAACATGAGCACTTCGGACGGCATGAAGTGGTCTATGAAAAAACAGTCCGACGGAACTATTTACATAGAAAATAAGCTTACAAAGACATGCGCCTATGTAGCATCGAATGCTGCCGAACAAAAATTGCTGTTGGGAAAGAACTATAAATGGTCGCTGCGCGAAGTGACTACCGATCAGGGCAATGCTGCAATAGCTGTCGTAGATGGTTCGAATACGTACAGTTGGTACACCAATCCCTCGGCTTGGAATTATGTATTGCTCAAGCCATACGATTGGGGAGCCAGTGTTTGGAATTTCGTCAAGACCAATGACGCTGTTCCTACCGGTATTTCACCCATTGTCGAAACAAATGCGGAAGCATCTGCGGCATACTATGATTTGCAGGGGCGACCTGTCAGCAATATTCAGAACAAAAGCGTATATATAAAGAACAAAAAGAAGATATTGAAGTAGTATGTGTTGAAGACCCCTTAGAAAAGGAAATTTGCTTCAAACAAGTACATCATAATGCAACAGGTTCTTCGTTTTTCGAAGTCCTGTTGCTATTTTGTTGAACCGGTTTTTCGCTTTTAATGCTGATACCCATGCCTATATTCCTGAAAAGTGATGTTTGCTCCGCTGTGTAAAATCAGTCTCATCGCGTTGATAATCTTTTCTCACGGCGAAGAGAAGCCTCGGGAGTAACATATTGGAAAGAATTGTATTTCGTACAAAAACCGAGGGGTTTTGTGTAAAATGGCAATTACATTAATTGCAAAAATCATTTTAATTGCTACTTTTGCAATATGAAATTAAAACGTGAATAATATGGCACAACAACTAATATATTTTAATTCGAGAGATAGTCTCATCAGAATAGATATTTCTAGAATTGTCTATTTTGAAGGAGATGGCAACTATACTCATTTGGTAACCGTCAACAAAGTGAGATCCTGTTTGACTATTAACTTATCTCACACAGAAGAAGCTTTAGCAAAGCAAATGTGCGAACATGCTAATCGCTTTATGCGTATTGGCAAACGTTTTATTGTCAATATGGCATACATTTATATGGTTGATATACCAAAACAGACATTAACTCTATCTGATAATGAACGTTTTGTTTATCAATTGTCAGTTTCTAAAGAGGCTTTGAAGACTGTTAAAGAACTAATTGTTAAGGCAAAGATTTGACATGGAGATTATTATAGGGCGTGACCAACAAACTCGAAAACTCTGTATCAATAAGGAAGGTAAACCATTCCTTTATGGGAAAGAAGGCTCAGTTCCTATGAATGTGAGTAGACAGCATCTTGCCATGCATCCTAATATTAAAGGGAAATGGCTGATTAAGAACTTAAACGAAAAGAATGTAACTTATGTAAATGGGATAAACATAGAAAGCAAAATAGTTTCTGAAGCGGACAGAATTGAACTTGGCGAATCTCGTTTCCCTCTTCCATGGGCTGCGATTTTGGAACCAGAAGGCGAAACAGTTGATATTAGTCCTCTAAAGAAGATATGGGATGATTATGACGAAAAACGCTTACAACATCAGATAGCAGAGCGGAAATTCAATACGACAAGATCGATAACGGGAATAATCACTATGCTTGCTATCTCTTGTAGCATTATTTTAGGACATGGGCCTATTTACATCTGCTTGTATGCGATTGCTATTGGAACATCTGTAATACTTACATACCAAGCATATAGGAAATCTTCAGAAGTTCCTAATCAGCAAAGAGACATGAACAAAATATTTCAGCAACGGTATGTATGTCCTAAGTGTGGCCACTTTATGGGATTCCAGGATTATGAGATATTAAGACAGGGAGATGCGTGCCCATTTTGTCGAATAAAATACAAAAAATGAACAATAGTTAAAAACCTTTGAATATGAACAATGAAGCTTTATTCCGGCCTGATACCCGAACAGGAATAATAAAAGAAAACAAAGATGTTGTTGAGCCATGGAAATTGGTTACACTCGGAGGTGTGACAGGTTTTCTGATGGGAGCAGGATCTTTATATACTGGTCAAATGATGACCACAGAAAAAGTATCTGAAATAGATGTCGAAGAAACATCCAATAGCCAAATTAAAGACGAGAGTTTGAGGGTGGCGGATGTGAAGCAAGGCTTAACTTTTAGTCAAGCTTTTGCTGCTGCTCGCTCAGATGTTGGTCCTGGAGGCGTATTTTATTGGAATGGCGGCATCTATAACACCTACACAGCAGAAGAATGGAATTCAATGTCACAAGCAGAGAAAAATAATTTTGCTCAACATGTAAACCCCGAGATTCATCCAAAAGAACTATCTACTCCTACGGATGAAAGCCCTCAGATTGTTGTCGTACATCAAGAATATCATCATGTAGAAGTACATAAAACTGAATTAGATACCGAGGATGTGCAAATTGTAGATGAACAGTCAGATAGTGACTATATCCAAGACGGTGATGTACATATCGTAGGTTATGCAAATGTCGAAGGTCATCTTGCTGTTGGATTTGACATGAATAACGATGGTATGACGGATGTCGCAATCATAGACGTTGATAACAATTTAGAAGTTAGCAGTCCTGATTTGGTTGTAGACAGAGATGGTAATATGGCTACTGTTGGAGAGATTGTTAATGGTATGAGTCCAAATATAGAACAAACAGATAACCCTCCTGACAATACAGAAGATTCTTCTGTTGAATCGAGCTATCCGCTTTACGACATATAAAGTGTATGCAGACAAAAAGAATACAATGCCCCCAATGTGGAATCGTTCTTGATGTAAAGAATTCAAAGAACGAGTCGGTGAAGTTGATTACATGCCCATCGTGTCATACAACTTTGCAAATCAAGTTTGAACCACAAAAGGAGCCATTAGAGGCTCACACCTATTGTGCGCCTAAAGCATCAAATGACATATGTGGTTTAACTGAATTGGCAACATCCAATAAGGCGCAGAATTCTGCTTGTCTAATTTACGAAGGTTATTCCTACCATCTCGAAATGGGTGATAATGTCATAGGGCGAAAGGGCAATTCATCCAAAGCCTCAATTCAAATTGCCACAATGGACCGTTACATGAGCCGTCAACATTGTCGTATAAATGTTTCGTCACTCCCTGATAAATCTCTAAAAGTTGTCCTGTGCGACTATCAAAACAAAAACATGACATCAGTTAATGACCAGACTATTGGCCAAGGCGATAAAATACGCTTGATGGATGGTGACAAGATAACGATGGGGAAAACAACACTTACCTTTAAACTCTTATAACGTATGAAAATAGAACTATTTCCTCCGCTCTCAATTCATGAGAAAGGCAAGCGTGATAACCAAGAAGACGCTTTATGGCCTGATTTACCAGAAGAGGCAACAGTAGAAAACCGTCTTTACATATTATGTGATGGGATGGGAGGATATGAACATGGAGAGGTGGCAAGTAAAACAGTCTGCCAAACTATTCCTCATGTACTGCGGCTTTATATGAGTTTTAATAGTGAAGACCTCACTGATAACGATTTGTTGGATTGTTTAGAACGTGCCTATCAGGAGTTAGACAAAGCCGCTATCGACAACTCTCGAAAGATGGGAACTACTATTGCTTTGTTGTATATAGGCAGAAAAGGCATAACTGCTCTTCACATGGGTGATAGTAGAATCTATCACATCCGTCCCAATGTTGGCATTCTATATCAATCACGAGATCACTCTCTTGTATCTGAACTGTTTCAAGCAAGTGAGATTTCATACGAAGAAATGCTCAACTACCCAAAGAAGAATATAGTGACTCGTGCTATGATGCCAGGCAAAGACAATCGTATGCATCCTGACATTATTCATATTACAGACATTCAACCAGGAGACTACTTCTATTTGTGCTCTGATGGAATGCTGGAATCTATGAGCAACCAGGAGTTGGTTTCTATACTCTTAAATAATAAAACTGATTTAGAGAAAAAGCAAAAACTCGTTGAAGGAACAAAAGACAATCTGGACAACCATAGTGCATGGCTAATCCATATCAAGGATGTGAATAAGAATAATGACGATGAGGATTTGCCAAATGAAGAATTAACATCTCGTTGTAATGTAGTAGTGAGTATGCCAAAGATTGTATCTGAAAATGAAATAAGTGAAGATGACGTTGTTACTGTAAGCGACAAAAAAGTATCTTTATTTCAAAGAATCATGAATATATTCACTTATTAAGCGTATGAGTAAAGAACTATTATTCCTGATAATTGCTTTGTTGCCATCCTTATTGATGGTGCAGTCAGCAACTGGACCGATAATCAATCGAATTCTTGTATGCGACAAGGGCTAAGACTAGTTCTTCATAAATAATTGTAAGTGGACAAGTTAAATGTAAAATGTAATAAAAATGGGATGTGTTAATTTTACAGAGGAAGAACAAAATGCAATTCGCAAAAAACGCGAAGCAGATAAATATTGGGAAGAATTGCATGAGGCACATAATCGAATAACGAATGGTATAGCAAATAATAAAGTTCGTAGTGGTGAGCGTGCTATCTGGGAATTAATGCAGAATGCTCGTGACTTGGCAAAAGAACAGCCTGCCATTACAGAAATACGTCTATCTGACTCACAATTTACCTTTAAACATAAAGGGCTCCCATTTACTTTGAAAACATTAGAGTCGCTTATTAAGCAAAGAAGCTCAAAATATGATGAGAAAGGAAATTCTGTAGGTCGATATGGTACAGGATTTATGACAACTCATGTTTTTAGTTTGGAAGTACATGTTGCAGGTTGTTGTCAGATAGAGTGTGGAGATAAAAACCTCTATGTTCCTCTTCCTGATGATTTCGTACTTGATAGAAGTATAGAAGATGATAATGAATTTGTTAAAGAAATGGACCGTGAATTACAAATTGTTGACGGTCTTATATCCAAGGAAGGTCTGGTCGAACCAATAGAGTGGACACAATTTACTTATCCGATAAATGAGACTCAAAAAGAACGTATCTCTAATCAGATAAGTACAACCACAAAGTTAATGCCCTTTGTTTTACTCTTCAATGAGAGAATTAAGGAATGCACTATCATAGATGAAACAAAAGGTACAACAGACTATTATTCCAAAGAGGATGAAAAAGAAGTTCTATGCGAGTATGACGAAAAAATTCATTTTGTAACCACAAAGATTAATTATTCAAGTTTCGCAAGTTAAAAATTAGTTGAGATAAGGTCGCAAAAAAG
>CAMVJO010000034.1 GCA_947167835.1 uncultured Prevotellaceae bacterium
GTCAGCCCCTAATTTTGCGGGAGTAAAGATGATTTTTAACCGGACAGCAATAAAAGAAAGTAGATAGCGATTAAACTTATCCTTCTACTGCCAGTTTGTAGATTTCAAGCGTATCTTTCTTCTGTAGCTTGACGTATGCTCCCACTTGTTCGCCCTTATGTTCATGCAGGCGCTGGGAAAGTTGTTCCGGGTTGGGATTCTCTATGCCCAACTCCTGCATATTCGTCGGCATACCGATGCTATGCAAAAATTCCTTGTATCGTTTGATTCCTTCCTCCGGCGTATCAACATTCCATACGTTCTTAGCCCATTGTTTCAGCTTACTATCGTTGTGCGAAAGCATCCAAGTGAGCCATGCAGGGAAAATAACGGCCAGTCCCGCGCCATGTGCCACGCCATACATGGCACTTAACTCGTGTTCTATGGCATGTGATGCCCAATCTTCCTCCACTCCCGTACCGCAAAGTCCGTTGTGTGCCAAAGTTCCGCACCACATCAGATTGGCACGTGCGTCATAATCATCGGGATGTGCCAACACACGCGGAGCAAGTGCGATGATATCTCTCAGAAGTGCCTCGCTCAGACTGTCCGTTACGATAGTTTCAGGCGTATTGTTGAAGTATCTTTCCTGAATGTGCGCCATCATATCCACAGCTCCGCACGCCGTTTGATAGGGTGGGAGGGAAAACGTGAGTTCGGGGTTCATAATGGCAAAGACAGGACGCAGTTTGTGCGGAGCGCGGATGCTGATTTTCTTTTCTATCGAAGCTTTGGTGATAACGCTGTTTCCCGAACCCTCACTGCCGGCTGCTGGAATGGTAAGTACCACTCCTACGGGTAAAGCGCGCTCAATGATCTTGCCTTCGTAGAAATCCCAGAAATCGCCGTCGTATATCGTGCCTGCTGCTACGGCTTTAGCACAATCTATCGCGCTGCCGCCGCCCACTGGAAGCAACATATCCACTCCGTTTTGGCGACATAAATCGATGCCTTCGTACACTTTTACATCGGTGGGGTTGGGCAAAACGCCACCCATTTCGACATATTCGATGCTATGTGCCTCCAGAGATTTCTTGACGCGGTCTATCAGTCCGCTGCGTACGGCACTTCCGCCGCCATATACGATGAGTACTTTGTGTCCGCCGTATTGTTGTACCAGTCTTCCGACCTCGTTTTCCGTACCCCGACCGAATACAAATTCCGTAGGGCTATAAAAATTGAAATTCAGCATGCGTGTTGTGATTCCTTGGGTTTAATATTGAGAAGAGTTGAGAAAAACTATGGGAGCTGCCCGTATTATTCCACAACCTTTGGCCTCTGTGTGATTTCGATAGGCGTAGAAACACCATTCGAGGTAAGTGTGAGAATTGCCTTGCGCTCTTCTTCTGAAGGATTGGCGGCAATATTCACTTTCACCTCGTGTTCGCCTTTATCAAAGGTGCTTTCTTCCAGCGTTACCCAGTCAGCATTTGATGTAAGCGTGGCACCATCTTTATAGACCGTGAAATAGACCGTTGTGACGTGCTGCATACCCGGTGCTACGGCTCTGAAATTCATTTTCATATTGCCGTCTCCATCTTTCTCGCTCACACCGCCCGGCATATTGATGTTAAGCCAAGAATACTGCTGTATATAAAATCCTGCGGGCTGGAAAGTGTTGATTTCCACGATGCTCTTGCGCATTTTACCTGTGTTATTAGCCGTTGTCGTGATGGTAAGTTTCGTTACCGAGTTCACAGCTCCTGAAGGTATGGCTTTAAGTTCCAATGGGTCTATGGTAAGCCAATCTTCGTAGGCCGTAATTTTCCAAGGATCGGTGCAAGCAAAAAATACGCTGTCCTCCTCCTGATCTGCATACATCAAAACATTTTGTTTCGAGAACATAGTACTGTGATGCTCGTCATTTACGTTGCAGGATGTCAGGAGTATCGTGCAACAGATAAGGCTGAAAAAGAATTTTGTCTTCATGTTATAATGATATATTTGTTATTCTGTAAGTTTGATGCCGGTTCTGTAAATATGGTGTCGGCTTCTATAGGTTTTATGTCGTCTTCCGTAAATTCTATTCTGGCTTCCGTAATTATGATGTCGTCTTTACCCCAATTACCAGCGAATCATCCTTTCTTAATACCACTCAATATTCGAGCTGTACGAACTTCTTTTATCCCACTTTAGAGCATCTGCCAATTCGTTGGCCTTTGCGCGGAAAGAGAAGTTGAATGACGAATAAGGACGTAGCACTATCGAACAAGACATCTCGAAGCAATGCAAATCGCGGCTGAGAGAAGCTGTAGTCATGGAGAGCTGGTGGAAATTAAAGTCGTAGCCCGAAACGAAAGCTATGTTCCATCCTTCGGCAATGCGCACAAATCCAGAGAAATTCAAGGTTTGTGTGAACGAATATGGGTAGCGCATACGCCTTTTGTTGATTTCTTTCGATCTGTCTTCGTACATCGTTACGCCATAGCTGAAAGTAATTGACCAAGGTATGCTGAAAGTTAAATAACCGTCGTCATCAACTTTGGCTTTCGTCTTCTTTTTTGTGCTGCGCTGGGAGTTTTTGATGTCAGGATCGATATTGGAATCATCGCCGTTGAGATTTTCATCGTCATCTCCGTTCTTACCTTTGTTTTTGTCGGATGCATCGCCATTCAGGGGCGCTTTTCCTGTAATCCAGTTGAATAATCTGTTTATTTTGTCGTTATTCAACGTATAAGATAGGTTTTGCGACATTCCTTGGAAGCGTCCGAATCTGCCATGACTCCACTCTGTTGTGTTACCTACGATAACTTGTCCTTTATCGTTGAACTCGTAAGCGTAAGTGGCGAATACGGCAGACATAGAGAAGGTATAACTCTTGCTAAGTTTGAGGCGAAGTCTGGTACTCAGGTCACTCCAAGGTTTTACTTGGGCAGCCATATTATAAGACAGGGAGCCGGAGAGTTCGTCTATGAGACTAATCTTTTTTTCGCCAGTGCTATCGCGTTCACTCTTGACTTTCATTTCCAAATTGTTCGAGAGCGACATCGATATCATGCCTTGCCGTGTGCCTGACGGGTAGCTATAAATTCCTCCTTGGTAGGGAGAATACGTTACCGTGCTCACATTTCCGTTTGCATCGGTCTTAACATAAGAAGTCGTATAGCCATACGATTCTGTCGTGAAGTCTGGTGCGTATGTGAACGAGATACCGGGTTTTATGACGTGGCGAACATTCAGTATCTTTTTCTTAAAAAGTAATGGCTTGTAGAAACCGTACAATGTCGTGTTGGCAGAAATAGACATGTTCCAGTCATACAAATTATAGAAGCCGTAAACTGTGTCTCTTTGCTCGATTTGTTGTGCGGTATCCCAGGAACGCATCACTTTCCGGCTGTACATAATATCTCGGAACGAGAAACTGGGGGTTATGTTGATATATTTGAAAAGTTGGAACGTAGCATCGATAGGTATGTTGTGCTGCATTCCGTTTGTCCAGTCCTTAATGAGATTTGACTTCATCAATTTATCCTCTTTCGTCGAGATACTGTTTCTGAACCGGCCGGTATATTGTAAAGATATCTTTTCGTACCAACGTTCCTTGCCGGCTTGTTTTTTTCTGCGGAAGGGATAGAAACGTGCCAGGTTGATTGATAAATCCGGCAGCGTCATAGCGATGGTGCTGTCGCGCATATTCTGTGTCAGGTTGGCAGAAGCAGAAATGCTCAGGCCGATTTTTGCAAAATTATGCGAGAAACTTACGCTACTCGAGCGGGTACTTTGTGTATAAGCCAGGGGATTATACATACTCGTCAGGTTTTTGCGTTCAAAACTCTCGCTTGCAAAATTCACGCGTGCCGAAAAAGTGGTGTTGGGGTTGGCTTTTGCATCTTTGGTGTGCGACCACTGCAGTTTGATGCTTTTTGTTACTGAATAGTCCGGCATATTGCGTTCGCCGTCCACGGTATTCAGATAATTGAAGTAGAAGTTTCCGCGATACTTATACCTTTTGTTGTAACTGCTCTCGAAACTCAAACCCCAAGAGCCTTTTGTATAAATTTCGCCCAGCACTTTGAAGTCCACATAGTCGTTTAACGCAAAATAATATCCGCCTTCGCGAAGATAAAAGCCGCGACTGGTTTCATCGCCGTAGGTTGGCATGATAAAACCGCTGCTATATGAACGATTGATGGGAAAGAATCCGTAAGGAATGGCGAGGGGAAGGGGAACATCTTCGACAACAAGATAAGCGGGTCCGAAGATTGTTTCTTTTCCCGGCCTGATTTTTCCGCGTGAGAGCGCGAGATAGAAATGTGGGTGCTCGGCATCGCACGTAGAGTACGTGGCTTTTGCAATATATAGCGTGCCATCATCTGTTCGCTTCGACTTCTGACTTTGTACGTAGCCATTACCTTGCTGTGTGGCCACATTACCAATAAAACCCTTCTTGGTTTTGAAGTTGAAGCTCATGTTTTCGCTGTCATACTGATCGCCACCCTGTTTGTATTGGGGTTTATCGTGCAATACGCCTACGCTATCGACAAAAGAATTGGCGTGAACCAGATTGCTGTCCATGTTCATGGTGATTTCTGCGGCATCCAGTTCCATGTCGGTGTATCTGATTTTTGCTTTTCCGTAGAGATAAGCAAATCCTGTGGCGCCGTCATACACCATCGAGTCTTTTGCTTCGTAATTGACGGGGGCATCCAATCCTGCCTTCTTGGGTTTCAAAGTGTCTGCCGCAATACTGTCTGATTGCTGCGCAGCACTATCCACAAGTGCGATACGGCTGTTTTTTCTTACGATGCTACTGTCTCCTATGGCCGCGATGCTGTCAATTCTTGCAGAATCTTTCTGCGTTTGTGCCTCATCCGTACTATCTTTTGCCGTAGTGGTATCTGTTTTCTCCATTATACCGCTTTTTTCTGCCTTGAGACTGGGTGCAATCGTGTCGTTACCAACCGTTTCTGTAGCGGTTGGACACATTGCTTCCTTTTCAGCAGGAAAAAGGTCTGCCCGTCCGCCAAAAGCAAGGCCGACAGTCAGGCATATTGTGAGTATAATGAGAAGAAGATGCTTCAATATCGAATGTTTCCTTAATAATTCATGCAAAAATACGGATTTTTATGCAGGTAGGGCGATTATTCCTCAAAAAAAATGTGAAATCCTGTACTTTGTACCTTACTTTCGCTTCGTTAATGCTTTCTTGCTGTTCTATATCTCGGATTTTGCAATACATAACACCGATAAAAAATCAATTAGTACAAAGTTAATGGTATTTATAACGAAAAAAAATACAAAAAATTTTGCGCGTCAGAAAATTATTGTACTTTTGCACCGAAATTATTCACTCTAAAAACTGTATAGCCTATCGAAAAACATTACTTCTGAACTATAAAATAAGAAAGTAATGACGAATTTATCAATGCTCACCGATGACGAATTGGTGATGCTGTATCAAAACAATAACAACTCCGCTTTTGATGAGTTGTTAGGGCGTTATAAGGATAAGTTATACACTTACATTTATTTTAATGTACACGATGAGGACACGGCCAACGATGTTTTCCAGGAAACATTCGTTCGTGTCATTATGACTATACAGCAAGGTCGTTATACTGCCACCGGAAAATTCTATTCCTGGCTGATGCGCATTGCCCGCAACCAGATAATAGATTTGTTCCGCGTGCAGAAAAACGAGAATACGGTTTCAAATGACGATGTCGATGTGGATTTGTTTAATAACATCCAACTTGCCGATATGCCTGTCGAGAATCAGATGATTAGCGAGCAGACATTAGTCGATGTTCACCGTCTTATGGAGCATTTGCCCGACAACCAGCGTGAAATAGTCGTTATGCGCTATTTCCAGAATCTCAGTTTCAAAGAGATTGCCGAGGCTACAGGTGTGGGTATCAACACGGCTTTAGGACGTATGCGCTATGCCATCCTGAATATGCGCAGAATGGCTGAAGAGCACCAGATTGCTCTGACTATATAGACTGTTATCGTTCCGTTATTCCAGAGGAACGAAAATAGATAGTTATCCAAAGTTTGTTTGATATGGGCATCGAAAAATGCCCGCGAAATTAAGTTCGAGATAAAAAGAAGTATCTCGGACTTATTTTTATTTATCTCCCCATTAGTGTTCGGTGTCGAAAAATTATCCACAGCCGAGCGGCTTTTATTCATCGGTATTATGTAGCATTTTCGATGTGCAAAAAAATACCCCAGAAATAAGGGTAAATAGCTCGGAGCAAAAACTTTTTATCTCGGAGCTAATTTTGAATAGTGCCGAGCTAATTTATTTTTTCTCGGAGCTAAAAAATGATAAGTCCGAGCTTATTAATCCCAAATTGCCCATTAACTCCATTTTCCCCCAGAAAATGCTTTCAAATAGCTCGTAATAACGTTATAACGGCATCACGATATACCGAAAATGGGAATCACTTTAGGGTTGTTCTAAAAATTAGGCTGTTTTGATTTGCTTACACTCTCTATACGTTTGTTCCTGCAACCCGCAGAGCTTCACCCTACGGGGCAGACAACAAACAGAGTGTGCGCGAAGAATTCAAAGATTTTTGAGTGATTTTGTTTTTAATGCCGCAGAAGCATAGCAAGCTATGGTTCAAGGAATTAAAGACAATGGCGCCAAAAAGATTGAAAAAGCATACAGACCAAAAAAAGCTTCACAAAATTTTAAAACCTAATTTTTAGAACTACCCTTTATATTTTTTTCGAGAAATGTTAAAAAAAACGTTGGGGCAAATAAAATATTCGACATATTACTTCGTTATAAGTATAAAGAGAAACACAAAAATCATTTGCCTATGACAAATTCTACACCCTCTAAAATCGCTCCGCGCGAAGAGACTTTGGATTTTATCCGACTTTTTGCCAGAACATACCGTCCTGAAAGGCAAAATGACCAACATGTAGGTTTGGCCTGACGAAATAACAAGATTTATCTTCGTTCAGAATTGTCAAACCTCAGACAAATTAAAAAGGTGTTCCGATACATTTGGTAATTCGGAATACCTTTTTTATTTGGCCTCGGACTGTTTATGCCTTACCGATGTGCTTTTGCAGAAAAGCCTCCATGCTGCGATAGAAATCGAAGCGGTTTTCCTGATTGCTGAAGCCGTGCCCTTCGTTGTCCTTGACCATATATTCCACTTCTACACCCCGTTTTCTCAAGGCTTCGACCATCTGATCGCTTTCAGCCTTGTTTACGCGCGGATCGTTGGCTCCCTGTGCGATAAACAGGGGCGCTTTGATGCGTTCGGCATGGAAAACAGGACTACATGCCTCCAGCATTTCCTTGTCGTGCTCAGGATGTCCCACTTGTTCGTACAACATTTCGAGCATGGGCTTCCAATATGGCGGAATAGTCTGCATAAATGTGAAAAGGTTGGATACGCCCACGTAATCTACGGCACATGCATACAGATCAGGCGTAAACGTCACACCGGCTAAGGCTGCATATCCGCCAAAACTACCTCCGTAGATGGCAATACGGGATTTGTCTGCAATACCTTGCGAAATCAACCATTCTGCCCCATCAGTTATATCGTTTTGTATCGCTCTTCCCCATTGTTTGTAGCCTGCTTCGAGAAACTTGCGGCCATATCCCGTAGAGGCGCGGTAGTTCATCTGAAATACGGCATATCCGCGATTACAAAGAAACTGTACTTCGGAAGAGAAGCACCAAATATCACGCGCCCACGGACCTCCGTGCGGATTGATCACCACAGGCAGGTTTTTTGCCGTGTCTATGTCGTAACCTTTCGGGAGTGAAAGATAGGCTTCGATATCTAATCCGTCGCGCGTGCGGTATTTCACGGGATGCATCGCCACCATGTCTGTTTCGCTCAGCCAAGGCGCCAGTTCTGCCACCTTTTCTAATTTCTCTGCCGCAGGTTCGTAATAATAATACGCCCCGCGAGTGCGGTCGCTCCCTACGTAAAGCAAGAACCTCGCCTCGTCTTTGTCACAGTCCGCCATCGAAACCTTATAGCCCTGGAATTTCTTTTTCAGGTTGCCATAGAATTCCTCTGCCTCCGCATCAAAATAGTGACGTTCCGGACTGGCGTGCCCGATTACCGACACACTGAGCAGTTTCCTGCGCTTTTTGGAATACATAATGCTGTGAATGTCGTATTTTGGGTGGGCATAAAGTTCTTTTTCTTCCTTGCAGGTGGCAGGATCCATGAGAACCAGCGCTACTTTGTCGCGCCCCAGATTACTACCGGCGTAAACCATGCGGTTATCCGGCGTAAACTCCATGAAATTCACGGTCTCGCGAAAGTTTGTGGTGAGCACGGGACGGAAATCCTCTTCTTCCGTTTCACGATATAGTATCTGCGTATTGATACCATCGACTATTGCTGTGGCAACGCGCAACTTTCCTTCGTGATCTGTCATCCATCCTGCAATATTTCCGGGATTCTCGGCCAAAAGTTGCAGGCCACCTGTTTTTAAGTTCAAGCGATAGGGGTCGAAAACCTCAGGAATGCGTTTGTTCATCCCGATGATTACTTCTTCGGGCACATCTTCCAATCCGTCTATCAGAGATGTTCTCACATTGTCGTAATCTGTATAGCAACGAGTGTCAGTTCCGTCGTTTTTCACGCCATAGAGTTTGTAGTTCTCGTCACCTCCGTTGTCTTTCACGTACAATATGCGTTCGTTGTTCGCCCACATATATCCGCCGATGCTACGTTCCGTTTCAAAAGTCAGTTGAAGCGTTTCGCTGCTGTCGGTCTGGCGCACAAAGATGTTCATTCTGTCCTTATATGGCGCCATAAAAGAGATATACTTGCCATCGGGCGAAATTTGGTAGCCCGTCTGCTCACTGTTTCTAAAGAAATCCTCAATAGGTATCATATTTTTTTTCATTTTACTCCGTATTTCTTTGACAAAAATACTAAAAACCCAGCAGATACTCAAGATAAATCCATAACTTTGCAGGGATAAAAAACCAAATTCCCTCTGATATGCAAAATTTCATCCACCTCGAAAGTGATTATAACAACGGTGCGCATCCCGAAGTGCTGCATCATTTGATGGAAACCAACGCTCTGCGAAGCAAGACCTACGGTTTTGACGAATGGAGCGAAGCTGCGCGCGAGAAGATCCGTCAGGCCACAAATTGTCCCGAAGCCCGAGTGGAATTTCTCGTGGGAGGCACACAGACTAACGCCACTCTGATAGATTCCATCTTACAGACGGGAGAAGGGGTGCTGGCTGTTGAAACAGCCCACATAGCTGTTCACGAATCCGGCGCAGTAGAATCCAGCGGGCACAAGGTTATCACACTTCCGTCCCACGATGGAAAAATGTTGGCCACCGATCTTTCAGATTATCTGGAACGTTTCTTTGCCGATGAGACATATCCGCACATGGTGCAGCCAGGTATGGTGTATATTACCATGCCTACTGAATTGGGTAGCGTATATTCCGCCCGTGAGATTGAGGCTATCGAAAGCGTGTGCCGACAATACGATTTACCGCTCTTCGTTGATGGAGCACGATTGGGATATGGTTTGATGTCCGACGCCTGCGATTTCGATTTGCCCTGGCTTGCCCGTCATTGCCACGCCTTTTATATTGGCGGAACCAAGGTTGGCGCACTTTGTGGCGAAGCTGTCGTATTCCCGAAGGGAGATGCTCCGCGCAACTTCTTTACTCATATCAAACGTCACGGAGCATTACTCGCAAAGAGCCGACTGGCGGGTGTGCAGTTCGATGCTCTTTTTACGGATAACCTCTATTTCAGGATTTCGCAACACGCTATCAAGATGGCTCAGCGACTTCGCGAAGCCTTTGTCGGAGCGGGTTTCAAAATGTTCAACGATTCGCCCACAAATCAGCAGTTTGTTATCATTCCCAACCGACTTCTCCCAGTTTTGCAGCAGCATATCGGATTTGAGTGCTGGCAACCACTCGAAAATGATGCCACTATGTGTCGTTTTGTCACCAGCTGGGCTACAGAGGTGAGAGAAATGGATTGCTTGGCCGACTTCTTGAAGCGTTTACCCTGAGTGTTCTTTCGGTAGGCCAGACTTGTTAGAATTTTTCGCGCCCAAAAGTAGGAAAAACTACTCCTTATAGGGTTGTTCTAAAAATTAGGCTGTTTTGAGTTTTCGAAGATTTTTGAGTGATTTTGTATTTAATTTCGCAGAAGCATAGTAACCTATGGTTCAAGGAATAAAAGACAAAAGCGCCAAAAAGATTGAAAAATCATACAGACTTAAATGGACTTCCCAATATTTATAAACTAATTTTTAGAACAACCCTATAGTAATAAAAAGGCGGATGTCTGATTTGATTTCAGACACCCGCTTTTTATATCAGTCAGGGAACGGATTTTGTTGCGTCATTTCGCTTCCGTATCCTGACAGAAAAACAAATAATTACTGATGTTGTTCGCGATAAAGGTCGTTTACTGTTTTAACTGGGTTGAATGTGCTGAGCGGAACCTCCACAAATAAAGTATTCCAGCCGCTCATTGCGCCATTCCAAAGGCCTGGAAGTTCCAAAGCCTTGAGTTCGCGACCGTTTTTGCTCTTGTGTGAGATGAAACCTGTCTGCTTATCCACGAAATCGGGCAGGTTGAAGGCTTCGCCTCGGTAGTTTCGAGTGGCACATACGAGATCCACAGGATTAAAGTGCGTTCCTTTTTCAAACATGGCCTTCTTTTCAGGATCATCCATGTCAATTTGTGAACTCTCGAGGATTTGGCAACTCACACTGCCGTCTTGATTATAAGCAAGGAAGGGACCGCCGCCGGGTTCGCCGACATTTCTCACCATACCGCAGACACGCATCGGGCGATTGAGCTTTTGTTGCAAATAAGCCTTGAGTTCTGCTCCTTTAAGTGATTGTGCTTTTTCGTCTTGGCAGCATAAATCATTCTGAAGGAAGCGCAACATTTCCTGTAGTTCGGCTTCTGTCGGTTCTCCTTCGAGACGTTTCAGATAATCGAAGGCTTTTGCCTGCATACTGACGAGGATGCCAGCCAGAAGTCGTTTGTATTTCACGGTATCGTCCTTCAAACGGTCGGGAACGACGTTGTCAATATTTTTAATGAAGACCACATCACTCTGAATGTCGTTCAGATTTACAATAAGTGCTCCGTGTCCGCCCGGACGGAAGAGCAAACTGCCGTCATCGTTGCGGAAAGGAGTATTATCTGGGTTTACAGCTACAGTATCTGTGTTGGGATGTTGTTCAGAGAAGGACACTTCGTAGGTTACTCCGAAGGCTTTTTCGTATTTTGGCGCAACGGCTTCTACTAATGCCTTGAAAAGTGCCTTGTGCTCGGGCGAAACCGTGAAATGTATATTGACTTTTCCATCTTTTCCGCGGGCATAGAGCGCTCCCTCTACCAAATGTTCTTCTACCGGCGTACGTGCGCCATCATTGTAGCGGTGGAATTTCAGAAGTCCCTTTGGTAATTGTCCGTAGTTCAGACCATCGCGACCTAAAAGTGCGCGTGCCACATCTTTTTGTCGGCCTTCTTTAACGAGGGTATCGACATCTTTTCCGTAGAGTGCGGTGCAGGCTTTGTCAAGGTCGGCTTTGTATGCAGCCGTGTCGATCAATCCGAAAAGTTTCTTCTCGAAATCGGTGGTAGGTGCGTCATAGTCTGCATCAACGAAGGCAAAGACATCCTTAAACATGCGACTTGCGGCACCCGAGGCGGGAACGAATTTCGTGATGCGGTGATTGCCTGCCAGATATTCGTCCCATGCTTTCAGATAGGCGGCTTCGTCGTCGGCAGCGGGCTTCAAAATGCCGTTACCGATGCTTGCGGCAGCCTTCAGTCGGAGAAACGGAAAACCAGTCTTGAATCTTTCCAACTGTTCTGCCAGTTGGCTTTCGCTAATGCCTTTCTTTTGTAATAATTCTTTGTCAGTCATAGTATTATAGGGAATTTATTTTTTGTTTCTCAGTAAGTGCTACATCGTTTTGCCGCGACATTTCATAATGCCTCAGATTATGCAAAACCTATGCAAGGCGAAATTACAAAAAACGAGGGTTTTGACAAATATTTTGCGGGCTTTTTTCATTTTCCTGCCGAGATACCGCCTGTTTTCCCCGTTTCAAGTCCTGTAAATGCCGCAAGAAACCCTTTTGTCTCATCTTATTTTATTATAAAGCGCCATAAATAGAAAAAAGTCAGTAAATTTGCAAAAAATATAATAGAGATAAACTTTTTTCTGAAACTGAAACAGATTATGATAGTATCACCTTCAATTCTTTCTGCCGACTTCGGGCATCTTGCAGCCGATGTTGAAATGCTTAATGCCAGCCAATGCGATTGGATACACGTGGATGTAATGGATGGCGTGTTCGTACCGAATATTTCATTAGGCTTTCCTGTGATTAAAGCCCTGACGGAAAATTCTAAGAAGCCGCTGGATGTACATTTGATGATTGTAGAGCCGCAGAAGTTCGTGCAAGAAGTTAAGGCTACGGGCGCAAAAATTATGACTGTGCACATTGAGGCCTGTACCCACCTGCACCGCGTTGTTAGTCAGATTAAACAAGCCGGTATGCAGGCAGGCGTGGCGCTTAACCCGCACACCCCGGTCAGTTTGTTAGAGGATATCATTGGCGAAGTCGATTTAGTTTTGCTGATGTCCGTAAATCCTGGATTTGGCGGCCAGTCATTTATTCCGCAGACTTTGGAAAAAGTGCGTAAGTTGCGGCAAATGATTCAGAAGTCGGGCAGCCATGCCGTTATCGAAATAGATGGAGGCGTAAACCGTGAGACAGGAAAACTTTTAGCCGAGGCAGGTGCCGATGTCCTCGTAGCAGGAAATGCTGTGTTCAAGGCAAATGATCCGCAAGCCGAGATCTCTTTCCTGAAATCCTTGTAAATAATCCGTATGACAGAGAGAAAAAATAATGGTGCGCCGTTGCTGACAGAAATTCTGCCGGCAACCGAATTGATGCGCCTGATGATGCTCATTCGTGAGAGCCATCGCGTTGTTATCACGGCACATTACGGTCCAGATGGCGATGCCGTTGGTTCTTGTCTGGCTTGGCAGGAATATTTGCAGCGCATGGGAAAAGACGTACACGTAGTTTTGCCCAATGACTACCCGGATTTCCTGAAATGGATGCCCATGAACCGAAGCATTTTGCTTTATAACGAATCGACAGTCCAGGCTCAACAGTTTATTTCCAAGGCAGATTTGATTTGCTGTCTGGACTTTAACGAATTAGGTCGCCTGCAACAGATGGGGGAGGCCGTGCAAAAATCGAAAGCTAAGCGATTGATGATAGATCATCACGAGAATCCGTCAGAAGATGGGTTTGAAATGATTATTTCTCACCCCGAAATGTCGGCAACTGCGGAGATTGTTTTCCGTTTGCTTTACCAAATGGGAGCATACGACGACTTGTCGCGTTCTGCTGCCGCCAATCTTTATACAGGTATGATGTGCGATACGGGATCGTTTACTTATAATTCAAGAGATCCTGAGATATACCTTATTATCTCCCTGCTCATGCAGAAGAACATCGACAAAGACGAGATTTACAAGAAGGTATATCATAATTGGTCGCAGCATAAGTTTGAGATGTGGAATGATATTTTAAGGCGAAACCTCGTTATTGTTCCCAATCGCCACGCAGCTTATTACACCCTCACACGTAGTCAGATGAAAGACTACCATTATATTCGCGGAGACGCAGAAGGCCTTGTGAATGAGCCCTTGAAAATCCGCAATATGAAACTTAGTGTGGCATTGCGCGAAGATACCGAAGAAGATGTCGTACGTATTTCATTACGCAGCGCCAATGGTTTTCATTGTCGCGAAATGGCTGAACGTTTCTTCAATGGTGGCGGACACGATGACGCAGCCGGTGGAAAATTACCTTTCCCTATGGAATCGGCCATCGCCACTCTGAATGAAGCACTCGAGGCTTTCAAGGATGAACTCGAAGGAAAAGTAGGGTAGGGTGGCGCTATTATAAGAAAACTCCTTTGTTTTTTGAGAATTGTCTTGGATGTTTTCGTAGATGTCTGTTCTTTGGCCTAAGATGTCTGACATCTTTTTAGATAAGTCCAACATCTTCCCAAAGAAGTCCAACATCTTTCCAGAGACGTCCGACCTCTTTCCAGAGACGTCCGACATCTTTTCCAACATGTTTGACATCTTGCCAAAAGAGTTCTGCAAATAGCCTGTTATCCCGAATCTAAAAACCAGAATATCGTTACAATCCAATAATATGTCAAAGTCTGTTGATCCTATCGCCATTATAGAGAAATATTATCCCGAGGATAACGAATTGCGCCGCCTGCTGTTGCATCATAGTCGGCAGGTAGCAGATAAGGCCTTGGAGGTAGCCCGCAGGCATCCAGAGTTTTCGCTCGATACCTCGCTTCTGGAAAATGGCGGCCTGCTGCACGATATCGGTATCTTCCTTTGTGATGCACCTGGCATCCATTGTTTTGGAAACGAACCATATCTATTACATGGTAGGCTTGGGGCAGCACTCATGCGCAAGGAAGGACTGGAAGATATTGCCCGCATCTGCGAACGCCATACGGGAACAGGATTGACAACCGAGGACATACGACGCCAGAACTTGCCGATACCCGAAGGAGATTACCGCCCGGAAACGATGGAAGAACAGGTAATTTGCTATAGTGACAAGTTTTTTTCAAAAAGTCATCCCGAAGCTGAGCGTAGCGTGGAGCGAACCATACAGAGCCTGCGCAAATTCGGCGAAAATGGCATTGTAATTTTCCAGAAGTGGCACGAAATGTTCGGGTAATCCGACTTCTTCAAGGGTTGTTCTAAAAATTAGGCTGTTTTGATTTTTCAAAGATTTTTGAGTGATTTTGTTTTTAATGCCGCAGAAGCATAGCGAGCTATGGTTCAAGGAATTAAAGACAATGGCGCCAAAAAGATTGAAAAAGCATACAGACCAAAAAAGCTTCACAAAATTTTAAAACCTAATTTTTAGAACTACCCTCAAATATTTTGCGACAAAAAAAGATATGGAAGCCTGCTTCTTTGTAGTTTGCTCCATATCTTTCTTTTTTTTCTACTCCTTATTATATTATTATAAGGAAAAATCTATCAATTTCCGGCAACAAAAAAATTCTCATCGCGTTGAGAAAACTTTCTCTTCACGATGAGACAAGATTCTCTTCGCGATGAAAAACTTTTCTCAACGCGATGAGACTGAGATGATCCGACGAGTTTACTTTTCAGAGTTACTGAAAACGAGCTTGTCGCCTTCACTATACACATATATCGGCTTTGTGCTATCAACCGTTCCGGCCAATAATGCTTTACTCAAGTCATTGAGCAACATATTCTGGAGGGCGCGTTTGACAGGTCGGGCACCAAATTCAGGATCGAAGCCTGCCTGACCGATAAGACGGATGGCTTCTTCGCTGACGCGCAGTTCTACATCCTGTTGTTTGAGGCGTTTGTAAATACCTGTCACCTGTATGCGGACTATCTGCTCGATTTCGCTTTCGTTAAGCGGGTGGAACATGATGATGTCGTCAATACGGTTGAGGAACTCCGGACGAATAGTTTTTTTCAGCATCTCCATTACTTCACGCTCCGTCTCCATGTCGAATCGTGCGCGTTCGCTTTCCGAAAGGTTCTTGCTCTCGTCCGTTCTGCTTTGGATATAACTGCTTCCGAGGTTGGAAGTCATAATGATAATGGTGTTTTTGAAATTCACCACGCGTCCCTTGTTGTCTGTCAGGCGACCATCGTCCAATACCTGCAAGAGGATGTTGAATACATCGGGGTGCGCTTTTTCTATCTCGTCGAAAAGCACCACGCTATAGGGCTTTCTGCGTACAGCCTCGGTGAGTTGTCCACCTTCCTCATAGCCAACATATCCCGGAGGTGCACCAACGAGACGGCTCACACTGAATTTTTCCTGATACTCCGACATATCGATGCGAGTCATCATGGTTTCGTCATTAAACAGGTATTCTGCCAATGCTTTGGCCAGTTCTGTTTTTCCTACTCCCGTAGTTCCCAGGAAAATAAACGAACCTATCGGACGTTTTGGGTCTTGCAATCCTGCGCGACTGCGACGAACGGCATCACTTACTGCCTGAATTGCTTCGTTTTGTCCCACCACTCGTTTGTGAAGTTCCTCTTCAAGATGCAAAAGTTTCTCGCGTTCGCTCTGCATCATGCGGCTAACGGGAATTCCTGTCCAGCGACTTACGATATCTGCGATGTCATCGGAAGTTACCTCCTCTTTAATCATGGCATTTCCGCGTTGTCTTTCCTTGAGTTGCTCCTGTATCGATTCGTTCTCGGCTTCTATGGCGCGCAATTTGCCGTATCTTATTTCTGCAACCAGACCATAGTTTCCTTCGCGTTCGGCTTTTTCTGCCTCGAAGCGAAGTTGCTCGGCTTTCTGCTTGTTTTCCTGAATTTTGCTGACCAGTTCGCGTTCACCCTCCCACTTTGCTTTCATTTGTGTCAGGTCTTCGCTGATTTTTGTTATCTCCTCGTTGAGTTTAGCCAGCTTCTGTTCATCGTTTTCCCGCTTAATCGCTTCGCGCTCTATCTCTAATTGACGCAAACGTCGGTTTGCCTCGTCAATATCTTCGGGCTGTGAATCGCGTTCCATGCGCAATTTTGCAGCAGCTTCGTCCATCAGGTCGATAGCCTTGTCTGGCAGGAAACGTTCGGTGATGTATCTGTCAGAAAGCTTGACAGCAGCAATGATAGCATCGTCTTGTATGCGGACGCTGTGGTGGTTTTCGTAGCGTTCCTTGAGCCCACGAAGAATAGATATGGCATCTTCTACACTTGGCTCGTCCACCATAACGGTTTGGAAGCGACGTTCGAGCGCTTTATCCTTTTCAAAATATTTTTGGTACTCTTCCAAAGTCGTTGCGCCGATGCTACGCAATTCTCCACGAGCCAAAGCAGGTTTTAGTATGTTGGCAGCATCCATTGCGCCGTCGCTTTTTCCGGCTCCTACTAGGGTATGTATTTCATCTATGAAGAGAATGATATTTCCCTCGGCATTTTTGACTTCGTTCACCACGCTTTTCAGTCGTTCCTCGAACTCACCTTTGTATTTCGCTCCGGCAATGAGCGCTCCCATGTCCAAACTATAGAGTTGCTTGTTCTTAAGATTTTCAGGCACGTCACCACGGACAATTCGGCGGGCAAGTCCTTCGACTATGGCTGTTTTACCCGTTCCTGGTTCACCGATAAGAATAGGATTGTTCTTGGTACGGCGCGAAAGTATCTGCAAAACGCGTCGTATCTCGTCGTCACGTCCGATTACAGGGTCGAGTTTTCCGTTTCGTGCCTCGTCCACCAAGTTTCGTGCGTACTTTTGCAAGGCTTGGTACGTCTCTTCGCTATTTTGCGAATCGACTTTTCTTCCTCCCCGCAACTCTTCGATAGCTTTCTGCAGTTCGTTTTGCTCTACCCCTGCATCTTTCAGAATCTGTGCGGCCTGACTTTTCGTTACAAGCAAGGCAAGTAGCAAAGGCTCAAGCCCGACGTAAGCATCGCCCGAGCGTTTTGCCAAATCCTCGGCTTTCAGACAAACTTCGTTGCTTTCGCGATCCAAATATGGCTCACCACCTTCTACATGTGGCAGGTGTTTGATTTCGCTCTCGACGATATTCTGAAGTTGTTTGGCATTAACGCCCGATTTCCCTAAGAGAAAATCCGTTACATTCTCGCCAACCATCAATACCCCCAAAAGAAGATGCAGAGGAGTGATAGCTTGCTGGCGTTCCCTCTGTGCGCTTTTCAGTGCCTCCTGCACTGCTTCCTGCGCTTTGATAGTAAAATTGTTGAAGTTCATATCTTTTGTTTTTTGATTAGACATATTGATTGTTATCACACCACTAAATCATCAAAATGTTTGCCAACCGTTTTTTCTGCCAGTTTTGTCCCGAATTGTTGCCATTTTGTCAGTATTTTACGTAGGATTTTGCCTTGTTTCCTTTGCAGAAATTCGTTTTATCCCCTGATTATGGTACGATGTACGCGGGCTTTTCACTACAATTGGGTATTTTAAGTGTTTGTTGTTCAATTTGTTTTGTGCTTTTTGGGAGAAATAGTAATTTTGCACCTCGTAAAAGAATAGTTGTGGGCTTCTATAAGAAATATTCCGAGTTTCTTTCTGAATACTTTGACGGAAAAGTTCAGAAAATTGTGGTGAATGGTGGTTTTGGCTGCCCCAACCGTGACGGAAGCGTGGGGACAGGTGGTTGTACCTACTGCAATAATGAAGGTTTCAGCCCGTCATATTGTCATCCCGCCACACTATCCATACGTAGTCAGTTGGAAAAAGGCATAGAGTTCTTTGGATATAAATATCCTGCGATGAATTATCTGGCATATTTCCAGACTTTTACTAATACCTATGCTCCGGTTGATGTTCTGAGGGAACGCTATGACGAGGCCTTGGCAGTAGAGAAAGTTATGGGGCTGGTAATCTCGACGCGTCCCGATTGTCTGGGCGATGATGTGCTGGAATTACTGCATGAATACGCAGAAAAGACCTTTGTCATGCTGGAACTCGGAGTGGAGTCCATGCGAAATGAAACACTAAGGCGTATCAATCGCGGACATACTGTAGAACAGAGTGAAGCTGCCGTGAGACGCGCTGCCAGTTGTGGCATACACGTAGGTGTTCACACCATATTAGGATTGCCTGGCGAAGTTTATGAAGATTTCATACACCAAGCAGACATTTTGTCGCAGTGGCCCATTGAAACCGTGAAGCTACACCAACTGCAAATCGTGAAATCTACCCGTATGGCGCATGATTTTGAACAACATCCGGATGATTTCGTGCGTTTTACGCCAGAGAGTTACGCGGATGTGGCCGTAGATTTCATAGAGCACCTGAGAAAAGACATCGCCATCGAACGTTTTACCAGTCAGATGCCACCTGAAATGCTTGCAACCGAAGGGTGGGGGATAAAGAACCATGAATTCCTGCACATACTGGAACGTAAATGGAAAATGCACCAAGATAGAAAGCAAAATATACAATGATAGAATTTAATATACTTACTCCCGAGGCACATTGTCTCACTTTGAAGGAACAACTTGACAGCCTTTATGCGCAGATGCCGCAGCACCTGTTGCAAGTGCGCATCTACCTGTCGGATGCTGCCAACCAATGGAACGAAGTGGCGCAACATCCCCTGTTCAGTCAGTCAATTAGTAAAGCAGCATGGTCGTGTGTGGAACAACCTCCGATCGGAATGAAAATAGCCCTGCAGGTGTTGTATGCAGACAGCCTGGAAGGTTTTGAAATATCCCATCCCGCAGACTGCGTGACCGTGATACGTAAGGAAAAGATGCTCTACGTGTTCCATACCGTGCGATACAGTAATGAAGAAGCCGCGAGAATGGATGACAGGCGACAGACAATAGAGGCTTTCGAGCAACATAAAGCCCTTTTGTCGCAATACGGTATGAATGTCTGTGACAACTGTCACCGTACCTGGATTTTCGTGCGCGATATTGACCGTCATTATGCAGGTGTGGTGCAGGGACGCAATGAATTCTTTGCAGAAAACGGACTGACATCTGACACGCATTATATTGCATCAACGGGAATTGGCGGCGACTCCACGGAACGTCATCCTGTCGTGGCGATAGATTTCTTCAGCGTGAAAGGATTGGAAAAAGATGCAGTGAAATACCTTCATGCTACGGACTATCTGAATCCTACCCGCGAATATGGAGTTGCTTTTGAGCGCGGTACTCAACTGAAACTCCCCATTGGAAAAACTTCGCTCATAAGTGGCACCGCCTCTATCGACAAATTCGGAAAGTGCATCCACATTGGTGATGTTTTAACGCAAGCCGGACGATTGTTCCTCAATATTGAGAAACTTTTGGAGGACGGAAATCAGCAGTTGTCCGACATGAAGTATATGATCGTCTATCTTCGTGATATAGCAGATGCCAAATCCGTGGCGCAGTACCTTGATATGCGGTTCCCAAACGTACCAAAACTCATTACTGCCGCACGTGTCTGCCGTCCGGAGTGGCTTATTGAAGTAGAGTGTATCGCTATCAGTTGATAATACGGAGTTTTATTCACGAAAAGTCACTATTCTCCAAGCTTCATAGCGAATAGATTACAAATAAGGGCAGCGCATAGAAAAACCTGTGCGCTGCCCTTGCTTTTTGTCCGTATGATAGATTCTTAGTCACTCGAAAACGGATTTTTCCTCATTTGAAATAGATTTTTTAGGCGTAATAAGAAGCTACTATCTCGAGGGAAATGGGGTTAATGGGCAATTTGGGGTTAATGGGCTTGGAGATACAGAAATTTTGCTCCGAGCTATTTTAATTTTGCTCGGCACTATTTAAATTTAGCTCCGAGCTAAATAAAAATAGCTCCGAGCTATTGAGGGCACTGAAAAAGTCCTCCATTTGAAGAAGAGGCCTTGATTATTCATTAAAA
>CAMVJO010000035.1 GCA_947167835.1 uncultured Prevotellaceae bacterium
TTGCAGGAACAAACGTATAGAGAGTGTAAGCAAATCAAAACAGCCTAATTTTTAAAACAACCCTAAATTTCTTTTATTTCTCCGAAAGTTTCTTGCAATATTTCCCACCGAAAAGACAGTAGGCGCCCACAATGATGAAAGGTATGCTGAGTACCTGTCCTTGGTTCAGACCTATCATATCCACCATCGAGATTTCCCACGCTTCCTGCACTTCTTTCAGAAATTCCACGAAGAAACGGAAGGTAAAGATGTAGGTAAGAACCATTCCGAAGTAGAAACCGGTGCCTACCTTCGACTTCCATTTCAAATAGAGGAGCATAAAGATCACAAACAGCACGGCATAGGCTATTGCCTCGTAGAGTTGCCCGGGGTAGCGCGCGAAACTCTCTCCGTTATTGGCGAAAATGAAACCTAATGGCGAGTCGGTGGGTTTTCCCACGATTTCGGAGTTCATCAGGTTGCCCAAACGTATCATGCAGGCCGTGATAGGTGTGGCTATCGAGATATTATCGAGCACGCGCATGAGGTTAATCTCTGTTTTCCTGACATAAAGCCATAATGCCAGTATCAAACCGAATGTTCCACCGTGACTGGCAAGTCCTGCATAGCCCGTAAAATGATAGGAGCCGTCGGCAAGTTTGCGTATAGGCAGTATCATTTCCAATGGGTGGGCAAGGAAATAACCTGGCTCGTAGAGCAGGCAATGTCCCAGGCGGGCACCGATGAGTATGCCGAAGAAACAATAGAGAAAGAGCGGGTCGAATTTTTCCTGCGGTATGTTCTGGCTACGATAGAGCCTGAAAACTACGATATATGCCAGGGCAAGTCCGATTACCCAGCACAGGCTGTACCATCGCACGGCAAAAGCGCCGAGCGTAAAGGCTATTTCGTCAGGAGCCCAAGTGATAAATTCCAGCATCTTCTAATTTATTTTCGATATAATGGTGCAACGTAAAAACGTATGCTTATGATGATTACACATTGAAGCGGAAGTGCATGATATCGCCGTCCTGCACTTCGTATTCCTTACCTTCGATGTGCAAGAGTCCGGCATCGCGCACGGCAGATTCGCTTCCGTATTTTATATAGTCGGCATACTTGATGACTTCGGCACGAATGAATCCGCGTTCAAAGTCTGTGTGAATCACGCCTGCGCACTGTGGGGCTTTCCATCCCTTGCGATAGGTCCAAGCCTTGACTTCCATTTCGCCGGCGGTGATGAAGGTCTCGAGATTGAGCATGCGAAAAGCGGTTTTGATGAGCCTATTGCATCCGCTCTCTTCCAAACCGATGTCTTCGAGGAACATCTGGCGTTCTTCATAGGTTTCCAGTTCGGCTATGTCGGCCTCGGTGCGGGCTGCCACGACAAGAATTTCGGCGTGCTCGTCCTTAACGGCTTCGCGCACGGCATCTACATAGGCATTTCCCGTACGTGCTGATTTTTCGTCCACGTTGCAGACATAAAGCACCGGCTTTGTCGTGAGCAAAAACAGGTCGTGTGCGGCTTGCTGTTCCTCTTTCGACTCAAAAGTGACGGTGCGTGCCGACTTTCCTGACAACAAGGCCTCGCGATATGCTTTGAGAACGTTGAATTCTACCTTGGCATCTTTGTTTCCACCCATGGTAGCGATTTTTTCCACCTTCTGGATGCGACTTTCCACACTCTCAAGGTCTTTCAGTTGCAACTCTGTGTCGATGATTTCCTTGTCGCGCACAGGATTAACGCTACCATCGACATGTACCACGTTGTCGTCGTCAAAACACCGCAGGACATGGATAATGGCATCGGTCTGACGAATGTTTCCAAGGAACTGATTTCCCAATCCCTCGCCTTTTGAAGCACCTTTCACCAAGCCGGCAATATCTACTATCTCGACCGTGGCGGGTACTATGCGCCCGGGATGAACGATCTCGGCAAGTTTTGTCAGTCGCTCGTCGGGAACGTTGATTACACCCACGTTGGGTTCTATGGTGCAGAAGGGAAAATTTGCTGCCTGCGCCTTAGCGTTGCTCAGACAGTTGAAAAGGGTTGATTTGCCTACATTAGGCAATCCTACTATACCGCATTGTAAAGCCATGTATGAAAAACTGTTTTATGGGTTGCCCGCACGGAAATAGAATGCTGTCACATCATCTTGTTAGCAGCACCTTTCGCAGCGATAATCTTACTTATGGGATGTTCTATAAATTACGTTTTTAAGAAACTGGTCTCTATTTTATTCTGCTTGTTTTTGAAATCTTTTTGCCGTCTTTAGCTTTAATTCCTTGAACCGTAGCTCGCTACGCTCCTTCGTCATTAAAGCTAAATCCAATCAAAATCTAAACAAAAACAATGCAGCCTAATTTATAGAACATCCCTTATATCATCGCAGCCTCGTTCTTTCGCGGGCATACTGTTCGTAATATCGTGCAAATTTAGCAAAATAATGATGAATGTGCCCATTTTCTCTCGAAAAACACACGTAAAAACAATTTTATGGCGATAACGGGACAGATTATTGCGGAAAATGCGGGAAAATGACTGCGCCAAGAAAGCCTTCTTTCCCATTTTTCGAGCATCCCGTGGAGGTAATCCCGATTAGCTCGGACTTGTCATTTTTTTTCTCGGAGATAATTTATTTTTTCTCGGCACTATTTAAAGGGTAGTTCTAAAAATTAGGTTTTAAAATTTTGTGAAGCTTTTTTTGGTCTGTATGCTTTTTCAATCTTTTTGGCGCCATTGTCTTTAATTCCTTGAACCATAGCTTGCTATGCTTCTGCGGCATTAAAAACAAAATCACTCAAAAATCTTTGAAAAATCAAAACAGCCTAATTTTTAGAACAACCCTAAAAATAGCTCGGAGCAAAAAAAATTTAGCTCGGAGCTATCTGCACGTTTTTCTGGGGTAAAAATTCGTATCTCAAAAAAAAACCGAAACTATCGAATAATAAAGGGCACACAGATATGTGAAACTTTATGTTTCCAAACTCTAATCGGGAGAAAAATAAAAATAACTCGGAGATACTTAAATTTTGCTCCGAGCTAATTTCCAGACCAGAAAAGAATCATAGTAGTTTATAAAAACCACCGCCTATAGCGCGGACAATACCCTTCATCTCTAATTGGAAAAGCAGGGACGAAAGTTTCTGAACAGGGCATTGCAAAGTCTGAGTCATCTGATTGACAGACGTTTGACTGGACTGCTTCATCATATCCACGATGCGTTGCTCTTCATCGGTGAGTTGCGGAAAGAGTTCGCGCTGCACGGCCTTTTTTACGGGCTTCCAACTCATCTGTTCTACGAAGTCCTGAGCAGAAGTGATGAGTTGTGCACGGTTTTCGGCTATCAATTTATTCGTTCCCTCGGAATATTCATCGTCTATGCGCCCGGGGAAAGCAAATATCGCACGGTCATAATCCTGTGCAAGGCGGGCGGTGATGAGTGCCCCACCCTTTTTGGCACTTTCCACCACGATAGTGGCTGCCGACATGCCGGCAACAATACGATTGCGGCGCACAAAATTCTCGGCTCTCGGTTGGGTGCGAATAGTATATTCGGTCAAAATACCACCTTGTCGGACCATTTCGCGGGCAGTGGCGCGATGCAGGTTAGGATATATCATATCATTTCCATGAGCCACGACACCGATGGTGCTGAATCCGTTCTGAAGGGCGGCTCTGTGGGAACAAATATCCACACCGTAGGCCAAACCGCTGACGATGACGGCATCGGGAAGCAACTGTCGGAGGTCGGCACAGAAATGACGGCACAGGTCTTTGCCATATTCGGTGATGCGACGCGTTCCTACAATGGAAATCATGTGAGATGCATTGAGCGAGGCGTTTCCCTGATAATACAGGACTAAAGGTGCGTCCACGCATTGACGAAGCAGGAGGGGATAATCTTTGTCGTTGAACGCCAGAACCTGAATGCCGTACTTCTCACAAAAAGCGGCCTGTTTCTCGGCTCTACGTACGGCTTCCTGACGATTATCCAGGACATATTGCCACTTTTCGCGTTGCGAAGCTTCTATTTCGTCACTCTGAGAAAGGGCATCGGGCTGCAATACGGCCGTTGCCGAGCCTAAATGCTGGTAAAGGCGCAGCAGATTTGCCAAACTGATGCCTTCAAAACACGTTAGCGTGATGGCGTTGATATGTTCCTGCGTGATAGTGCTCATTATTTGCGAAAAATCTTTCTACATCCCTATGGGAAAACACCGGTTCTCCTTACAACACATCCTTAAATATCTCATTCAGTTCAGGACAGTCGCTCAAACGACCATTGATGAGGCACACCGTATCGATAGTGGCTCGCACCACAACACGTTCGTCGGGCAAACGATAGATATCCTGCTGAAAGACATAGCGTATTCCCTCCTTTTTCAGCGCCAGACGACACACAAAACTATCGCCGCTGCGCAAAGGTGTCTTAAACGACATACTCAGACGCGCTACGACGGCATCTATTCCGCGTTCGTGGAGGCTTGCAAAACTCACGCCGCGCGAAAGCAGAAATTCGTGACGCGTATGTTCGGTATAATGCTGATAGTTGGCATTATTGACGATGCCCTGCAAATCACATTCGTAATCGCGTACACGGAAGGGGAGTTCAAAAATATAATTCATGTAGAATGGGAAAATAGGTTACAAAAAGGTGGTTCTAACAATCAGTTTTTTCATACATCATGGGGTTCTCTGAAAAGATGTATCCGTGGACTTCTGGTAATGTACTCCTTACCGAATCTGCATCGCAGGCAATCCTTGCGGTCGCAGTAGAAAGTCTTGAGATGCAGGAGCGACTGCGAATCGGCGGCGCAGGAAACCGGCAGACCTACCTCCTGCCACGTGCGACTGATGTGGTCTTTTTCGGCAGGGAGCATTTCGAGCAAGTCGATGACGCGCTGACAGATATCCTCGCGGTCGTACATTCGGCCGTATGCGAAGAGAATGGGAACAACTGCGTTGATAAGCAACCTGTTCACACTACTTTCGCTCAGTTGCTTGGCTTCGGCTCCTGGTTTCAAGGAGGCAGCACGCGAATGTGGCTTACCAAAACTATAATGTGTCTCCCAATATTCCGTTACCCCTACCTTAAACATATTTCGCAGGGCAGTAAGGTCGGTTTGCTCGATGATACTACTGAAATTCAGGCTGTTTCTATGATAAAGCCTGACTAATTGCGACAATCTGATCTGGGGAAAATTCTGCGGCCGGAGCCTAAGCATACGCCAACGCGAGAAAGGCATGGGAGAAAGCGAGAATTTATGCGCGAGGAAGGCGTATTCTCTTTGCAAGGTCAGGAAATAATCATCCCGCTGCGCAGGCACTACGGCTTCGTCCTGCAACATTCCGGCCTGTCCGAAGAAAAACGCCTCGACCTGGCGGATATTGTCGCGATGCTTGCCTACCATCATCAAAGGAACGACACGAGCCCACTGTTCAAAGGCATCGCTGTTGATTCCGAAGCCGAAAGCACGCGATAGAAGCACGAAAAATGTGCGTTCCCAGTCGTTACCGCTTTCTTTGAGCAGGGTTTCCACACGATGTGTCTTATATTGCAAGCGTTCTACGCCCAATACGCTCATCCAGTTGCGCACCAAAAGCGGCGACAACTCGGGAATAATCTGATAGCACGGCGGGTAGTTGGGATTTGCGAGTAACTTCTCGTAGTTTTCCGTCACCTCTTCAGGCACACTTATCTCTATTTGCGGGATGCTGCGGTGGGACTTGGTGAAAACTTCGGTATCAACTTTTCCACATACGTGGAGTATCACGTTTTCGTAGGCATCATCGTTCTGATGTCCGTGCTCGTTCCACTGAGAGGCGCACTCATGAATTTCTACGTTGCCAACAAAAAGAACACCGTCGATCTTTATTTTGGCATTGAAGAAGTCAGGACCGGCATCTGTGTTATAAAGTCCGACATCTATCACCTCCACGGTTTCGCCCCGCCCTACCGTTTGCAAAGGGTAGCGCAAAAACAGACGATGTTGCCACGTGTAATGATAAAGTCGTTCCATATTTTCACTCTTTCAAAGATGATTCAAGGAAACTGCTTCGTTTCGGAAATTAGTTTCGTAAAATTTAAATCCAGGCAGTATATTCTACCTGGATTTGCTCAAAAAAACGCGATAAAATCGGAGATTTTTGAATTTACTCCTTGATAAACTTCACAGAGCGACGCACTCCGCCTTCTGTCCACGTAACTATATATGGAGCATTCGGCAATTCGGCAACAGAGCAGCCCTCACGCGCCTCGAAGCTGCGAACTACCTGACCAGAAAGCGACACTACCTGCACATTGAACGTAAGTGTTTCAGGCTGAGCCGAAGCAAAACGCAGTCTGCCCGCAGCAGGAACATAACGCAAGGCATAATCCGGACGTTGTGCGCTGAGTATGGCCGTAGCAGTCGTATCCGGTTCGTTTTCTACGTCGGCAAACTCCTCAAAGATCCACAAGCGGTTTTGCGATGTGGCATCTTTATCGGAAGAAGCATAGCATACCACTTCGTTTCCTACATTATATCTGCCACCGCGGTTATTTATGTGTTTACCAGTCGTCACACTATATATATTAAAGGCGTCATTGGCGCGCGGATCGGAGAGATACCATTGCTGACGTTCGTCATTTCCATTTATAGGATAGAGCACCAGCGAATAAGAGTAGGGAGTGGAATCGGTATAGTCGCACAAAGCCATTTCTCCCTGACGATTCACAAACTGATACAGGCCTTCTTTCAGAATAACGGGACGCCATTGTTGCGAAAGGGCGTCATCGTCTTTAAGATTCAGGCAAACAGCATGGCCCTCGGTGATTTCTCCGTCGGTAAGGTCGATTACAAAATTCTCATTGCCGGCAGAATGAATGCGATAGTACTTATTCGGAGACAAAGAGAAGGGTTCTTGCGGTTCACCTGGGCGACGCGAATTAAACTCCGCGAGCAAATAGTCGTTATGCTTACGAATAAATGATTTCAAGCAGTCTATGTATTCATCATACGTGTTAAACAAATTGATTTCCTCATAGACTTTAGTATTAATACTCCAGACATTGAAGTTTTGTTCGGCCGATTCGCGTAATTCATCGACTAAAGAATCGACAACGTGCAGCATAAAGTCGGTAAGTCCCTCATTATAAATCTTTTCGTAAGCATCTGCCGTAGCACGACGGAACCATTCATCATTTTTCAGCTGCTGCATCCAGATTTTACCCTGCGACTTACCAAAACCTACCTCCGACATCAGAGAAGTGGAGACATCGCCGACGCGAGTGGTGTTATTATAACCTAAATCCTCGTCCCAAAGCGGGCCCCAGTATAACAAATCGTCGCCACGTTCCTTATAGAAATAAATACTCCACCATGCGTCCAGATTTGCTGCTATCTCGTTTGCCAGATACCAGGAAATAAATGACGTAGAATCGACCATAGACATATAATCGCCGATGGGTTGCTGGAAAATGCGGTCTTCAAATGTCTGAACGTAGTTCTGTATATAACTATACTGCCTATCATTAATGACTTCTTCCTCCGGACTGTGGATACGTACGTTCAAATTCTTCTTAGTGTGGAAATACGTGGCTTCACTGTCGGTAAAACCATCTATTTCCAAGAGATAACCTCCTGATATATCGGTATTTGGATCTGTTACAACCGTATCCTGTTCCGTTATATCGACACGATGCGGACGTACATCGACACGGTCGGTCAGCATATAGTTACCCATAAAGGTGTTGTTCAGATATAAATCTACAAACCTCACCGCCGGAACGACTTTTTGTCCGACGCGTTCGCTCATAAGGAAGGTTACTGCGTTGCGAATCAAGGTCTTGTCATCGGCATTGGCCAGCAAAACCCAACTCTTGGCCTTGGCATAACCCTTACCCAGGAGCTTTTCTTTTTTCTGGAACTTCAAACGATACGGACGTTTGCTTCCCATTCTGTCCCAACTGGAGTTTCCGCGACCACGTATGGAGACACTGTCATAATACACGACACCAGTGGTATCTGTCACGGAGATACGTGCCAGTTTATAATCGGTTTTACTCGTTATGCCCATGCCATCGAAAGTTTCGATGCGCATCGTCGGGATATTTGTCAGTTGTGTCTGCGCATACATCGGACACAAATGAGAGCTGCTAATGGTTGCAAAAACCAAAAGCAGGACAAATGTAAAATGCCTCAAAGAAAAAATGTCTTTTCTCATATTATTAAACGTATTGCGGTGACTACTCTTAATCCACCTACAGAAATAGTATTTTTTCTCATGTTATAAAACTTCCTGAGGTGGTATATTCAAAGTTAATTTGGGTTTTTTACGGTTTTTCGCTGCTAAGTTACACACTATTTTCCTAAATTCGCGAAAATCTTTGTAAATTTGCGAAGCAAATGCCCTTTTTTCGGCTTTTTTGTCTATAAAAAGGGAAAAATGTTTCAATTATCACCCTGTTTATGAAACAGTAACGTGATTTGACCGTTCACTAATTCTATTTTTCAGAATGTCAATGAATTTCTCTTATGATGTCATCGTGGTTGGTGCGGGACATGCAGGCTGTGAAGCGGCTTCGGCAGCAGCCCGCATGGGAGCAAAAACCTGTTTAATCACGATGGATATGAATAAAATCGCACAAATGAGTTGCAATCCCGCAGTCGGCGGCATTGCCAAAGGGCAAATCGTAAGAGAAGTGGATGCGCTGGGAGGACAAATGGGATTAGTGACAGATGCTACGGCCATTCAGTTTAAAATGCTGAACCGTTCAAAAGGACCTGCCATGTGGAGTCCGAGAGCTCAGTGCGATCGTGCAAAATTCATTACTACCTGGAGAAAAACGCTGGAAAACACGGAAAATCTGCACATCTGGCAAGACCAAGTGTGCGAGATAACGGTGAAAAACGGGGAGGTAACGGGCGTTACCACGATTTGGGGAGCAACATTCACGGCACATTCTGTTATTATCACGGCAGGAACCTTTCTTAATGGCTTGATGCACATCGGTCGCCGCATGGTTGAAGGCGGTCGCTGCGCAGAACCGGCTGCTAAAGGGCTGACAGAAAGTATTACCGCGCATGGAATCCGTACTATGCGTATGAAAACAGGCACTCCCGTCAGGATAGATAAACGTTCTGTGCATTTCGACCTCATGGAAACGGACTATGGCGAAGATACTACGCAACGTTTTTCGTTTGTGTCGTCAGAAAGACCGCTCCCTCAGCTTCCTTGTTGGACAACTAACACCAATGCAGAAGTACATGAGGTCCTTCGCAGCGGATTGAAGGACTCTCCTTTATATAATGGCCAGATTCAGAGTATTGGTCCGCGCTATTGTCCGAGTATTGAGACAAAACTCGTCACATTTGCGGAGCGCAATCAACATCCCCTGTTCTTAGAACCGGAAGGTGTCGATACAAACGAACTTTATCTGAACGGATTTTCCTCAAGTCTGCCGATGGATATTCAAATTGCGGCACTTAAAAAGATTCCCTGCTTCAAAGATATCGTTATATACCGTCCTGGATATGCTATTGAGTATGATTTTTTCGATCCCACCCAACTTTCACACACTTTAGAGTCGAAAATAGTCAAAAATCTCTACTTTGCCGGACAGGTAAACGGCACTACCGGTTACGAAGAGGCAGCAGGACAAGGTTTGGTGGCCGGTATCAACGCTGCACTCAGTTGTAACGGAAAAGAAACCTTCACATTAAGACGCGATGAAGCATATATCGGTGTTTTAATCGACGATTTGGTAACGAAAGGCGTGGATGAGCCCTATCGTATGTTCACTTCCAGAGCAGAGTACCGCATTCTTTTACGACAAGACAACGCTGACAGTCGTTTAACCCCTTATGCCGAAAAATATGGCTTAGCTACTGCAGAACGAATCCATCGAAAGAATTTCAAGGAAGAGAAACTCAATGATTTGATTGAATTGTGTAAAAATGTTTCGGTAAAACCGAATGAAATCAACGCTTTCCTTACAGAAAAAGGTACGTCAGAATTAAAAGGTTCAAGTAAAGTTTACGAACTCCTCACAAGACCGCAAATCACGTTAGAAGAACTTTGCGAAAACGTGCCGTCCTTAAAAACAAAATTCGGTGAAATCATAAAAAACGACAAGGAAATAATGGATTGTGCCGAAATAGAAATCAAATATTCCGGTTATATCCATCGTGAAAAGGAGATGGCAGAAAAGATGCAGCGACTGGAAAATATTAAAATCAAGAATCGGTTCAATTACCAAGACCTAAAAGAGATTTCCACCGAAGGACGTCAGAAACTATCCGCCATAAATCCTGAAACACTGGGACAAGCAAGTCGTATCCCTGGAGTATCACCGAGTGATATCAGTGTACTTTTAATTCTCTTAGGGAGATAAATAAAAATATGTTTCACATGAAACGTGAAACCAAAACAAAATTTACAAAGAAGGGATTTTCAGGAGTTTAGAACGGACTTCAACGTGAAACACTTCGACTTTAGTAATACTTAATGGGAGATTTGAAGATATCTCGCCAAGGTAATAAAATTTATCTCGGAGCTAATTATTTTATTCTCGGAGCAAAAAAATTTTTCTCGGAGATATTTTAATACACCTTAGAATTATTAAATATTTCCTCAAAAAGAATAAAGGGTTGTTCTAAAAATTAGGCTGTTTTGATTTGCTTACACTCTCTATACGTTTGTTCCTGCAACCCGCAGAGCTTCACCCTACGGGGCAGATAACAAACAGAGTGTGCGCGAAGAATTCAAAGATTTTTGAGTGATTTTGTTTTTAATGCCGCAGAAGCATAGCGAGCTATGGTTCAAGGAATTAAAGACAATGGCGCCAAAAAGATTGAAAAAGCATACAGACCAAAAAAAGCTTCACAAAATTTTAAAACCTAATTTTTAGAACTACCCTAAAAGTATTCCACGCAACTGAATTAAATTTAACCGTACATATTTATAATTATGAAAGAAGATCTCATCCTTAAAAACCTTAGAAACATTCCTGACTACCCAAAACCAGGAATACAGTTCCAAGATGTCAGCACTTTATTCAAAAATGCAGAGTGTCTGCAAGAGATTAAAAACGAAATTATCGAGCTTTATCGCGACAAGGGAATAACAAAAGTTGTAGGTCTCGAATCTCGCGGATTCGTACTCGGTGCTATTGTTGCAGCAGAGTTAGGTGCTGGATTTGTGATGTGCCGTAAACCTGGAAAACTTCCTGGAATGACAAGAAAGGCCTCCTATCAGAAAGAGTATGGCTATGATAACATCGAAATTCACGACGATGCCATCACTTCAGACGACGTAGTTTTAATTCACGACGACCTTTTAGCAACGGGAGGCTCCATGCGCGCAGCACATAACCTCGTAGAATCTTTCCATCCCAAGAAAATCTATGTAAACTTCATCATGGAATTATGTATGGAAGGACTTAAAGGCGGCGAAGCCCTTGCTGATTTGGATATCACCACACTTATCAAGATTCATCGCTGAGAAAGGGTTTTTGATGGCATTATTATACCATCATATAGCGGATGAATTTGATATGATTTCAAGCATCTTTTAATGGGGCAAAGGGAAGAAATCCTCGAACGGCTGAAACAGATTGTAAATAGCCTGCCTGAATCTCCGGGAAGTTACCAATATTTGGACGAAAACGGAGTCATTATTTATGTAGGTAAGGCTAAGAATCTGAAGCGCAGAGTCAGTTCTTATTTTCTCAAGGAACAGACTTCTGCCAAGACACGTATGCTCGTTTCCAAGATACGTGATATTCACTATATCGTAGTGAAAACCGAAGAAGACGCCCTTTTGTTAGAAAACAACCTCATTAAGCAATACAAGCCCCGATATAATGTCCTTTTGAAGGACGATAAAACCTATCCCAGCATAGCTATCAGCAAGGAGTACCTACCCCGCATTTTCAAGACCAGACACCGTGAACGTAAGGGCGCAGAATATTTCGGTCCCTACAGTCATGTGCCCACGATGTACGCCCTACTGGATCTTTGCAAGCACCTATACACACCTCGTCCGTGCCACCAACCTATTACCAAGGAAGGAGTGGATGCCGGCAAGTATAAAGTCTGCCTGGAATACCACCTACATCGTTGTAAAGGCCCGTGCGTGGGAAAACAGTCGCACGAAGACTATCTGGAGAGCATAGAAGCGTGTCGTGAAATCCTGAAAGGAAATACCCGCGAGGTGCAATCTCTGATGAAAGAAAAGATGCTGCAACTTTCCTCAGAACTCAGGTTTGAAGAAGCCCAGATACTCAAGGAAAAATACGACGAAATAGAACGTTTCAAGCAGCGAAGCGAGGTGGTGAGCAACGTATTGCACAATATCGACGTTTTCAATATAGAAAGCGACGAGAAAACGGCCTATATCAACTACTTACATGTTGCTAATGGTAGTGTAAATCAGGCGTTTACCTTTGAATACAAGAAAAAGCTCGAAGAAACCGACGAGGAACTCCTGACCTTGGGAATCGTAGAAATGAGGCATCGTTATGGAAGTCAATCTAAGGAAATTGTTGTACCGTTTCATGTGGAACTTCCTGAGAATTATGCACTTATAACCATACCGCAAAAAGGAGACAAACGGAAGTTGTTGGAATTATCCAAACTGAACGTAAAACAATATAAATTCGATCGTCTGAAACAGGCAGAAAAACTCAATCCCGAGCAAAAGCAAACACGCCTTATGAAGGAGTTTCAACGCGATTTAGGGTTGGAAAAACTCCCTATGCACATAGAACTTTTCGACAACTCCAACATACAAGGCGAAGATGCCGTAGCAGCTTGCGTAGTCTTCAAGCGACTGAAACCCAGTAAGCAGGATTATCGGAAATACCACATCAAAACCGTTGTCGGCCCCGACGATTATGCATCTATGAAGGAAGTAGTGTTTCGTCGCTACTCACGACTGATGGAAGAAGGCGCTCCCCTACCCGATTTAATCATTGCAGACGGCGGTAAAGGGCAGATGGAAGTGATTCGTCAGGTGACAGAAGAAATGCTCCACCTGCAAATTCCTATTGCCGGCCTTGCAAAAGACGATAAGCACCGCACACACGAACTATTGTTCGGATTTCCGCAAAAAAGTGTCGGCCTAAGTCCTAATAGTCAGTTGTTTAGAACACTTACGGCGATGCAAGACGAAGTACATCGCTTTGCTATCACTTTTCATCGCGACCAGCGCAGCAAACGTATGGTGAAAAGCGAATTAGATCAAGTCAGCGGTATAGGACCTCGGACTCGCGATATTTTGTTGCAGCATTTCGGGAGCGTAAAAAAGGTGAAAGAGGCTGATTTAGAGGCACTTCAAAATCTTTTGGGGCAACAAAAAGGAAAGAATGTGTTTGAAAATCTTCATAAGATAGCATTAGAATCATAATTTTCGAGTATTTTTGCAGAAAGTATGAAAGCAGTAGTACAGAGAGTGAGCGAAGCATCTGTCAGCATCGGCGGAAATGTGAAATCTGCCATCAAAGCCGGTTTTATGGTGCTGCTGGGCATTAGCGATGCCGACACAGAGGAAGATGCCCGCTGGCTAATAGGTAAAATTTCGCGTCTGCGCGTTTTTGACGACGAAGATGGGGTGATGAACCGCTCTATACAAGATATTGCAGGAGAAGTACTCGTAATTAGCCAATTTACGTTGTTAGCATCCTACAAGAAAGGCAACCGTCCCTCGTACATTCATGCTGCCGGCCACGAGAAAGCTATCCCGCTCTACGAATTTTTCTGCAACGAACTGTCGAAAGAACTCGGAAAACCCGTAGGAACGGGAGAATTTGGTGCCGATATGCAGGTTTCGCTCGTCAATGACGGACCTGTTACGATATGTATGGATACACATAACAAGGAATAAAATTTTTTAACACGCAAACCATTAAAATTCAGCGCTATAAAACAGGGAACTGCCGAATAAAATGGCATTTCTTTCCCAGCAAATCACATAAAGCCCCTACCCTATGACTATTGACGAAGCACAAAAACTTGTAGATGAGTGGATAACGACTTATGGCGTGCGCTATTTTTCACCACTTACGAACATGGCGTGCCTTACAGAAGAAGTAGGTGAATTGGCTCGTGTGATGGCGCGAAAATATGGCGATCAGTCATTCAAGGAAGGCGAGAAAGAAAACCTTTCGGAAGAGATGGCCGATGTGTTCTGGGTGCTACTCTGCATTGCCAACCAGACAGGCGTGAACCTCACCGAGGCTTTACAGCAGAGCATCGAGAAAAAGACAAAAAGGGATGCAGAACGACATCATAACAACGAGAAACTGAAATAGAAACCGAAAGTAATACACCTTATAAACAGAGATTTTCCTTTATAAAACAGATATTTAACCTTATAAAAAAAAGAAAAACAAAAATGATTCACGAACACGATTGCCATTGTGGTTGCCATCATCATCACGAGGCAGAAAAAGAGCATTTGCAAGACAAGTATCAACAGGCTTTCAGCAAGTTTGAAACACACCTGCACGACGAAGATGTGCAAAGGGAGGTAGAAAAACTTTTAGCCGAGAACAAGGCCAAGTATAACACGCCGGAAGTGATGCGTCACCTGCTTGCAGCAGTAGAGCTCACCACGCTGAAATGCACAGACTCCGATGAAAGCGTGCTGCGCATGGTAGAAAAGGTAAATGCCTTCTATAACGAGCATCCCGATGTGCCGCCAATGGCCACTATCTGCGTGTATCCAAAGTTTGCCAAGGTGGTAGCACAAAGTCTTGAGGTAGAAGGAACGGATACCACCGTAGTAAGCGGTTCTTTCCCCTCTTCACAAGCCGTTTTAGAAGTGAAAACCATCGAGACAGCGCTGGCTGTGAATGACGGTGCCGAACAAGTGGACTGCGTATTGAACGTAGGCGAATTCCTCAGCGAAGATTACGAGACTGCTGCCGATGAAATCAGCGAAATCAAGGCAGCCTGCGCCGGTCGTCCTTTGAAAGTAATTTTGGAAACGGGAGCATTGCAAACTGCCGAGAGAATCAAGAAGGCTTCTATCCTGGCGATGTATGCCGGAGCCGATTTCCTGAAGACCAGTACGGGTAAAATCTCCGTTTCTGCCACACCAGAGGCTGCATACGTCATGTGTAAAGCCATTAAGGAGTACTACGACCTGCATAACGTGATGATAGGTTTCAAAGCTGCCGGTGGATTGCAGACCATTGACGATGCCTTGAACTATTACACCATTGTACGCGAGATTCTGGGCGAGGAATGGATCAATAAGCACCTGTTCCGTCTGGGTACCAGCCGTTTGGCAAACCTTCTCGTGTCTGCCGTTGTAGGCGAAGACATCAATCCGTTCTGATGTGACATATCAGGTTGGAAAATACAGGGCAGGCATCTTTTATTTGCGAGGTGCCTGCTTTTTTGTGCCTGTATTTTGGGCTTGGAATTCGTTAAACGTGATGTAATCACGTTGAAAGGAACGGGACGGGGAATGAGGGGGAAATAGCTCGGAGCAAAAATTTTTAGCTCGGAGCTATTTTTGAATAGTGGCGAGATAATTTTATTTTTCTCGGAGGTAAATTTCTTTAGCTCGGAGGTAATTGGAGGTAAATTCGCGGGATAACGGAATAGCGGGATAACGGGATGACGAAAAGTGGTGAAAAAAGGGCATAAAAAAGGCCTACATCGGAAAATGTAGGCCCTGAATTTATTTATCTCGTTCTATCGTATAGCGAACGTAGAGCTCTAAGGCGGTTTTTACGTCTTCGTTATGGAAATCTTGGAGTAAGGTTACGGCCTTGTCGTAATATTCGTGCATCTTGCGCTGCGCATATTCTATACCGCCGTTTTTCTTGGTGAAATCCACAATTTCGCCGATTTCATCGAGGTTTGCCGTGCGATTTTTCACCTTCACGATGAGATTATTCACGTGTTCATCGGCAAAATGGTTGAGCGCGTAGATGGCAGGTAGGGTGAATTTTCCCTCAAGTAAGTCATTTTCCGTGGGTTTACCGATGTTTCCTTCGTCATTGAAGTAGTCGAAGATGTCATCCCTGATTTGGAAACAGATACCAGTATATTCACCGAAAAGACGTGCTTTTTCCACCATTTCATCGGAGGCTCCGGCCGAAATAGCCCCTATCTCTGCACACACAGAGAAGAGCGCCGCCGTCTTATGTCGGATGATACGGAAATATTCTGCCTCGGTAACTTCCTGACGGCTGATATTTGACAATTGATATATCTCTCCTTCAGAAAGTGTACCGCCCAACTGCGAAACTTTCTCGACGATACGCAAATCTCCCGTGCGGGTAGCCGTCAGCAGGAGGCGGGAAAGTATGAAATCACCCAATAAAACCGCTATTCTGTTGTCGTAAATTCGGTTTACAGAGGCCTGTCCGCGACGTTCGTGGCTCTCGTCCACTACATCGTCGTGAATAAGACTTGCTGTATGGAGCATTTCGAGCGATACTGCCGCTATAATGGAACGTTTCGACACGCCACCCATCTCCTTTGCCATAAGCAGCACCATAATGGGGCGCATCATCTTTCCTTTGCGTCCCTTTATATACGAAAGAGCCTGGTCTATTTCAGGTTCGCCATGCGACATCACTTCGCCGAACAGAGCCAGATAATCATTCAACTCCGTTTCGATGGGACGCCGTATGTCTAAAAGCATATTTTTCATGTTTTCTGTTTTCTAAACTGCTTAGGCGGAGCAAAATTAGTAAAAAAAGAGCATTATTCATCGTTTTTTCGTACTTTTACATCGTTTTTGAGAAGGATATGCCCCACCCTGCCATTCAGACAGGCCATAAAACGTGGGTTTAAGCCGCCTCACGAACCGATTTCACACCATAAATAATATATATAGCAGACCTATGCCAAGACTTTGCCTACTCGATGCCTACGGGCTCATATTCCGTGCCTATTATGCCTTTATCCGTTCGCCACGCATCAACTCAAAAGGCGAAAATACATCGGCCATTTTCGGATTTGTCAATACCCTTGAAGAGGTGTTGCGCGAACTTGTGCCCGATGCCATAGCCATCGCCTTCGATCCCAGCGGTCCTACCTTCCGCCACGAGGCTTATCCCGAATATAAGGCACAGCGCGAAGCCACTCCAGAAGGCATTAAATTTGCCGTGCCATATATCAAGAAAATCATCGAAGCATACGGTATTCCCATCGTGGAAAAACAAGGATTTGAAGCCGACGACGTCATCGGAACTATGGCCAAACAAGCGGCAAAAGACGGTTATTTTGTGCAAATGGTGACTTCTGATAAGGATTATGCGCAACTGGTGACTCCAAGTGTCGTCATTTGCAAACCAGGTAAGGGAGCAGCCTTTGAAACCATAGACGAAAAAGCCGTTTGCGAGAAGTACGGACTGAAAAATACCGCGCAAATGATAGACTACCTGGCACTTTGCGGCGATACTGCCGACAATATTCCGGGTTGTCCGGGCATAGGTCCAAAAGGTGCCACTACCCTACTCCAAAGTTACGATAGCGTGGAGGATATCATCGAACATGCCGACGAACTCAAGGGAAGTCTGCAAGGTAAAATCAAGGAAAATACCGATAAAATCCACTTCTCGAAATTCCTGGTGACGATAAAAACTGATGTGCCGGTCGAAATGGATTATGATGCGATGAAAATTTCCGACCCCGACCAGGCAAAATTACGCGAATTGTACCAACGTCTGGAATTTCAGTCGTTCATCACACGAATGGAAAAGAAAAATGTGGTGCAACTCGACCTCTTTGGAAATCCCATCGACATCCCTACCCCCACTCCGAAACCAAAAAAGCCCATGTACGTGGAAGGCGATCTTTTCAGCCAGCCAACGTCCGAAATAGTTTCAAATGAAACTTTTGAGAGCGAAAAATTTGCGCCCGAGGGTACGGAAATTCCAAAAGAAACGATTCTCAGCGACTTAAAATCGGTGGAACACGAGTATATCCTCGTTGAAAATGAGGAAGATATGCAGAAAATCTGCAAAAAATTCCTGTCAGAAAAAATCGTCAGTCTGGATACAGAGACCACTTCGACGGACGCAATGAGTGCCGAACTGGTAGGTTTGAGCTTCTCAACGGAAAAGGGTAGGGCATGGTACGTACCGATTCCTGCCGACAGGGAAAAAGCACAGGCAAGGGTAGAAATTTTCCGTCCCATCTATGAAAACCCGACAATCCTGAAGGTAGGCCAGAATATGAAGTACGACATGTTGGTGCTCTCGAACTACGGCATCGAATTGTGCGGTCCAATGTTCGATACCATGCTGGCACATTATCTTGTCCAGCCCGAACTTCATCACAACATGGACTATCTGGCCGAAATCTACCTGCGATACAAAACGATCCACATAGACCAACTCATTGGCCCCGCCGGAAAAAAGCAACGCTCCATGCGCGACCTCACGCCTGCCGAGGTTTATGAATATGCCTGCGAGGATGCCGACATTACCCTCCAGCTGATGAAACCTTTAGAGGAGGAAATGGAAAAATATCAGGTGCGACGTGTTTTTGACGAGATAGAAATGCCGCTGATGCCCGTACTGGCCAGAATGGAAAGGAATGGAGTTTTGATTGACACCAAGGCCATTACCGAAACCAGCGACCTCTTCACCAATCGCATGAACCTATTGGAAAAAGAAATCTACGAAATAGCCGGTCATCCGTTCCTACTCACTTCGCCTAGACAGGTTGGCGATGTGCTCTTCGGCGAATTGAAACTCAGCGACAAGGCAAAGAAAACCAAGAGCGGGCAATATCAGACTTCGGAAGCCGTATTGGAATCACTCAAGGCAAAACATCCCATTGTAGAGAAGATACTGGCACATCGTGCGCTGAAAAAACTGATCAGCACCTATCTTGAAGCACTTCCCAAGCTGGTAAATCCCAAGACAGGGCATATACATACCTCTTTCAACCAGGCTGTGACAGCTACTGGGCGACTGTCGTCATCCAATCCCAACCTACAGAATATTCCCGTCAGGGGAGAGGACGGTAGGGAGATACGAAAAGCATTCATTCCCGAAGAAGGTTGCGTATTCTTCAGCGCCGACTATTCACAAATCGAACTTCGCCTGATGGCGCACCTAAGTGGTGATAAAAATATGGTAGAAGCCTTCCGTCATGGTGCCGATGTTCATGCCGCTACCGCAGCAAAAATCTTCGGAAAGCCACTTGAGGAGATTTCGCGCGATGAACGCCGGAAAGCCAAGACAGCCAATTTCGGTATTATCTACGGCATTTCCGCTTTCGGCCTGGCAGAACGCATGGAGGTAAGTCGTACCGAAGCAAAGAACCTCATAGAAAACTATTTTCTTACCTTCCCCGAAGTGCGCAACTACATGACGAAATCGGTGGACGTAGCCCGTGAACGCGGATACATAGAAACCGCCTTCGGTCGCCGACGCTATCTGCCCGATATCCTGTCACATAATGCCGTAGTGCGTGGGTATGCCGAAAGAAATGCCATCAACGCACCCATACAAGGTACAGCAGCCGATATTATCAAGATAGCCATGATCAATATCGACCGCCGTCTGAAAGAAGAAGGTTTGAAAACAAAAATGATACTCCAAGTTCATGACGAACTGAACTTCAATGTTCCACTTTCCGAATTAGAAACCGTCAAAAAACTGGTGGTAGAAGAAATGGAACGCGCATTCCCCATGACCGTTCCCCTTATCGCCGAATGCGGCGCCGGCAAAAATTGGCTCGAAGCACACTGATGGAGTGGGGTGGGGGAAAGGATAAAATTTATAGATGCTATAGAAACTATAGATGCTATAGAAACTATAATATAAAGAACTAAAACTATGACGTCTAAAAAAGACAGCGACAAGCCCTTCAAGAGTATCTTCCGACAAGTGCCGAAATGACAAGACCTTTGGTTCTATCAAAAGTCGGAGGTGCCCTACCAGATGACATATGTCTTTTGTGAACGGTTTTTGCCACAACACGGAGATCGCACGGTCGATCAAATGGTGCAAGCTGCGCGCAGCGGCAAACAGAATATAGTGGAGGGTAGTGAAGACAGTAAAACATCTATGGAAATGGAGTTAAAATTGTTGAATGTTGCCAGAGCCAGCATAGGGGAATTGCGACAAGACTTTGGAGATTTTCTCAAGTCGCGACACTTATGTCAGTGGACACCCGATAATGAACGTTTCCAACCTATGCAAGACTTCACTAAAAGCCATAATCTTCTTAGCGACTATGAGCCATATTTCACTCAATGGTCGGCAGAAGAAATGGCGAATGTAGGGCTGTAAAGAAGAATTATTAGGGATAAGAGTACCAAATGCTTTAGAAACCTACGGATTTATATAGTCATCCCTTAAATATATGTTAAATATCTGAGTATCAATAAAATATACAATTATTATTTTTGTTATATCAACAGGATTTTGTAAATTTGCGTTATAAATCCGGA
>CAMVJO010000036.1 GCA_947167835.1 uncultured Prevotellaceae bacterium
TGCGGACACATAATTTAGCGATTCTCAACTTTTACCGGACACCAATAATTTTTATTTTGCGACGGCCTTTCTCTAACTTTCGATAGCCTTTGGCTTTCTTGCTACGACCTTAGTTTTTCTTGCCGCGCCATCCGAAAGCTTTTCGAGGACTTATTTTTATTTTGCGATGGCTTCTATGGGTTCTCCTATGCAGCCGCTGGGCATTTGTACGTGCAAAAGTGCACAAATGGTGGCAGCAATATCGGTAATGTGGACTTCGCGATTGGTATATCCCTTGGGAATATTCCAACCCATGAAGATGCAGGGGATATGTGCGTCATACGGATTCCAACAGCCGTGGGTAGTTCCTTTTATGTTCTTTTTAGCGCCCGTTCCGTACGAGCCAGGTTGTAATATCACCTGGATAGCGCCACTTCTCAGGCGGTTATATCCATTTACGGCACGTTCGCGAATGGTTTGCGGGATGCTACTCGAAGCTAAGTCTTCCATATCGGCCACATAAGCGAAGTGATTGTCGCGTTTCAGCCACTCCACGCTTTTTTTCACGACGTCTTTTTCTTTCAGTCCGGCATCTGCTACGGCTTGGTGGTTGATAAAGAACTGGTAGTTGCCGTTTCTCAAAATGAGCTTCGACTCAACTTTATATTCTTCCTGCAAATATTTATTGAGTGCCTTGGTAATGCCCGACATATCGCAGGGTTCGCCAAGTATGCCGTGATCCTGCAAAAATGAAAGGTTGTGAGCGCCAGCGTGGTCGGCAGTAAGGAAAACTATGTAGTTGCCGTTGCCCACTTGCTTGTCGAGCGCTTTCAGGAAGTCGGCCAAATAAAAATCTAAACGCAGGTAAGTATCTTCTGTCTCGACGGCATTTACTCCGAACTGGTGGCCAACGTAATCGCTGGGCGAGATACTTACGGCCAAGAAGTCGCAATCGTCGTGTTTGCCCAAGCTTTCGCCTTCGAGTGCGGCCTTAGCCATATCAAACGTGAGTTTCATTCCTGCGGGAACGCTCTTAATCAGTTCAGGTCCGGTTTCCTTATAAATTTTAGGCACGTCATAGGGGAATGTGTTGGGCATATTTTTCATATACTCGTACTCATAAGGAGCATCATCGGCAGTACTCTGCACGTATGTCTCCACTGGATAGAGTGTTTCCCACTTTTCGGAGAGATACTTATGACATAGTTTCTGATTGTTGAAGTCTTTTGCCCATTGCGGCAGGTCTTTCATGTAGTAGGTGCTGGAAATAAAATTGCCGGTCTTACTATCGAACCAATATGCGGCATCTGCACAATGTCCGGCGGGAAGTATGGCGGCTCTGTCCTTGAGAGACACGCCGATTACCTTAGAACGGAAATTTGTTGCCAGTTTTAATTCATCGGTCATCGTAGTTGCCAGAAGTCTGTGCGGCGACATTTTTCCCTGTTCGCTGTCTGTTCCGACACTACTTACGCTTTTGTCGCCGGTACAGTACACCCACGCGCTGTCTTGCCAGAAGCTGTTTCCGGCAATGCCGTGAATGGAGGGCACAGAACCGGTATATACGCTGGTATGTCCGATGGCGGTAATAGTAGGTATGTAGTTTATCTGACAATTCTCACAGTTGAAGCCATTTTTCATGAGGCGTTTGAAACCGCCTTCGCCATAACGCGACTGATAGCGCATCAAATAGTCCCAACGCATCTGATCGACAACGATACCCACGACAAGTTTAGGGCGTGCTTGGGCAAAAACGCTCATAGCCAGGACTGACAGGCAGAAGAGTGTGAATAGATTTTTTTTCATAGGGAGATTGGTTTTTTTATGGGGAGTTTATTAGCTGTAAATCAAGAGGGAATGATAACAGCATTCTTTGTTTTTATTTTTTGTCTCGCTGATTCGATGGGATTTCCAGAACTTAGCGAGAAAAAGTGCCGAGAGCAAGTTTCGTATCGGGAACTGATGCGAGGGTTTATTCCTGATCGTCATCGATATCCCAGTCATCGAAATCATCAAGGAAGACCGGCGCCGTAAAATCGTCGATGGCTCGTCTGTCTTTCTTGGTTGGGCGTCCCATACCTTTGGCTCTGTTTACGAAACCGCTGATGCGATTTATCTCGAGCAGTTCGTATTGTTCGGGAGGTGTGATGTTTTCGATGATATCGGGCAGCATTTTGGCTCCTACCCGCTTTTCAATGGCTTGTTTTACGCGGAAAGTGTAGGTTACGGGCGGCTTGCGGACGCTTACCTCGTCGCCTTCTTTCACCATGCGCGAGGGTTTTACTGTGGTGCCGTTGATACTGATGCGGCTGTTCTTGCAAGCATCTGCTGCCAGCGTGCGGGTTTTGAATATGCGCACGGCCCATAGCCATTTGTCAATTCTTGCTTCCATTATTCCAGGGATACGGTGTGTTTCCTACTTGCCGTTATATTGATTCATGGTGAGATTGATGCCTTGCAGGGCAAAACTCTTCACGGCTTCGCAGGCTTTTTCCAGGCGCTCGTCCATTTTCAGCAGTTCGTCGGGGCCAAATTCGCTCAAGACGTAATCTACTTGTCCGCCTCGCGCGAAATCGTTGCCGATACCGAAACGAAGGCGTGCGTATTGCTGGGTACAGATTTGCTGGGTGATGCTTTTCAGTCCGTTGTGTCCGGCTTCGCTTCCGGATGGCTTGATTCTAATCGTACCGAACGGCAGAGAGAGATCGTCCACCACGACTAACAGGCGTTCTGTGGGGATATTCTTCTTTTGCATCCAATATCGCACGGCATTGCCCGAGAGATTCATGTATGTGGAGGGCTTTAAGAGGGTGAGCACCTGATTTTTCACACGAAGGTCGGCGACAAACCCATAGCGCTTGTCTTCAAAAACAATATTGGACGCCTTTGCCAGGGCGTCCAATACTCTAAATCCTATATTGTGGCGGGTCTTGGCGTATTCGTCGCCAATATTTCCCAGCCCTGCAATAAGAAAATTCACTTTTTGCCTAAGTTATTATGCGTTTTGCTGAGCATCGGCAGCGCTGCGGGCAGCACGTGTCATCTTGATGGTGCAAACTACAACTTCCTTCGGTGTTACCAGTTCGATGTTGTCGAAAGACAATTCGCCAACCTTCATTGATTTTCCGAGTTCCAGAGGAGTTACGTCGATAACGAGCTTCTCGGGAATGTTGGTGTAGAGACCGCGAACGTTAAGCTTGCGCAACATTGTGGTAAGACGACCACCGGCGCGTACACCTGCGGCAAGTCCTTCAGTCTGTATGGGCACACCGATAACTATTGGCTTGTTAGGATTAACTTCGTAGAAATCAACGTGCAATACGTTGTCCTTAACGGGATGGAACTGTGTTTCCTTGATAATTGCTGTGTGTTCTGTACCGTCGATGGTAATCTTAACGAGATATACGTGGGGAGTGAAGATCACTTTGTTGATTTCCTTTTCGCTTACTACGAAGGAAAGTGCAACGGGAAGTCCGTCTTCGCCGCGTTTCTCACCATAAAGGTTGCAGGGCACGTTACCAGCCTGGCGCAAGAGCTTGCTTGCTTTTTTTCCTGTCTCGGTACGAAGTGTACCGTTGATGCTAATTTCTTTCATTGTGAATTAAAATTTTTTTGTGTTACTCTAAATTAAGTTTTTCTCTTAATTCGCCATCACACGCGCCGTCTCCAAAAACGGAGGCGTGGGCAAATCGGCTGCAAAATTACGAATATTTTTTTGAACGTCAAACTAATACGACATTTTTTCTTTTTTTTTCTGAATTATTGACGGGAAATGGGGCTAATGGACAATATGGGGTTAATGGGCGCCGAGATAACAGAATTTAGCTCCGAGAAAAATAAAATTAGCTCGACACTATTTCAAAATAGCTCGGAGCAAAATTTTTTTTGCTCCGAGCTATTTTCCCGTTTTTCTGGGGTATTATTTTGCGCCTCGAAACTGCCCGAAAATACCGATGAATAAAGGCTGCATTGATAGGTATAATTTGAAGCTTTCAGAAACTAATTGAGAGATAAATGGAATTAGCTCCGAGATAACTGCATTTTGCTCGGACTTATTTTCCAGACCATTTTCCAGAGGTGAGAAAAACACAAAAAAAGTTGGGCTGATTCCCAACTTTTCTATCTCCTATCAAACTTTTCAGAAGTCAATCTTTATCTCATTGTCATCATCCAAGTAATGTTCTCCCTCCACATCGTAGTATTCGGGCTGACTATAGTTGCGTTCGTACTCATCGTCGATAGCAGCACGATGCTTTTGCTGGACAAAATCGACAGCGGACATAATGGCATCGGTGAATTTCCCGAAATCCTCGCGATAAATGAAAATCTTGTGCTTCTCATAAACCGGACGTTCCTCTTCTGTCCCTTCCTTTACGCGCTTGCTTTCTGTCAGCGCGAGATAATACTCTCCATTGCGGTCATTTTTCACATCAACGTAGTAAAGACGTTTTCCAGCCTTCACCATTCGCGAAAAAAGAATGTCACTTTTGTCTTTTGAATACATATACCTATCAAATTTAGTTACATTTTTACATTTTTCTGCACAAAATTGACACAAAAAATCCAAATATCAAAAAAAGAAAGCGATTTTTATACCAAAACCCCGCATTTTTTGTATTTTTGCAGTATTATAGACGATTCTTCTGACGAGAAGGGTTAATTACACCGGTAATTTATGATAAACAGAGAACTTATACGACTTAAAACCGTCCAGCTGATTTATGCCTACTACCAGAACGAAGGCAAAACCCTCGATGTAGCCAAAAAAGAACTGGACTTCAGTTTGGAGAAGGCATACGATTTATATCTTAACATGCTTTATTTTTTGGTAGAGATAAAGCAACTTGCCGAGAAGTATGCCGAAATCTCAAAAGCTCACGACGAAAGAATGGGTATCTTCCAGAACAGGAAGGCTCCTGCCCTCATTCTTTCACAAAACCTGCTGCTAAATCAACTTTCCGAGAACACAACGCTATGCGAATACGTAGAAAAACACGGTAGCGTGTGGAAAGACGAAGAGTCCCTCGTAAAAAAAATATATCAGGCCTTCCTTGACAGCGAGACCTTCCAGTTATACTGCACCGACAAGGAGAAATCGTATGCTGCCGACCGCGAACTCATCCGTAAGCTCTATAAAGACATCATTATGGACAACCCGGATTTCGACAGCGTACTGGAAGAACAAAGTCTCTACTGGAACGACGACAAAGACGTGGTGGATTCTTTCATTCTGAAGACCATAAAGAGATTCCACCCCGAGGAAGAAGCCGATATGCCCCTGCTGCCGGCCTATAGCAGCGATGCCGACTACGAATTTGCCCACGAACTCTTCGAGAGCACCATACTACGCGGCGAAGAAGTGCGCGAACTCATTCGTAACAACTGCAAAAACTGGGAATTCAGCCGCCTTTCAATCATGGATGTCGTCATCACCCAGATTGCCCTGACGGAAATACTCACATTCCCCAACATACCGCTCAATGTCTCCTTCAACGAATATCTGGACATCGCGAAAGCTTACAGCACCCCCAAGAGTTCTTCGTATATCAACGGACTGCTTGACCATATCGTGAAGCTGCTGCAGAGCGAAGGCACTATAATGAAAAACTAAAACCAATAATCGAATAATAATACAAAACTAATTTTTATGACAACCATTCTTTTTTCAATTCTCCAGCAGACACAAGGAGGTAGCATGACATCAATGATCGTTATGATGGTGGTATTGTTCGCCATCATGTACTTTTTCATGATTCGCCCACAGAACAAGAAACAAAAGGAAATACAAAGATTCCGTAACGCCCTCAAACCAGGCGACGAAGTCGTAACTGCCGGCGGTTTGCGCGGAGTAGTACGCAATATCGACGAGAACGAAAACATTATCACCCTCGAAGTAGCCACCGGCGTGCGCCTACGCTTTGAAAAGCAGGCCATCATGCCCCTTGGCTCCGCACAAAACGCCAACGCATAAGGCATAAAATTCAAAAAGCAGGCCGCATTATTTTAAATCTTGGCAATACGATTTAAGAAGCAGGCCGCACCACACGAAATCATGGCAAAACGATTCATTCAGATACTGAAAAACTGTTATTCCTTCGTATGGGATCGACAGTTCCTCACGTTCTTAGGTTTTTTAGCGCTTTCAGCAGCCTTTTGGTTGTTCCAATCACTCAACGAAACCTACGAAGAATCGTTTAGCGTGCCCATAGAATTGCAGGGCGTGCCGAAAGAAATCGTTATCACCACGGAACTGCCCAAAAGCATCACGGTAAATTTGCGCGACAAGGGATTTAATCTCCTTAGCTACAAGTACGGACAGGAATTCAACCCCATTGTCATAGAATATACCGCCAATAATCGTGGATATGTCAGGCTTTTCACCCGCGATTACATAGATCAGATTTCTTCGCAGCTGCTTTCCACCACACAACTCGTAGGTTTCCAACCCGATACCCTGGAATATTTCTACAACTTCGGACATAGCAAGATTTTGCCCGTGAAATTCACAGGTTCTTACACCACCGAAGCAGATTTTCTGGTGTCGCACATGGAATTAGAACCGCAAAACATCACAGTATATGCGCAGAAAAACATCCTTGATACGATGCAATATGCCTATACTGAGCCGATATATATCGGTAGTCTGCGGGATTCACTCAGGACTGACGTACCAATGCTGAAGATGAGGGGCGTAAAATATATTCCCAACAAGGTATCGCTCAGAATACAGGTGGACCGTATGGTTGAAAAGACAGTAGATGTTCCTATCCGCGGAGTAAATTTCCCCGCATCGAAGGCATTGCGCACTTTCCCCGCAAAAGCGCAGATTAAGTTCCTCGTAGGAATGAAAGACTACCGCAGAATCACCGAAAATGACTTTGCTCTTCCCATACACTACGAAGATCTTCTGGAAAACAACACAGGTTTCGTCACTTTGCAACTTAATACCATTCCCGAAGGCGTACAAAACGTACGTTTGATGACGAATCGCGTGGAATATATCATCGAAGAAGTGGCCGAAAACGACTGAAAAACCATTTAGCGCCAACCTTTTTAGAATTTTGTCGAACATCACGATAAAGAAGTCAGGCACTTTGATAAAGAGGTCAGGCATTATAATAGAGTAGTCGGGTGCTATAATAAAGTAGTTGGGAGGTATAACAAAATACCTCGACACTAAAATAAAATACCTCGACACTAAAAGAAAATGTGTCGGCACTAAAAGAAACATAAACGTCACAAAAATTGGATAAGCAGCACATACGCATCGCTATTACGGGGGGAATTGGCACTGGCAAGAGCTTTGTGTGCCGTTGCCTCGAGCAAATGGGATTTCCCGTGTTCTATTGTGATGACGAGGCGAAGCAAATTATCCGAAGTGACGAGGAAGTGAAACAGGCCTTGGAGCAAACCGTAGGTAAACGCCTGTATGATGATGAAGGCCGCCTGATAAAACGCGTTTTGGCCGACTTCATCTGCACTTCGCCCGAACACGCGGCAAAAATCAACGCGATAGTGCATCCGCGTGTGCGGCAAAAATTCCAGATGTGGGCAGCATCGCAACATTCCTTATATATATATATGGAGTGTGCGTTGCTTTTTGAAGCGCACTTCGACAATCTGGTGGATTTCGTCGTGGCAATAGATGTTCCCGAGGATATACGACTGAAAAGGCTCATGCTACGCGACCATATCTCCGCCGAAAAAGCACAAAAGTGGATACAACTGCAACTTCCTGAGCAGGAAAAACGCGAACGAGCCGATTTCGTCATCAAAAACGACGACAGCGAATCCATTAAGTCGCAGATAGAAAGCATCCACAGCCAGATAGCTGCCAAATAGTGCACAGTATCTTGCCGAATGTCTGAGGAAATACAGATTTCTGCCCGACAAACGAGATTTCTCTATAGCCAAATGAGATTTCCCTAAAGCCAAATGGGATTATTCTAAGGACAAATGGGATTATTCTAAGGACAAATAGATTTTCTCTATAGCCAAATGGAATTTCTCTAAGGACTAAAAGATTTTCCCTATATCAGAACAGAATTTCCATAAGTACAAAATAGAATTTAGACAACATTAAATATAAATCAATCAAACATACTTAGAAAAATGAAGGATACAATATTGTCCATATCCGGAAAACCCGGACTTTTCAAGCTGGTAGCGCAAGGTCGCGGCATGTTAATCGTCGAGAGCCTTGAGGAAAATCCAAAACGCACGACAGCAGGAGCACGCGACCGTGTGACTTCGCTCAATGACGTGGCGATGTACACCGATGGCGAGGACGTAGCTCTGACTGAAATCCTGCAAAATATTTTCAATACGCTCAAAGGACAGCCTACCGACGCAGATAAGAAAACTGCCTCGAAGTCTGATTTGGAAAGCTTCATGAAAATGGCTCTTCCTACGTACGATCGTGATCGTGTCCACACGAGCGATATGAAAAAACTGGCACAATGGTATAATATCCTCGTGAAAAACGGATATACCGAGTTTGTAGATAAAGAAGAGGCACAGGAAACGCCTGCCGATGCCGCAGAATAATCTGATAGTCCTACCATGAATTATATTTTCGTCGATAGCGAGTATATCGACCGCGTTGTATTCAACATCAGCGTGCAGTTAGAGCGCATGCTGGGGCGGCAAGTTCCAAGAGCCGACCTGCCGTGCTGGTTGGAGTGCGTGGCATTAGACGGTGGTGTACATTCTGACGAAAACGAGACACACGTAGCCATTATTCACGAGAAGGAAACGACGGCTTTCCGCAACTTTGCTCCTGCCGACTTCGAGAAAGAACTGAACGGCAAGGCTTTCAAGAGCTATCTTGGCGAGTTTTCCGTGGCTTGCTACCCTGTTGAGGAAATCGTGACGAAGTCCGAACTCATTTGCGAGATGATAAAACAAGTGGGGCAGGACGAAAAGACAGAACGCGTCATGGTAACGGTCAATATGGACGAATACGGAAACGAAATCAAGGACGTAGTGCAGCATATCGCCGGTAAAGATGTCACTATTCTCGACATGTCGCCTATTATGGGGCGCGGTTTCAATCAGGAGAACCTGGGTTTTTCCGTGATGGCCGCACTTGGCATCAAAGGTAGCGAACTAAAATAAACGTTGTCAAACAATATCTAATATTACATACGAAATGGGAAAAGTTATCATCATCGGAGCAGGCGGTGTCGCCACCGTAGCTGCCCATAAAGTGGCGAAAAACACGGATGTGTTCGACGAAATTATGATTGCCAGCCGCACAAAATCGAAATGCGACGCAATAGTAAAGGCTATCGGCCGTCCAGACATCAAAACGGCGCAGGTTGATGCCGACAGTGTGGACGAACTCGTAAAACTCTTCGAGGGTTTCAAACCAGACCTGTGTATGAATCTGGCTTTGCCTTACCAAGATTTGACGATTATGGAGGCTTGCCTGAAATGTGGCGTGAACTACCTTGATACGGCCAACTACGAGCCGAAAGACGTGGCACATTTTGAATATTCATGGCAGTGGGCTTTCAAAGAACGCTTTGAACAGGCAGGTCTGACGGCCATACTGGGATGTGGCTTCGACCCTGGCGTTACAAGTATCTATACGGCATACGCTGCCAAGCACCATTTCAAGGAAATCCAGTACCTTGATATCGTTGATTGCAATGCAGGAAATCATCACAAGGCATTTGCAACGAATTTCAACCCCGAAATCAATATTCGCGAGATTACACAGAAAGGTCAGTACTGGGAAAACGGAAAATGGGTAGAGACAGAGCCGCTTGAGATACACAAACCACTCACTTACCCGAACATCGGTCCGAAAGAGAGTTACCTGTTGCATCACGAAGAGATAGAAAGTTTGGTTAAGAACTACCCAACGATTCGTCGTGCACGTTTCTGGATGACTTTTGGCCAGGAATATCTCACACACCTCAGGGTAATTCAGAATATCGGCATGGCAAGCATCGTTCCCGTCATGTACGAGGGCCGCGAAATCGTGCCATTGCAATTCCTCAAGGCTGTATTGCCCAATCCCCAGGACTTAGGCGCTAATTACGACGGCGAAACGAGCATCGGCTGCCGCATACGCGGTATCGGCAACGATGGAAAGGAACATACCTACTACGTTTACAACAACTGCTCGCACCAAGCTGCCTACGAAGAGACGGGAATGCAAGGTGTAAGCTACACAACGGGAGTTCCCGCCACGATAGGCGCACGTATGTTCATGCTCGGATTGTGGAAGCGCCCGGGAGTGTGGAATGTCGAGGAATTTGATCCAGATCCCTTCATGGAAGAACTCAATAAACAAGGACTTCCTTGGCACGAAATCCACGATGGCGATTTGGAACTCTAAGTTGCAAAGCATTCCAACGCGCAAAATGATGAATCACCCTGCAAGAATGAAAAATTTTGCAGGGTGATTTTTTATGGCGGCGGCTTTCGGTATGACGTTATACCGTTATGACGTGATTTTTGACGGAAAATGGGGCTAATGGGCGATATGGGGTTAATGGGCGCCGAGATAACAGAATTTAGCTCCGAGAAAAATAAAATTAGCTCGACACTATTTCAAAATAGCTCGGAGCAAAAAAAAAATTAAGCTCGGAGCTATTTTCCCGTTTTTCTGGGGCAAAAAATCGCGCCTCGAAACACGCTGAAAATACCGACTAATAAAAGGCGCAAATTTATGTGAAACTTTAAGTTTCCAATAGCCAACTGGGAGATAAATAGAATTAGCTCCGAGATAGTTAAATCTATCTCGGAGCTTTTTGCCGAAGCAATTTTATATATATAAAGACGGTGGGTTTTCAGCTATAGAAAAAAGGATGATGTCGCGCCATCAGAGTGCATTTCCTTCCTCATCATACTGATTAAAGAGGAAGTCGTTGTAAGGATATTTCTGTACGTGCAATTCGCGTACGCGGGAATACATCAGCGTGCGGAGTTCTTCGATGTTTAACCGTTCGCGCGCAGAAATAAAGATGCATTCCTCGTCTTGTTTCGCCATCCAAGTTTGCTGTAGTTCCGAGAGCGATACGTTTTCCTTGCCCTTTGGAGTCAGGTCGTCGGCATCTTTTTCCTCCCAGCGGTAGGCATCCATTTTATTAAACACGAGAATACGCGGTGTCTCGGCACAACCCAAATCTGCCAGCGTGCGATTGACTACTTGCAGCTGGTTTTCAAAATCGGGATGCGACACATCTACCACATGCAGCAACAAATCGGCCTCGCGCACCTCGTCAAGTGTACTTTTGAACGAGCTGACCAATTCTGTGGGCAACTTACGTATGAATCCCACCGTGTCGCTCAGCAGGAAGGGCAGATTATTGATGATGACCTTACGGACTGTCGTGTCGAGTGTGGCGAAAAGTTTGTTTTCCGCAAACACTTCGCTCTTTGAAAGCAGGTTTATCAACGTGGATTTCCCCACATTCGTATAACCCACCAGAGCTACGCGAATCAACCTGCCACGATTCTGTCGTTGTGTCGTCTTTTGCTTGTCGATTTCGGCCAGGCGTTTTTTGAGCAAGGCCATACGACTCAGAATGATGCGGCGGTCCATTTCCAATTGTGTCTCACCCGGGCCGCGAAGTCCCACCATTCCTTTGCCACCTCCGCCTCCGGAACCACCGCCTTGGCGTTCCAAGTGAGTCCACATGCGCTGTAATCGCGGAAGCAGGTACTGGTTTTGCGCAAGTTCCACCTGCGTCTTGGCACTGGCGGTACGGGCACGCATAGCAAAGATATCGAGAATGAGAGAAGTGCGATCCAAAATCCTCGTGTGGAGCTCTTTCTCTATATTGCGCAACTGCTTGGCCGAAAGTTCGTCATCGAAAATCACAATATCGACATCGCGTTCGGCATCGCGCTCTGCTTCAATATAATCGTGGATCTCCTGTAGTTTTCCCTTACCCAAATAAGTCACACTACTGGGTCCGTCGGCCTTTTGTGTGAAGCGTTTGAGCGTAACTACGCCTGCAGTTTCGGCAAGGAACTGCAATTCGTCAAGATATTCGGCAGTCGTACGCTCATCCTGCGACTTTGTAATCAAAGCCACGAGCACAGCCGTCTCACGTCGCTCTTCTGTAGAAATATTCTGCGGTTTCATAGGCTGCAAAGTTACATATAAAAAACGAATTTCGGCAAAAATCCAAAAAAGACACGACAAAAAACTGCTATTCGGAATTATTTTTCTAATTTTACTCGCTAAAATGGGGCAATGTGCGCTATACACACCGAAAAAGACGCGCAAACCGTCGTTTCCAACGAGAAACGAGATGATTACACAACGCTCCACAATCATATCACCTAATCAGAAAAAAAATAAAATGACATATAAAAATGAATTACACATGGAAGTACGATCCTCCTACCCCGGAAGTGGCAGCGAGGGCGGCGCAATTGGCTCATCAGCTTAACTTACACCCCGTTTTGTGTAAGCTTTTGATTGATAGAGGCATCGATTCCGAAACAGAAGTGCGCAAATTCTTCCGTCCTCAGCTCACCGATTTACACGACCCGTTCCTAATGAACGATATGCACGAGGCAGTAAATCGGTTGAACGAGGCAATTGGCCGTAAGGAGCGCATCATGGTCTATGGCGACTATGATGTGGATGGTTGCACGGCAGTAGCTTTGGTTTACAAGTTCCTGCAACAATATTGCTCCAACATAGATTTCTATATCCCCGACCGATACGAAGAAGGATACGGCGTAACACGTCGCGGCATCGACTTTGCCTACGAAACCGGCGTGAAACTCATCATTGTCCTGGACTGCGGCATAAAAGCCGTGGACGAAGTGGCATACGCCAAGGGACTTGGCATCGATTTCATCATCTGCGATCATCACGTGCCCGACGAAATCCTGCCCGATGCCGTAGCCATTCTCAATCCCAAGCGCGAAGACAACACATATCCCTACCCTCATCTTTGCGGATGCGGCGTAGGATTTAAGTTCATGCAGGCTTTCGCGGCCAACAACGGCATAGAATTCAACAAGCTCACGCCGCTGCTCGATTTGTGCGCCGTAAGCATTGCTTCTGACATAGTTCCCGTCACGGATGAGAACCGTATTTTGGCATATCACGGACTTCATCGTCTCAACTCCGAACCTTCCGTAGGATTTCAGGCCATTATGGAAATTTGTGGTCTGGGAGATCGCGAGATTACCATGAACGATATTATTTTTAAGATAGGCCCACGAATAAATGCCAGCGGACGAATGCAAAATGGTGGCGAGGCGGTGCGTATGCTCGTGGCGAAAGATTATCTTGCTGCCATGGATTCGGCCAATACCATCAACCTTTACAACGAAGCCCGCAAGGATTTAGATAAAAGGATGACGGAAGAAGCCATTGATTCGGTGAAAGAATTGCCCGACCTGGAGCAAAAACGCGCTATCGTCATCTTCAACGAAAAATGGCACAAGGGAGTTATCGGTATCGTGGCTTCGCGACTTACAGAGCTTTACTTCCGTCCTGCTATCGTGCTGACAGAAAACGAAGGCTACGCCACAGGCTCGGCGCGCTCCGTGAATGGTTTCGATGTCTATAGCGCAATTCAAAGTTGTGAGGACCTACTCGAAAATTTCGGCGGACACACGTATGCTGCCGGCATGACAATGAAAGTTGAGAACGTGAAAGAATTCTGCGAACGCTTTGAAAAATACGTGGAAGACCATATACTCGACGAACAGACGCAGCCTTTACTCAAAATCGACGGGAAACTGGATTTTAAGGACATCAATTTCCGATTTTACCAGCAACTAAAACGTTTTCAGCCCTTCGGTCCCGGCAACGAGAAGCCACTTTTCTGGACACATCGCGTATATGATTACGGAACGAGCAAGGTTGTGGGACGCGGACAGGAACATATCAAATTGGAACTCGTCGATGATAAATCGAGTAAGGTAATGAACGGCATCGCCTTCGGACAAAGTTCGCAGGCGCGCTACATTAAAACGAAACGTGCCTTTGATATCTGCTATTCCATCGAAGAAAACACCCACAAGCGCGGCGATGTGCAGATGCAAATCGAGGATATCCGCCCGATAGAGAGCATTTAAGTTTTTTCCTGCAGAGACTCTGAGATTTTCGGAAGAGGTTACGAGAAACATCCCCACCCTACAGCCCATCATGTCCGACACTTCAAATACACACCCCGACGACAAAAAGTTTTTGCAGGTGCTGCAAGAAAATTGGGGCTACTCTTCGTTTCGCGGCATACAGCTTGATATCATTCGCAGCCTGTATGCGGGAAACGATACGCTGGGACTGATGCCTACCGGCGGGGGAAAGAGCATTACCTTCCAGACTCCGGCTTTATTGTTGGACGGAATCTGTATTGTAGTGACACCTCTCATCGCTTTGATGAAGGATCAGGTGAGCCATCTGCGCGAACGCGGCATCCTGGCCTGCGCTATCTATAGCGGGCAGTCGGCTGACGAAATGAATCGCCACCTTGACAACTGCATCCTGGGGCATAATAAGTTTTTGTACGTATCGCCCGAGCGTTTGTCCTCACCCCTTTTCCAAAACAAGTTGAAACAAATGGAAGTGAGCTTCATTACCATTGACGAAGCCCACTGTATTTCGCAATGGGGCTACGATTTCCGCCCGTCTTACCTACATATTGCGGAGATTCGCGACACTTTGCCCGATGTTCCCTTACTTGCGCTTACGGCAACGGCCACTCCGAGGGTGATTGACGACATTCAGCGCATTTTGTGCTTCAGAGAACCTGGAAAGCACGTATTCCGCATGTCGTTCGAGCGCAAAAACCTGCAATACATCGTACGTCCTTGTCGCAACAAGGAGGAAATGCTCATTCACATCCTCAGTCGTGTCGATGGCCCCGCCATTGTCTATACACGCAACCGCGAAGGCACACGTGATGTGACACGTATGCTCTGCGATGCCGGTATTCCCGCACTTTATTACCACGCAGGACTGACACGCCACGACAAAGACGTGCGGCAGCGGGCTTGGCAGGAAGAAGAAACGCGCGTAATCGTGGCTACCAACGCCTTTGGCATGGGAATAGACAAGGCTAACGTGCGGTTGGTCATACATACGGATGTGCCGGACAGCATTGAAGCATATTTTCAGGAGGCCGGACGTGCAGGGCGCGACGGTAAACGGGCGTATGCCGTACTCCTGTGGAATGAGCGGACAGATACCGTCAGTTTGAACCGACGTATTCAAGACAACTATCCGCCCAAAGAGAAAATCAAGGCGATATACAATGATTTAGGTTCGTTCTTCCAACTCGCTGCCTACAGCGGAACAGGAGCTTCCTACGAGTTCAATCTCGATAAGTTCTGTCTGGCATTTCGTCACTTCCCCACAACGGTCGTTAGTGCCCTGCAAATTCTCACGCGTGCGGAGTTCATTGATTTTCGCGACGAGGACGACAACCTGTCCCGCCTGATATTCCTCACTACCCGCGACGAACTCTATCGGCTGACGCACCTTCCGAAAGATGCCGACCGCATCATGTCGTGCGTACTGCGCAACTACGCGGGGGTGTTCAGCAACTATGTGTTTATAGACGAGAGTCTGATAGTAGATGAGACCGGCCTCGACAAAGAGACGGTATATCAGAATCTGCTCATGCTCAGTCAGCAGCGCATACTGGACTACGTTCCGCGCAAGCGCATTCCGCGCATCACGTATCTGAGGGACCGTATGCCTGATGAGGACTTCTACATCCCTGCCTCGGTATATGAAGAGAGACTGGCGCAATACGAACAACGCATCCGCAGTATGCTGGAATATGCCGGCGGAAACGTGTGCCGAAGCAAGTATATGTTGGAATATTTCGGCCAGCACGACGTAAAACCCTGCGGACATTGCGACTATTGCCTGGAGCAACAGAAGAATGCTCCTGACACCGCAACGCTCAAGGAGCAGATACTCCGACTTCTCGCCGACGGCAACACGCATACGCCCGAGGAAATACGCCGTATCGAAGCAAACGAAGACATTCGCAGCCGGGCTTTACAAGAACTCACCGAAGCCTCACAGATTCGCCTTATCAACGGATTGTTTATGAAGGGATAAACGATGGGGTTATCCCGCATTTTTTTTTGGCAGATTTCGGTATAACGGCATAACGTTATACCGTTATTCCGACCTCTTTGAAAATGATTTCTGGGGGAAAATGGGCAATTTGGGCAATTTGGGCAATTTGGGGGTTATAGGCTCGGAGATAACAAAATTTAGCTCCGAGCAAAATAAAAATAGCTCGACACTTTTTAAATTTAGCTCCGAGATAAAAAAAATTTGCTCGGAGCTATTTTTCCATATCTCGGGAGTAAAAAATCGTGGCTCAAAACCATGCAAAAATTTCGATGAATAAAGGGCGCAAAGATGTGGGCAAAAATTCAGTATCAGAAACTTCTTGGGAGCTAATTACCTGACCGCTTTTCGTGCCTCTCAACCGTTTTCTGTATAGAGAGCTATACCAGGAGATACTCCTTAGATAGCGCCCTCTGCCTGACGAATCTTCTTCAGTTCTGCGTTTATCTCGCGCATTTTCTTGGTAGTGAGCGGATAGCAAAGCAGGAATAGCAAAGATATGATGCTGATACCGGCCGGTAGCCAACTCATCAGGACGCGCAGTCCGTGCATAGCCTCGGGTGTCTGCACAGCACCTTCCGTTGTGTTGTAGCCAACGACTGCAAGTAGGTACATCACCACAGAACTTCCGAAGGCACCGCCAAATTTCTGAGCCATACTGCTGCTGCTAAAGATTAAACCCGTACTTGCCGTATTGAATTTCAGTTCTGCATAGTCGGAAATATCTGCATACATGCTCCAAGCGAGTGGAGAAAGCACACCTGTCAAAATACAAACTAGCACTTGCAGCACCAACATCACGACATATCCGGTTTCGGTAGCAGGTATGAAATAGAAAGCGATATTCAATGGCACCAATAGCACGAGTGCCCAACCGAAGGTCGATTTCTTTCCCAAGAACCTCGTCAGCGGTGTAGCGGCAACCACACCTGGCAGATTGGCAATCTCACCAATCAGGAAAAAGATGCTGGAAGTGAAGGCAAAAGCGATGCCCAAAATGACGAGTTGTACGTCATTTCCTATCACATCGTTGAAGAAATACGGAATAGTGGTGTAGCGTGCTGCATTCATCAGGTTGAAGAACAATACGGCACCGAGCAGAATCCACCAAGGGGCGTTCCTCAGAATAGAAGAGAGGTCTTCTACCACATTTGACTTAGGAGTAGTCTTCACGCGCTCCTTGGTAAGAAGGAATGTCAGCAGGGAAAGCAACAGACATACGGCAGCTACGGCCATCATAGCGTACTGCCACGATTTTGCATCGTAGGGATAGACATCGTTATGGCCTTGAAACTGATTGAAAAATCCGAGCAAATGTTCCCAACATCCCAGTACGATGAAAGAACCTACGTAGGCAAAAAACATACGGTAGGAGGAAAAGACGGTTTTCTCGTCAGCATCGTCGGTCATCACGCCCAAAAGCGAACCATACGGCACATTGATTCCCGTATATATCGTCATCATCAGGATATATGTGGCGAAAGCCCAAACTGCCTTACCGGTCTCGCCAAAATCGGGCGTGGTAAGCAGTAATACTCCGCACAAGGCAAACGGTATCGACATGAAAAGCAGCCACGGGCGGTACTTACCCCAACGTGTCTGCGTGCGGTCGGCCAGGATGCCCATCATCGGATCGGAAACTGCGTCCCAGAGTTTGGTTACAAGGAACAAAACGGCTGCCAGTTCAAGGGGCAGACCAAATACATTCGTGTAGAAAAACGGTAGGTAGGCACTGAAAATTTTCCAGAACATGGAAGAGGCCATATCTCCGAAGCCGTAGCCTATTTTCTCGCGTAGTGTTGCCATAAAAGTCGTGATATATCAGTTTATATGCTGCAAAAATACTATTTTTCCGTGACAAGTAGGACAATCTGCCGCACTTTCATGCGATATGCCTACGATTCTCCCCTACGCCTAAGCATTACGGCCAAAACTACCGGCACTCCGATGATGGGAGTCAGCACATTGACGGGAATCATGCCACGACCGCCGGCAATATGTGAGAGCAAATTGCAAAGAAGGGCGATCACAGCACCCAAAAGTATGGTGGCAGGCAGGATAGTGCGGTGGTTGGAACTGCCAAACAGGAAGCGCGCAATATGAGGTACGGCCAAACCGATAAAAGCTATGGGACCGCAACAGGCAGTTACGACAGCAGAGAGCCAACCCGTGATGAAAAGCAGCCAGAAGCGCACTCTACGGACAGAGATGCCGAGATTGTGCGCATAATCCTCGCCCAAAAGCAAGGCATTGAGGGGATTGATAAAAAAGAGCAGGACAAACAGCACGGGAAGTATGCAGGCTGCAAAGAGAAGCAGGCGGTAATCGCTCAGACCTCCGAAGTTTCCCATTCCCCAAAAGACATAAGACTGAACGCCGTAGTCAGTGGCGTAGAAATTGAGGAGCGAAACAACGGAAGATACGATATACGAAATCATAACGCCGGAAATCAATAGCATAAGATTGCTGCGCATCAGCCTATTGCACCACAAAAGCAGAAAGACTACGGACATCGCCCCCACAAGTGCCAGCAAGGTTGTCATAGCGAAGCCGGAAAAACTGAAGATGCCGCCCACCATACTGCCGCCAAAACACAAAATGGCAATAGCAGCGCCCAGTCCTGCGCCGGCATTGACACCCAGAATGGAAGGGTCGGCCAAAGGATTCCTAAACAGGGTTTGCATCACCAAACCTCCGGTTCCGAGAGCCGCACCTGCCAGTAATGCCGTAATCATCTGGGGCAAACGCGAACGGAGCACGATATACTTCACCGTTTCGGGCACATCGTCACCGCCAATAACGGACTGCCACACATCTACTGCCGAGAGCGAAACACTTCCCAGCAGGATATTCAGGATGCAAAGCAGGAAAAGCAATGCAAGGAGCGAGATAAATCTAAGGCGTGGCGTCATTTCAACGGAAAAATGTAGCATGGAACGAAATCGGTGTCGCACAATTCGGGATGACATACCCGCAAAACTTCTTTAAGGAATACATCGGGATGAAAAGGTACGTCATCATAAAACGGGGTGCGGGAGGTATTGCAACCAAATACGCGACGTTGTTTCCAAGGTCGGAAGTCGGCATATCTTCTGTCGTCGTTTCTCAAGGTTTCGTAGGTATAATCCTGCGGACTGCCGTATTTCATAATCCAAATGTCGGCATCGGCGGCTTTTGCATAAACCGTTTCAAACGAAAGACTGACAGAACCGCTCTCATCGAGGTAGGAAAAAATATAATCGGCGCCGGCATCTTCGTAAATGCGCCCCATCGTACTGTTTCCTCCAGGGACAAACCAGACACTTCCGAGTTGTGTATCGATCATGAGGCGCGGACGATGGTTTGCCCGCCCTGCTTTTTCCTTAATGTCGAGATAACGTTTCTCCACTTCGGCAAAAAGCGAATCGGCACGTACCTCTTCTCCGAAAAGGCGACCATAAAATCGCATCCATTCGGCTCTTCCCAAAGGAGAGCGCTCCATATAATCGGCACATTCGATAATGGGAATATTTAAGTCCTCCAAAACTCCGAAAGTGTTGTTCTGAAAAGGAGAAACAAGGAGCGCCTCACCCTTTGCGCCGACCAAACGTTCCATATCCGGCTGCATCGCACTACCTAAGTCGGCAATTTTTCCGGTTTTCAGGCCTTCCAAAACTTCTGGCCGCATGATATATTCTGCATCGCACACACCAACGAGGGATTTCTCAGAGTGCAAATCGCAAAGCAACGAGGCATGAACAGAAGTAAAGGCGATAACGCGCTCTATGGGCGTACGGACTATTGTTCCCTCGGGCAAATTATTAGGTAAAGGCGACTTACGCGGCACCAGCACGTACTTATGCAATACACTTCCAGACTTCCACGGATTTTCTATGGACACCAACGTAAAACTGTCCGTTTCAACCATCGTTAGCAGGCTTGCATGACGCCATACCACCGTATCATTCTTCTCAGATTCGAAGTTATGCGTTTTCTGTCCGCAACTTACAAGAAATAATGCGGACAAAAGAAACAATAACTTCGATATATTCTGAAAAAAAGTCATGCAAAATCAAATTATATGCCCTCCCCCACTCCTTATATATATTATATATAGGAAACGGTGGATGAATTGCTGAAAACGAAGCAGGATTAACCTAAGACTCCGACTTATTATAGGGTAGTTCTAAAAATTAGGTTTTAAAATTTTGTGAAGCTTTTTTT
>CAMVJO010000037.1 GCA_947167835.1 uncultured Prevotellaceae bacterium
ACCAAAAAAAGCTTCACAAAATTTTAAAACCTAATTTTTAGAACTACCCTTTAGTAAATTTGCAACAAATTAGCATTATGGGCTTAGACTGAATGCTCTTTATATATCCTAAAGCTTATAAAATAAAAATAGTATAGACATGTACACAGTAGAAGAACTTAACGACAGACTTATCGACCTCTCCTTTGCTGAAGATATTGGGGATGGCGACCACACTACCCTATGTTGTATTCCTGAAACGGAGATGGGCGAGAGTAAACTCCTGATCAAACAGGAAGGCATCTTTGCAGGTGTAGAGATTGCCAAGCAGGTTTTCCACAGATTCGACCCCACCATGCAGGTTGAGGTATATATCCAGGATGGTGCGCACGTAAAACCTGGCGACATCGTAATGAGCGTTAAGGGAAAAGTGCAAAGTCTGTTGCAGACCGAACGCCTGATGCTTAACATCCTGCAACGCATGAGCGGTATAGCCACAATGACACACAAGTACCAGCAGGCTCTTATTGATGCCGGAACAAAAACACGTGTGCTCGACACTCGTAAAACTACCCCGGGTATGCGTATGCTTGAAAAGGAAGCCGTAAAGATTGGTGGAGGTATGAATCATCGCATTGGCCTTTTCGATATGATTCTGCTGAAAGATAATCACATAGACTTCTGCGGAGGTGTGCATAATGCCATTTCGCGTGCCAAACAATACTGCAAAGAGAAAGGAAAGGACTTGAAGATAGAATGTGAAGTGAGAAACTGGAAAGAACTGGACGAAGCTCTTGCCGAAGGTTGCGACCGCATCATGTTTGATAACTTCACACCCGAAGATACCAAGAAAGCTGTAGAGATAGTGAACGGACGTTGCGAGACAGAATCCAGCGGTGGCATCACTTTCGACACGATGATTCCATACGCAAAGGCTGGCGTAGATTTCATTTCCTTCGGAGCGCTCACACATAGTGTGAAAGGACTGGATATGAGTTTCAAAGCCGCAGGAAGCGACAAACTGATTATCAAATAAAACGCTTTATTATAATTTTTCCTAAACTACACTTTGATTTATAATGAAAAGAATCCTCACAATAGTAGCAATCCTCGCATTAAGTTCGCAAATATCCTTATGGGCATGCACCAATTTTCTTGTAGGTAAGAAAGCTTCAACAGACGGTAGCACCATTATTTCGTATAGTGCCGATTCCTATGGCATGTATGGCCGCTTGGTATATCTCCCTGCCGGAAAACACGCGCCAGGCAGCATGCGTCGCATCGTAGATGGCGATACCAACCACTATCTTGGCGAAATTCCCGAAGTTCCCTATACTTATAAAGTTGTAGGAAACATAAACGAGCACCAACTCAGCATTATGGAGACCACATTTGGCGGACGTCATGAATTGGCCGACCCTAATGGCAAGATAGACTACGTTTCGCTCATGGCACTCGGCATGCAACGTGCAAAGACTGCGCGCGAAGCCATAAAAGTGATGACAACACTCGTACAGGAATACGGATATGCCAGCGAAGGCGAGAGTTTTTCTATTGCAGACCCCAACGAAGTGTGGATTATGGAAATGATTGGTAAAGGTCCCGACCGCAAAGGCGCAGTTTGGGTAGCAGTACGCATTCCGGATGACTGCATTGCTGCTCATGCTAACCAGAGTAGAATACATCAATTCGACCTTAACGATAAAGATAACGTACTTTATGCTGAAGATGTCGTATCTTTTGCGCGAGAAAAGGGATATTACAATGGAGATGACCGAGATTTCTCTTTTGCCGACGCCTATTCGCCAGCAGATTTCAGTTCTCAACGTTATTGCGACGCCCGTGCCTGGAGTTTCTTCAATCATTGGGTAGATGGCATGGATAAATACCTTCCTTTTGTTGATGGTATGCACATTGGCCAAAGCGTTTCTGTAATGCCGCTCTACTTTAAGCCTAAAAAGAAACTGAGTGTGCAGGATGTAATGAACTGTATGCGCGACCACTACGAAGGAACTCCTTTTGATGTCACACAGGATGCCGGCGCTGGCCCGTTTACCTCGCCCTATCGCACCACTCCGCTCTCTTGGGAGTACGATGGCAAGAAATACTTCAACGAACGCCCTATCTCCACGCAACAGACTTCTTATACTGTTGTGGCACAATTGCGTAGTTTCCTTCCCGATCCCGTTGGCGGCATCCTTTGGTTTGGTAACGACGATGCCAATATGGTTGCCTACACACCTGTATATTGCTGCACGGAGAGAATACCCGAATGTTACGCAGATGCCACAGCCAACTACCACACATTCTCATGGAAGTCGGCATTCTGGGTTTGCAACTGGGTGGCTAATATGATTTATCCGCGCTATTCGCAGATGTTCCCCTCGTTACAGAAAGTACGCGACGAACTCGAAAATTCTTTCTTCGCAGCACAGAATTTAATAGAAAAGCAAGCCGTTGCACTCTGTAATAAGTCAAATAAAAAAGCTGTGAAATACCTCACAGATTACACTAATCAGAAGGCAGAAGACATGATGAAACGTTGGAAAGAACTTGGCGAATATCTCATTGTGAAGTACAACGATCAGACTATCCTGAACGAAGAAGACGGTAAGTTCACACTCACTCCAGATGGCGTGGTGAAAGCACCAAAGCGCGTAGGATATGACAATGCTTTCCGTAAAGTAATCATAGAACAGACGGGAGATAAATTCCTTGTTCCTCAAGAATAATCTTACTTTCTGGAAATCCTAAGTATTTTCCAGTATAAATACAAAGAAAAACCTCATCTAAGCCCACTTCTCCATTATGGAATACATGTCACAAGAAGGCTATAATAAGTTATTGGAAGAGTTGCGCCAACTTGAACGCGTAGAGCTTCCGAAAGTGAAAGACGCTATAGCCGAAGCCCGAGACAAAGGCGACCTCAGCGAGAACTTTGAATATCATGCAGCCAAGCGTGAACAGTCAAAGTTACTTAGCAAAATACGCTTCATGCAAAACATCCTGAAGTACGCACGCGTCATCGACAAGTCCAGACTTTCCGGCAACGAAGTGGGACTGCTTAGTAAAGTGGAGTTTACCAATATCTCCACCAACGCCCGAATGACATATACCATCGTCAGTCCGCATGAGGTAAACCTTCGCGAAGGAAAAATCTCCATTAAGTCCCCAATCGGCCAAGCCATGCTCAAAAAGCAAGTTGGCGACATCGTAGAAGTACAGGCACCTGCCGGCACAATGAAACTACGCATAGAGAATATAGAGCTGAGCTAAAGTTCGTTTCCCAATCCTGAATGAGAAAAACAAAGGGTGAGCATAAAAACTATGTTCACCCTTTGTAGTATTATAAGGAATCTGTCCAATATTTATTGTATTTCCTCTAAATTGATGTATCGTTAAAAATGTTGTTCTATGTATTGTAGGAGATTATTGTACTTATCTTTAGAAATTATAGCGGCCGATGGGCGTTTTCCTATCAACTTCGCATTATATAATACGGAATGTTTAAGTTTAGGACTTCTTGTTTCAGCCAAAGGACGTACAAGGAAGTAATCATTCTTTTTGTTCTCGGAATCAGAATAACCTTTTTTCCAGAACTTGTTTTCTGATTCCATCTCTGATGAGTACGGAATTTGACTATCCACGATTTCAACTTTATAACGGACAGCACTAATAGGACTATTAGCATAAAGATATGCAATATCGCCTTTCTTTACATTATATAATCCAGCCTTATGTTTCCAATATATATGTCCTAATTCCTTAAAGCAGTTATCAACATCAAAACTCTTACTATCGTAACAAATTAGCCATACTTTTCTGTTGATACTATCATCTGTGGAATTATTAGCTGAGGAATTAGAAGGATTTGATGTCTGCTTATTCATTTTTATAAGCATTGCATCATACTCCATGTCACGATAATTATAGCCTGCCTTTATATATTCCATATACTTGGATAAGGCACATGAGTATGTGTGATGAATATTTCTTTGCTTCTCAACAACTTTTATATCTTCTCGTATTTTACTCAGAAGTTCCAAGTCGTGAATATCAGAAATCTCAGCTTCGATACCAGACAACTTCATTATCTTTTTTGTCAAATCACTATTTAGACTTTTCAAATAATGAGGTAACTTGGCAAAACTAAATAATCGAGGTTGTCCTTCCTTTACATTATTATTTTGTTCTTGCGATTTAGTATTTGGGGTATCTACTAATCCTGTTAAGGCAGGAACCGATGGAATTGATTGAGGTTCTGCTTCCTTTAAGTTTGTAATTTGAAATTTAAGGACAGAGCGTATTTGTTTGCTAACAACTTCTGAAAGCTTAAAGGTGTCAATTATTGCATTATAAAGCTTTTCTTTTCCTTCCTCTGTTTGCCAAAGTTTTACGTAATCGTTTACTTCAAGATTGTTGATACAATATTGATTGAATTTATCTTTATCGTAGTTTTCGTATTTGATATATTCTAATAAATCTTCAGCAACAGGATTATTCGGAGTATAATCTATTTCAATAACGCTAACTGCAACAAAATCATCTTCACCTTTAGGCTGACGGTAGAAAACTTCGAGTTTTTCACCGATATAGATTCCAAATCTACATCCATATAGTTTTAGATATCTCTCTAATTGTTCAATATCTTTTTGCTTCTGCTTATGTTCTGGACGCTTTAATTCTACGACAATCTGTCTATCTTCAATTTTATCCTTTGTATGAAGAAAGAAGTCAGCTCGGTCTTTACCTTTATATAGACTTTTTTGTTCTTCTAAGTTGTCGAAATATTTAGACCAACCAAGTGCAGATAGAAAAACCTCAACAACACTTATTTCAAAATCCATCTCTAAGGCATCTTTCTTCTTTTTATCATGAACATCTTTACAAAACTTATTCCAAATACGTTTCATATATTATAGATATTTAGTTACGCTTTAATATACCATTAAATGGAGTAACGATTGTTATACAATTAGAGATGAGGGCAGAATAAAACATACTTTCCTACCGATTGTTTGTTGGACATACTAATTCGAGAAAGTATAACTAACAAACATTTCATTTTATTACAGTCCAAATCAAAAATATTGAACGTGGCACAAAGATACATTATTTTTTCAAATTGAAAGAGAATAATGTGCTGATATTTTGCATAGTAGCACTTTTATTCTCCTCGCGATGATAAAACTTTCTCTTCGCGTTGAGAATCTTTTCTCTTCGCGTTGAGAAAATTTTCTCATCGCGAGGAGAATGGAAATAATTTGGGAAAAGAAAAGCCCGCAACGACTATATGATATCGTTGCGGGCTATTTGCATTAAGCGGTGTCCTGATAATACTAAAGGGTAGTTCTAAAAATTAGGTTTTAAAATTTTGTGAAGCTTTTTTGGGTCTGTATGCTTTTTCAATCTTTTTGGCGCCATTGTCTTTAATTCCTTGAACCATAGCTCGCTATGCTTCTGCGGCATTAAAAACAAAATCACTCAAAAATCTTTGAAAAATCAAAACAGCCTAATTTTTAGAACAACCCTACAGAGCTCAACGTGGCGAACCGCCGCCGGCATAGTTTTGTTTCCAATATCGGTCTGTTAGCTTATCTACTACCACACCGCGACTTGTTGAGGCATGAATAAAACTATTCTGTTTCAAATAAACGCCAACGTGATTGACTTGTTTGCTATTAAGCGTCTTGAAAAATACGAGGTCGCCTTCCTGCAAGTCTTTCTTGGAGTGCTTGGAATGGATATCGTACTGATACTGTTCTATAGAACGTCGATGCAGTTTGATACCATAGACCTGACTGATAATCTGACTGGAAAGTCCTGAGCAGTCCACACCACGTTTTGTATTGCCTCCGTATGCGTATGGCACCCCTACCCAATCGGCTGCGGTAAGATATAGTTTGAAATTGTCATGTTCCTCAATATCTACGCCAAGTATGAGCCCTGCATGTGCCAAAGCCTGGAAATTTACGTCAGCAAACTTCTTATGGGACTTACAGGAGCACAAACACAGGGTAAGAAGCATCAGGCTGACGCTTACTATGTGCTGCGATTTGCGGAACATCTGGTTTTCTTGCCGTAATCAGGGTAAAACAGGAGTTGCTCGGGATGATTAAAGGCTATGTGCCTTCAAATAGCGTTCTGCCTCGATAGCTGCCTTACAACCGCTGCCGGCTGCTGTGATAGCCTGACGATAGAGAGGATCGGCTACGTCGCCTGCGGCAAATACTCCGGGAACACGTGTGCAAGGTGTCTGTCCCGTCGTTTTTATGTATCCGATTTCATCGGTTTCTACCCAAGGCTCGAAAAGTTGGCTGTTGGGTTGATGACCTATGGCGAGGAAGAAACCGTCAATGGCAATATCGTATTCCTTCTCGTCGGCCAAACCTTTTCTATATACTACGTGAGCGCCTTCTACTCCGTCCTGTCCGAAAAGGCCGAGGGTATTCGTCTCGAAGAGCACCTCTATCTTTTCGTTTTGCATCACACGGTCTTGCATAGCCTGAGATGCTCTGAGGAAAGGCTTACGTACGATCATATAAACCTTCTTTGCGAGGCCTGCAAGGTAGGTTGCTTCTTCGCAAGCGGTATCTCCACCACCTACTACGGCAACTACTTTATTACGATAGAAGAAACCATCGCAAGTGGCGCAGGCGCTGACACCCAAGCCGCGATATTTTTCTTCGTCCGGCAGTCCGAGATATTTTGCTGTGGCACCCGTAGCAATAATGAGCGTGTGGCATTGCACCTGACTTTGGTCATCAAAAGTAATGGTGTATGGCGCTTGACTGAGATCGGCTTTCACGGCAATATGTGAACGAATCTCTGCACCAAAGCGCTCTGCTTGCTGACGAAGTTCGAGCATCATCACATTGGCATCTACTCCATTTGGATAGCCGGGGAAGTTCTCGATTTCTGTAGTCGTGGTTAATTGTCCGCCAGGCTGCAATCCTTCGTATATGATGGGAGTCAGACCGGCGCGTCCGGCATAAATTGCAGCAGTATAACCTGCAGGACCGGAACCTAAAATAAGGCATTTAATGGTTTCCATATAATCAATAAGATGTTATTACGTTTTATAATTATTTCGATGTGTCAAAAAAAATATCCCGACATACGTTATCCTTGTCTCGTTATCTAAGATCTATAACCTCGATAGAAGGATGGTCTTCCTTCGAGAATTTAAAAGTCTTGTCGCTGAAATTCTTTCCTGTTTGGAGATTGCTGACGCGAATACGAATCCATTGGTTCTTTCCGCGACGCATACGAACAGAAACTGGATTATCTGCATTATCAAGTACGATACGCATCTCCTGAATGTCAGCTTTATTCGATTGTGCCGTCATTCTGATTTCGCGACACTTCACTTCGTTGTAGGTAATCTCATGTTGCGAGAGTTTGTAGCCCGATTTGTAGAGATTAAGGAAGGTATAGGGATTCTGGCGCTGGCGTTCTGCCTCGGTTGGCGTAGAAACATTCACTTCGCCACTACCTTCTATCATCGTCCACTGGGTTTTTCCGTCAAACCACGTAGTCATTCCTTCGGAAGCCAACTTAAACTGCGTACCTTTTACCTGTAATGTTCCGGTTGTCGTACCGTTGTCTTTCTTACCCGTAAAAGCCGTGGCTTGAAACGAGGCTTCTATTCCACCAGCCTTAGAAAATTTGCCAGCAACCTTATCAAGCGTTGCCTTAGCGGCGGTCTGAGCATGAAGTGTCGGAGCAAAAATAAATGCAGCGGCAATTATGATTGATGATATAAGATTCTTTTTCATATACTTTGTAATTAGTCAATAAAATATTGAAGTATTTAATTTTGATTGAGGCAGTAATGAAAACAACTGCAGAAATTATTTCAAATAGTCCAAACTATTTCATTCCGCTCCCATTTCGCGCAATTTTTCGTCCAGGGAATTAAGGTCGGTAATCAGCACATCACGCGGTTTGCTGCCTCTTGTCGGGCCTACAATGCCAGAACGTTCCAGTTGGTCCATAAGTCTTCCGGCACGGTTGTAACCTATGCTGAACTTGCGCTGGATTAAAGATGTAGAACCCAACTGTTGTGTGACGATCAGTCGGGCAACCTCGCCAAGCATCGGGTCTATGTCGCTGGAATCAAGGCCACCCATCTTTCCGCCCTCAACAACTTCCATTTCTACGGCAGGCAGGATAAACGGTTCGATATAACCATGCTGTTCGCTGATGAATTCATTGATACTTTCCACTTCAGGCGTATCAACAAAGGCACATTGCACACGAACAGGGTCACTTCCCGACATACCGCTGAGGAAAAGCATATCACCCTTACCTACCAACTGGTTTGCTCCCTTGCGGTCGAGAATAGTGCGTGAGTCAATCTGCGACATTACCTTGAACGCCATACGAGCGGGGAAGTTTGCCTTGATAGTACCGGTAATGATATTAGTTGTCGGGCGCTGTGTTGCAATAACCATGTGCATACCAACGGCACGAGCCAACTGTGCTATACGGGCTATGGGTAATTCCACTTCTTTTCCGGCAGTCATAATCAGGTCGCCGAACTCATCAATAATAATAACGATATACGGCATGAAGGCATGTCCGTTTTCAGGATTCAGGCGGCGGTTTACGAATTTCTCGTTGTACTCCTTGATATTACGTGCGCCTGCTTTTTTCAGCAAATCGTAGCGATGATCCATAAGCGCGCACAGGCTCTTCAAAGTCTGCACAACTTTCGTCACATCGGTGATAACAGGATCATCTTGGTCCTCTAATTCTGCAATAAAGAACTTCTCAAGAGGAGCATATATGCTGAATTCTACTTTCTTTGGGTCCACCATCACGATTTTCAGCTCAGACGGATGCTTTTTGTAGAGCAAAGAAGTAAGAATGGCGTTCAATCCCACGGATTTACCCTGACCTGTAGCACCGGCCACGAGCAAGTGAGGCATTTTGGCCAAATCTACCATAAAGACATCATTGGTAATCGTTTTACCCAAGGCAATAGGCAAATCATACTTCGTGTCCTGGAATTTTCTGGAGTTGATAATGCTCTCCATCGAAACGATTCTGGGCTGTTTGTTCGGAACTTCTATACCGATAGTGCCCTTACCCGGAATAGGCGCGATGATACGGATACCAAGAGCGCTAAGACTGAGGGCTATATCGTCTTCAAGATTACGAATCTTGTTAATACGCACACCTGGAGCGGGAGTAATCTCGTAAAGCGTAATGGTAGGACCTATCGTCGCGTTGATCTTGACAATTTCCACGCCGAAGTTTTTCAATACCCTCGTAATGCGTTCCTTATTCTCCTGCTGCTCCATTTTGTCCACGTCACCATTATTCTCGGGATAGGCTTTCAACAGATCTATTGTCGGGAATTTATAATTCGGGAAGTCACGACGCGGATCGTATGGCTCGGCTTCAACGGTTTTGTCTGTGGCCTTTTCCTCTTCGCTCGTCTTAACGATTTCAAGTTGCAAGTCAGAAGCCATTTCTTCCTCTTTACCTGTTAAAGTATCGTCTTCTTTTTTATCTGTCAGAATGATTGTCTCGCTTGTCTCTACATCATTCTCATCTTCCAAGGTAGTATCATCTTGTGGCTCGTCTATAATTCCACCTTCCGGCACATCAGAAAATTCTGTCTCTTCGTTTTCGGCAGTTTCCTCTTCCGATTCTTCGTCATCATCATCCTTAATCTTATTGATGTTAGGATTAAATAGAAGTCGAATGACTTGAATCGTTCTGTTGGTAAGGTACATCAGATATAGCAAGGCTAAAACAATGACGATGCCGATAGAAATGTATATTCCCGTCATGCTGACAAGTATTCCTGCAAGCGTAAGACCGTGTTTTCCACCCAAAGAGAATGACAGGTCGCTCAAAAATCCGGGAACAAAGCCAACTTCTTCCATTAAGCTAAGGAATACCGAACCCCAAATCATGATAATGGAAAAATGCAGGAACCAAGTCCACAGTTTCACCTTGTAAGCACCAATCAGACGCACGCTAACAAGAATCATAAAAATAGGAATGAAATATGACAGGATGCCAAAACAATCATTCATGAAGTAATTTGAAAGTTTTGCACCCAAAATTCCGCCCCAGTTGGCAGCATCTGTTAATGTACCGCTTTGCAAAGGAGATTGGTCTATCTTTCCTGTAGAAAAGTTGGAGGTAAACGAAAGTAACATGAGTATCGAAACAAGCATCAGCACAAGTCCGCTACCTACCCACAAGGCTTCTCCCGTAAGTAGTGAGGTAATGCTGTTTCTTACCCTACTGAAAAAAGTATCTTGCTGCTTTGCAGATTTTTTAGCCGCAGTCTTCCTTGATTTCCCTCCAGTAGTCTTTCTGTTTGTCGTTTTTGATTTCTTTGTTGCCATTATATTATATAAGGAGTATGCTTGATTTATTATTTACTTATTCTTAGGATTATTGTGTTGCGGTTTTCTTCCTTTGAAGTACTTGCCTTTTTTATTTCCGTGGAATCTTCCTTTTTTCTTCTTGTAAGAAGCATTTGATTCTACAGAAGTAAAATCAGGTTCCTTCAAGCCGTCGGGCAATGCGCAATGTTCTATCTTTTTTTCAAGAAGTCTCTCAATATTTTGCAGCGCTCGGACATCTTTTTCGTTTACTAACGTGAAAGATTCTCCTTTCCTTCCCGCTCTTGCCGTACGGCCAATTCTATGTACATAGTCTTCCGGATCGTGTGGCGTGTCGTAATTGATGACCATCGAGATATTATCTATATCTATCCCCCTGGCAACAATATCTGTCGCCACAAGAACGTCTATTTTTCCGGCCTTAAAACGAAGCATCACGTCGTCACGCTGACTTTGTTCCAAGTCGGAATGCATGGCATCGACATTAAATCCATTTCGCTTGAGCATCATGTTCAGTTCCTTCACACCACTTTTCTTTGCAGCGAAGATTATGACGCTTTTAGGCGCATAGAAACTGAATATATGATTGACAACCGCAAGTTTGTCCTGCTCACGACAGAAATAAACGTGCTGATTGATATTTTCCGCTGGCTTAGCAACTGCTATCTTCTCTAAAACGGGATGATGCATGATAGTTTTTGCCAAATCCTCAATCTTTGCCGGCATTGTAGCCGAGAAAAGAATTGTTTGTCTTTTCTTAGGCAAAAATTTGACGATCTTGAAAATATCTTCGCTGAAGCCCATATCCAACATTCGGTCGGCTTCGTCAAGAATCAGGTAGGTAGTCTTTGATAGATCTACATTACCCAAGTCCATGTGCGTAAGCAATCTTCCTGGTGTCGCAATAATGATGTCTGCACCCGTCTTCAAACTTTTTTTCTCCTGTTCAAAGCGTATTCCATCGTTGCCGCCATATACCGCCACGCCTTTTATATCCGTATAGTAGGCGAAACCTTGTAATGCCTTGTCGATTTGTTGTGCCAGTTCGCGGGTAGGTGCCATAATCAGGCAGTTTACGGAATCTTTCGGGTGAGGTTCTTCCTGAAGTAGCGTGATAATGGGAAGAAGGTAGGCAGCCGTTTTTCCTGTTCCCGTCTGAGCTATCCCCAACACGTCGTGGCCGTCCAGTATCTGCGGAATACACTTTTCTTGAATGGGAGTACATTCCTCGAAGTGCATATCATATACAGCATCCAGAACATCTATGCTTAAATCTAAATCTTCAAATATCATTTATTGGTGAGATACATTTTTATAATCCTACTGTGGCGTCCGTTTGTAGAGCACTAATGCTATAATAGCAAAGAGTACGTTAGGAATCCACGAAGCAATGAAAGGCGACATACCAGCATTTATGGCAAATGTGGAGGATATCGTCTGAAACAGGATATACGAGAAACTCAAAGCCAGGCCTATTCCGATACTGGTACCCATTCCTCCACCTTTTCTCTTCTCGCACGAAAGCGATACGCCTATCAACGTCAGAATAAAGGCGGCAAACGGCATAGCAAAGCGCTTATGATATTCCACTTCAAAGGAACTCAGATTTGCAGAGCCACGCATTCGCTGTTTTTCGATATATTCGTCCAATTCCGGCAGCGTCATCGTTTCTTGTTGTCCACGTGTATAAATAAAGTCGGAAGGTTCCATCAGAATAATCGAATCAAGTCGGGCATGGTACTCCACTTTTTCGCGCATTCCTTTGAGCGTTCTTATTTCTACGTGACGCAACGTCCAACTATACCGATGATCTGAAATCGTATCATACTGAATCGTCTGCGCCGTGAGGTGGGAAACAACTTTCTTATTCTGCAACTTGTCAAGATAGAAGCCATATCCGCTTTTTCTCTCGTTATCAAATTGAGAAATATAGGCTACTACACCCGTATCAACCTGTAACTGCACATTTTCGACTACGGTAATCACTTTCTTGCGGATATAGGTATTTCTGAAATTGACACTTGCCACATTTCCTCGTGGTATTACATAGGCTCCCAGCAGGAAAGTGATGACGGCTATGATTCCGGCAGAAAAAAGATAGGGCTTCAGCAATCTCTTGAAGCTCATTCCTGTGGATTTCATGGCAATGATTTCAGAGTGGTCGGCCAAATTCGACGTAAAGAAGATTACGGCAATAAAGACGAACAGCGGACTGAAAAGATTGACGAAATAAGGAATGAAATTCAGATAGTATTCAAAGATTACCTTGCTTGTGGGAATAGCAGAAAGCTTGTCTATATTTTCATTGTAGTCCACCACAACGGTAATGATGATTACTATCATCAAAAGGAAGATATATGTGCTGAGAAATTTGCTTATAATATATCTGTCCATACGTTTAACGTACAGATATGAACAGAGTTTTTGCAAAATTCCCTTTAACTTTTTCATATATATCCGGTATCTCCTTGTTTTCGGTTAAATACGTCTGGAAACTTCCTGAACCATCATTTTTTTCCAGTCTGCAAAATCACCTGCAAGGATATGTTCACGAGCCTGTCCTACCAACCAAAGATAGAAGGCCAGGTTGTGAATACTTGCTATCTGCATTGCCAGGAGTTCCTTGGCTTTGAACAGATGATGCAGGTATGCTTTGGTATATACCTGATCTACGAAACAGTCGCTCTCGGCATCTACGGGTTCAAAGCAGTCAGCCCATTTTGCATTACGCATATTGATGATTCCCCTGCGAGTAAATATCATAGCATTGCGGCCATTTCGTGTAGGCATGACGCAATCGAACATATCCACTCCGAGCGAAATGGCTTCAAGTATGTTTTCTGGCGTACCTACTCCCATCAAATATCGCGGACGATCCTGCGGAAGTATTTCATTTACCACCTGTATCATTTCATACATCACATCCGTAGGTTCGCCAACAGCCAAACCTCCAATAGCGTAGGCATCGGCATTGAAAGAGCAGACATATTCGGCACTCTCGCGACGCAGGTCTTTATATACGCAGCCTTGAACGATAGGCATCAAGGTTTGTTCGTAACCATATAGGGGCGATGTGGAATTAAATCGTTCAAAACAACGTTTCAACCAGTTGTGTGTGAGTGTAAGGCTCTTGCGCGCATAATTATAATCGGATGTTCCGGGAGGACATTCGTCTAAAGCCATCATAATGTCGGCTCCTATCACGCGTTCTATGTCCATGACGCGTTCTGGGGAGAAGAAATGCTTGCTACCGTCGATATGTGAACGAAACTCACAACCTTCTTCCGTGAGTTTGCGGATGCCTGTTAGCGAGAATACCTGAAAACCTCCGCTATCTGTCAGTATCGGTCTGTCCCAACCGCCAAAACGATGCAAACCTCCGGCCTTTTGTAAAATGTCAAGACCTGGACGCAAATAGAGGTGATAGGTATTTCCTAATATGATTTGTGCTTTAATATCTTCGCGCAGTTCCCGCATGTGCACGCCCTTAACACTACCCACTGTACCAACTGGCATGAAAATGGGCGTCTTTATCGTTCCATGAGCCGTTTCTATCACTCCGGCACGTGCGGCTGAACCTGTGTCTGTATGTTGTAAATTAAATTTCAAAACAAGTTGTTTTTACTGTATGTGGGAGAATACTCCAAACATCAATCTATTCTTTTATGAAATATACTCAATAATCTCTTTTACAAGAAGATATATCTCGTACTATTCCTTCTTTTCTTTTTCTTCGCAAGCAACGACATTCATTGGATGAGCAACTTTTTCGTCAAGCAGAGCAAACTCAAAGACTTCCTTCACATTCTCCACAAAATGGAAGGTAAGACCTTTCAAATAGCGCTCGTTGATTTCTTCTATATCCTTTCTGTTGTCATTGCTCATCACAATATCCGTAATGCCGGCACGTTTTGCTGCTAATATCTTTTCTTTGATTCCGCCAACGGGAAGAACTTTTCCGCGCAACGTAATTTCACCCGTCATGGCGACACCTTTGCGGACTTTACGCTGGGTTAATACGCTTGCTATGCTGGTAGCGATGGTGATACCGGCAGATGGTCCGTCTTTTGGCGTAGCTCCTTCGGGAACATGGATATGTAGGCTCCAAGAATCAAAGATTCTGAAATCAAGGTTCAGATATTCTGCATGCGACTTGACGTATTCCAGTGCAATCATGGCAGATTCTTTCATCACATCGCCCAGATTTCCAGTGAGAGTGAGCTTCGGATGATGACTACGATGCAGACTTGATTCGATAAACAGGATTTCGCCGCCAACACTTGTCCATGCCAGTCCTGTAACGACGCCGGCATAATCGTTACCTTGATATTTGTCACGATTATATGGCGGCTTACCGAGCAGGAACTCGACATCCTGAGTTGAAATCTTCGAGAAATCCTTGTGTTCGTCTATGGCTTCGTAATACGCCACCTTGCGGAATACTTTTTCTATGAGCCTTTCGAGTGAGCGCACGCCACTTTCGCGGGTATATTTCTCAATAATATATTCTATGCTCTGTACCGGAATTTTTACAGCCTTTGAAATATTCGATTGGTACTTATCCCTGTGTTTTGGAATGAGGTAATGGCGGGCTATCTCTTTCTTCTCTTCCGTCAGATAGCCTTCCACGTTAATAAGTTCCATTCTGTCGAGTAATGCCCTGGGTATTTCCGAGATATTATTGGCAGTAGCGATAAACATCACGTTGGAAAGGTCGTAGTCCACGTCAAGATAATTATCGTGGAAGGAATTATTCTGCTCGGGGTCCAGTACTTCCAACAAAGCCGACGAAGGATCGCCATTGTGTGTCTGTTGCGACACTTTGTCTATCTCGTCTAAAACCATTACAGGGTTATCTGTCTCGGCTTTCATCAGACCTTTGATGATTCGTCCCGGCATTGCTCCGATATAGGTACGACGATGTCCGCGGATTTCTGCTTCGTCGTGAACACCACCTAAGGACATACGCACGTATTTGCGTCCCATACTCTCGGCTATGCTCTTTCCGAGCGAAGTTTTACCAACTCCTGGAGGACCGTAGAGGCAGAGAATGGGAGATTTCTTGTCTTTACGGAACAACAGGTCGGCAAGAAATTCCAAGATGCGTTCCTTAACTTTATCCAGTCCGTAGTGATCGCGGTCAAGTATCTTCTTGGCACGCGAAATGTCGAGCGTATCGGTAGTTTCCTCGCCCCAAGGCAGATTTACCAGCGTTTGCAGATAAGTAAGCTGCACGTTATAATCAGGATGCTGCTGAGGCATTCTTTCCAACTTCACGACTTCGCGTTCAAAAAGGTCGCTAACTTTCTGCGGCATCTTTTTATCCTTTGCCAACTCGCGCAGAGTGAAGGCATCGTTGAGTTCTTCTTCACCCAGTTCGTTCTGAATATTGCGTATCTGCTGTTGCAGGAAATATTCGCGTTGCTGCTTGTCTAAATCCTCGCGGGTTTGATTCTGTATATTCAGTTTCAACTGGGCATATTGGCACTCACGATTCAGTATATGCAGAAGCTTATAGGTGCGTAGGCGAATTTCGCGCTCTTGCATCAGTTCATTTTTCTCTTCAATGCTAATAGGCAGATTGGTACAAATGAAATTTACCAAGAAGATGGGGTTCGTGATGTTTCGTACCGAGAAAAGCGCTTCGTCGCGTATGCTTTCGTTCAGTTGTATGTAACGGGCCATCATATCGCGGCACGAATCTGAAAGTGCCTTGAACTCATTATCTCCTTCGAGCGGGAGAACTTCGTTAAGTTCCTCAATATCGGCTTTCAAATACGAGCGCGAACTCTTCATCCCGACAATTCTGAACGGACCTGCCGCCTGTAGAATTGCCGTCATCGTACCGTCTGGCATTTCGAGCGTCTTCACGACACGAGCCAGAACACCTATCGGATATAAGTCCTCAAATCGCGGGTTTTCTGTCTCAGGCTTTTTCTGCGTCATCACTCCTATGAGTTCTTCGCTTTGAGAAGCCTTACTCAATAGGCGGAGAGAACTGTTTCTACCAGCAGAAATTGGAGACACCGACCCAGGAAACAGCATCATGTTCCTAAGAGGCAATATTGGTACCTCCATTTTATGCTGATGATTAAAGAGAGTTGATATGTCGCCCTCGAAATCCGCAAGAATGGAGAAAGGATTTGAGAGGTTGTTGTTATTACTCATTTCTGTATTCTTTTTTTACACATGAAAAATCATGCAAATATACCATTTTATTTTGGTTCTATAAAACGCTTTCGCCCTTTTAATGTTTTTTACGAATTAGCCGTGTGCTACATTTGTAGATATATCACATTTTGCATTCCCCACTTTATTATTTTAAGGACAAGGATGCGTAAAAATCACGACAAAATGGATTCTCATCGTGATGAGAATATTTTCTCTTCGCCGTGAGAAAACTTTCTCTACGCGATGAGAATCTTTTCTCAACGCGAAGAGACTCAAAAAAGAACTGGGATATCATAAATCCCAAGGATATTTTGCCAAGAGAGAAATACTTTGTATTTTCGCACTTGCAAACGAAATACGTAAAGAAGTACAACATTATATCATGGACGAGAAAGAACGCATCCTATTCCTGCGCAAGGAATTGGAACGCCATAACCAGAATTACTATCTGCGCAGTAAGCCGGAGATTTCTGACCGCGAATTTGACGAACTGATGCACGAACTCATGGATTTAGAGGGAAAGCATCCCGAAATGGATGACGCAAATTCGCCTACTAAGCGTGTAGGCAGCGATTTGTCGAATGAATTCCAGCATATCAAGCATCAATATCCCATGCTCTCCTTGGGAAACACCTACAATCGCGAGGATGTCAGGGCTTTCTACGAACGTGTGAAATCCGGGCTGGGAGGTGCTCCATTTGATATATGCTGCGAATTGAAATACGACGGACTGGGCATTTCACTCATCTACGAAAACAAGCGTTTGAAGTATGCTGTCACACGTGGTGACGGAGTGCAGGGCGATGATGTGACAGCTAATATTCGCACCATACGCAGTATTCCGCTCGTCCTGACCGATGACTGCGATTGCCCCGACACATTTGAAATAAGAGGCGAGGTTCTGATGCCGTGGGACAGTTTTGAAGAACTCAATCGCCAGCGCGAAATAAACGAAGAACCGCTCTTTGCAAATCCGCGCAACGCTGCCAGCGGAACGCTCAAGAGTAAGGATTCAAGAGTGGTAGCTGCCCGAAAACTGGACGCATATCTCTACTATATGCCCGGCAACGAAATGAAGGGAGTGAGCCACTACGAAAACTTGCAAGCAGCCAAACGATGGGGATTCAAGATATCTGATGCAATGAAACGCATTAAAACACTTGAAGAACTGTATGAATACATCGATTTCTGGGACGTGGAGCGCAAGAAGTTGCCCGTAGCAACCGATGGCATCGTTCTGAAAGTAGATAGCATAGCGCAACAAGAACAATTAGGCTATACCTCGAAAACTCCGCGCTGGGCAATAGCATATAAGTTTGAAGCAGAAAAAGCAAGAACGCAGCTCCTTGACGTAGTGTTCCAGGTAGGCAGAACCGGAAACGTGACTCCTGTTGCAGTAATGGAACCTGTGTGGCTTTGTGGCACAACCGTGAAACGTGCCTCCTTGCATAATGCCGATATCATCCGCAGTCTGAATCTGCATCTGGGAGATTATGTTTTTGTTGAGAAGGCCGGCGAAATCATTCCCCAAATAGTTGGCGTAGATACCGAAGCACGCAGTTTTATGCCCGGACCAGAAGTAACCTTTATCAAGACTTGTCCTGAATGTGGCACACCTCTTGTCCGAGACGAGGGAATGGCTGCACACTATTGCCCGAACGATACGGGATGTCCCCCGCAAATCAAGGGAAAGATCGTACACTATATCAGTCGCGACGCCATGAATATCGACTCGCTCGGAGCTGAAACGATAGAAGACTACTATAATCGTGGACTCATCAAGGATGTCAGCGATTTGTACAAGATAAAAATTACAGATATCTGCGGATACGATCGTTCGCGCGAGAAATCTGCACGAAAAATCGTAAACGCCATCGAAAAGAGTAAACAACAGAGCTTCGATCGTGTCATCTATGCACTCGGCATACGCTATGTTGGAAAAGTGGCGGGAAAAATTCTGGCACAGCACTTCAAAAACATGGAACGCCTCAGTCATGCCACTATAGATGAACTGACAGAAGTTGAAGGCATTGGGGAAATCATGGCTTCGAGCATAGTAACCTATTTCAACAACCCGATAAACAAAGAATTGGTGCAAAGATTGCAAGAATGTGGCGTATGTATGGAAATGCCCGAGGTGGAAATGCAGAGTAATGTGCTCGAAGGCAAAAGCATAGTCATAAGCGGTGTGTTCCAAAGTCATTCGCGCGAAGAATACAAAGCCATTATCGAAATGAATGGCGGCAAGAACGTGAGCAGCATCAGTAGTAAGACATCTTTCATACTGGCTGGTGAAAACATGGGACCGTCAAAATACGAAAAAGCACAAAAACTTGGAATACCCCTCGTAGGCGAAGCGGAATTCCTGGGAATGATTGGCGAAAAAGACGAGGATAATCTATAAAAAAGGAAAGTCGGCATAAAAAATAAAGGACATCTACAAAAAAATGTCCGACATCTTTTGAAAAATAAGGGACTTCTTTTTCAAGATGTCCGACAAAAATCCTAAATTTGCACACCTTATATAATATAGGGCATAGCAAGGACGTTTTTACTCCCACATTTCTATCAATATTATGCTCAAAACATTCATTGCCATAGTCATCATCGTAGGCGTCAGCCTGATACTACTCGCCGTAAAACTGTTTTTCGGACAGAAATTCGTGCATACAGACATTGCCGGCAACAAAGCATTGAACGACAGAGGCATTAACTGCGTGATAGACGAGGAAAAGAAAATTCTGGAAAAGCAAAAGAAAAATAACAATAAATAAACAATAATGAAAAAGTACATCTTATTCGCCGCTACCGCCATAATACTGGCTGCCTGCGGCAACAACAACGAACCCAAGGACAACAATCTGCAGAAAGCAGGAGGCGCTCCCACCGCAGGGAGTATAGCATACGTTGAAATAGACAGCGTATTGAAAAACTATACACCCTACAAAGAAGCCATCGAAGCTATGACAAACGAACGCGAAAGTATTGAACGTACTGCCGCTTCAAAACAACAAGCCCTGCAGAATTCCTATCAGCAAACCATGGCTCAATACGAACAGCAGGTACAAAGCGGACAATTAGACCCGCAGACCGCACAAAAGAAAGCCGTTCAGCTGCAAAACAGCCTGCAAAGTCAGGGACAAGTCGCTGCCGCTGCATACGAAAAGCAACTTCTGGAATTACAACGTAAGGATTCTATCAATACTGCCGCATTTACCGACAGCATTCACAACTTCCTTGCCGACTACAACAAAGATAAAGGCTATTCCATGATACTTGCCAAATCTGGTATCAACGTTCTTTATGCCAACCCCGAACTTAACATCACAGATGACGTGTTAACTGGCTTGAACAAACGTTATAAGAAGAATCAGAAATAAGAAAAAATCTGAAAAGCACATTCAGAAATTTGCGATGTGCTTTTCAGAACCACATATTTCCAGCAAAAGACAAACAATTAGCATAATATTTTGCAAATAATAAAGAATTGTTTAATTTTGCACCACACTAAACGGAAATATGTAAGGAAAGTTGTCTGAGTGGTCGAAAGAGCCGCACTCGAAATGCGGTGTACGCATTACGTCGTACCGGGGGTTCGAATCCCTCACTTTCCGCAAAAAAGAACACTCTTCTTACTTATGAAAAAAGCAACCTTTTCGGTTGCTTTTATTTTAGGGTTGTTCTAAAAATTAGGCTGTTTTGAGTTTTCGAAGATTTTTGAGT
>CAMVJO010000038.1 GCA_947167835.1 uncultured Prevotellaceae bacterium
CTGCGGACACATAATTTAGCGATTCTCAACTTTTACCGGACACCAATAATTTTTTAAAGGGTTGTTCTAAAAATTAGGCTGTTTTGATTTGCTTACACTCTCTATACGTTTGTTCCTGCAACCCGCAGAGCTTCACCCTACGGGGCAGACAACAAACAGAGTGTGCGCGAAGAATTCAAAGATTTTTGAGTGATTTTGTTTTTAATGCCGCAGAAGCATAGCGAGCTATGGTTCAAGGAATTAAAGACAATGGCGCCAAAAAGATTGAAAAAGCATACAGACCAAAAAAGCTTCACAAAATTTTAAAACCTAATTTTTAGAACTACCCTAAAAGTGTCGAGCTAATTTTATTTTGCTCCGAGCTAATTTTTCCTATCTCAGCGCCCATTAACCCCATATAGCCCATTAACCCCATTTTCCACTCGTAATAACGGAATAACGGTATGCCGTTATAACGATTTGCCGCGCCACAATGAAAAAAACAGGAGCCTGCCACGCGAAGGTGTCGGGCTCCATGCTAAAGGTACGGACGTAAATGAGCTTTCCGTGCCTGTTGTGAATGAAAAACCTATTCTATGAGAAAGTAGCGTCTTACGAAATCTGGCTGAGTTGCCACTGTTTCTTGTAATGCAATGGTGTGGTGTCAAACATCCGGCGGAAAGAATGAGTGAAGTGGGCATGGTCTGCAAAACCACAGCGTTCTGCAATTTCGGCCATGGAGTAGTGGGTGGATTCCCTCATCATTTCCAGCACTTTCCCGAAGCGTTTGAAGGAAATGTAGTGCGATGGCGTGATACCTGTGGCAGCCTTAATGTCGCGACGCAGTTTTGAGGGGTGAAGGTTGAGGGTTGTAGCAATGGCAGTGAGTTCTGTTTCGTTTTCGTTCACATGCTTGTTGATTGCTTCGTCTAATCTGTCAAGAAAACTCTTCTGTTTCTCTGTTATGTTCAGATTATTCAGTTTTTGTTCGTAGCGTTCGTAGTTACACATAGCTGTAATGGGCTTTTGTTCAGTCTAAAATCAGATTATTTCTCTCTGGGTGCAAAGTTCCCGCTTTAATTTCATTAAATTGTTGTAGTTTTTTTACAAAGATTTGTAAAAAAACGAAAAAATGTAAGTTTTTCGAGAATTTTTGGAAAAATATTTGTTCATTTAAGCGATTTTTTGTTTATTTGCACTACAATAATGCAAAATATTGTCTAAAAAAGAAATCTCATGCCACTCAGAATAAAATATAAAGGAATACTGTTGAGGATTTGCTGCCTATTGGCCGGACTTTTCCTCACATTCTCCGAAGCAAGGTCGGGAGTGGTAGAAGATGTCAATACGCTATTAGAAGAATACGGCAAAGTATCGTATAAAAACAAATACAAAATAGGAAAGCAACTCTACGAAATCTTCCATACCAACCATGTATTCATGGATAGCGTAGCACCGTTGCGACCTAATATGCTGGAAGATTCGCTGAACTTCATGGTTTGGTATGGTTCCGAGCGTTTCTATTTTGAATATGCTTACTATCGTGAATCTTTGCAGTACGCAAACAAGGCTTTGCCTATGGCAGATGTAAATGACCTGCTGATATATGCCACTTTGTTGGCAGACAGAGGTTGTAGCCTGTACAAATTGGGCATTATGTCCGAGGCAGCAGAATCTGTCGAGGATGCTGTGAGAATCAGCCAGCGCATAGGTGATAATTTCCAACTATCGCGTGCATATTTGTACCTGACAATGGTGAATTACAGCCTGCAACAGTTGGACGATGCGCGGTTTTTCCTGCATAAAGCCCTCGATGCCACCGACGACTTGGACAATCCCATCGATTTGCAGAACGTATATGCCGTTGCATCGGATTTATACATCGAAGCAGGCAAACTACGAATCGCCGGCCTGTATGCACAGAAGGCTATCGACATGTTATATGCTGCTAAGCGCTACAAGGTAATTCCCCGCCACCTTGTAAATCAGAGTAAAGTCTATCTGAAAATGCACCGCCACGAAGAAGCCGTGCAGAAAGCCGACGAAGCACTCAGTATGGCGCAGAAATATCACTCCGATAACGATATGTTGGCCGATTGCATGGCACAAAAGGCAAAATGTCTGATGGCTTTCGGACGTTATGCCGAGGCAGCAGAAGTTACCGAGGAGGCCATCCGCTATAACCGCGAGGTGGGAAATGTCAGAGACGTGTGCCAGAATTATAAGACGCTTTATAATGCCTATATCCCGATAGATTCTGCAAAAGCCCTGGATGCTTTGGAAGCTTACACGGCCATGTTCGACTCTATCCACCGCGACGATATTAACAACCGCGTGAGTATTGTCAATACCCACCTGGCAAACGATGCGTTGCAGCAGCAAATCAACCTCAAGTCGCGCGCTAACGTGATGCTCATCGTTGCAACCATCATCTTACTCTTTACCGTGTTGGGACTGGTGCAAGCAGTTTTCAGTAATCAAAAGGAAAATAAGAAACAACGCGACCAGATTCTGAAATTGCTCCTGCAACTGGAAAAATTGCACACCTCGAATGTTAAACCTGTCCACGATACTGCAATCGAAAGTAGGAATATGGAAAGGATTCCCGATGAAGACGATGAGTTGGAGCCGGTAATGCTGGAAGAGACTGACGAAACGGAACAGCAGGAAACCGGAAATGTGGAGGAAGCCGTACTTAATCCCTACAATGCCGAGTTCCTCAGTAAGGTGAACGACATAATTCTTTCACAGATGCGCAGCGGAAATATTCGTATCGAACATATCGCCTCGTCGCTCTGCCTCAGTCCTTCGCAGTTCCGCAGGAAAATTCAGACTATCACAGGACTTACACCCGCCAACTACATATTGACAATTCGTATGGACGCAGCGAAGAATATGCTGCTGCAATATCCTAAATTCAGCGTAAACGAAGTGGCTTTGTCCTGCGGATTTACGGATAACCCGCATTTCACCCATGTTTTCTCGCGCCTCTTTGGTATGACGCCCCTGCAATTTGCCAATAAGTCGCGTTGAGTGTGTGTTTATCAAAAGAAAAACAACAAAGGAGGATATCAAAAAGCTGATGATCCTCCTTTGTTGTATATTGTCCTCGACTTATTCAGGCAGAAGTCAGGTATTTCCCTAAGATTTACTTGATAAAACCCTGTTTTTTGAGGCACTCCATGAAAATTTCGGACATATATTCGTTGTCCTTGCGGGTATAACGGATGTCGGTGAAGACTTGTGCGAGAGTTTCTTTGCCGTTAATTCTGACAAACTCCTGGTTTTCGGGCAAAGCCTCCTTGGAAGCATAATCGCGGTCGATAGTTTCTGCCGTTACGGGGCGGTAAGTCTCGTTATGCACGAAGGCTTCGGTCGAAAGTCGGTCGCTCAAAGCCGGTTCTTCGGCAGGCCATCCCAACGTAATCGTGGCAACGGGAAATGTCAGTCGGGGAAGTTGCAAAGTGTCGATGATACCCTGCGGTTGGTAGATGGTAGTGCCCAGAAAGCACAGGCCAAGTCCTGCTTCCTCGGCCAGGTTGCAGAATGTCTGGCACATCAGCAGCGCATCCTCGCAAGCATTGAAGAATGACAGCAGGTTATCGTAACCCGGCTCGGCATTACGATGCAATGCCCACTGGGTAGTGCGATGGAAGTCGGCCACAAACGTCAGTACTACGGGAGCCTGTGTCACCATAGGCTGGTTAAAATGCAAGGGTGCCAAGCGTTTTTTCATTTCCTCCGAGCGTGTCACAATTACGCTGTAGAGTTGCAGATTTCCCATCGTCTGAGTGCGCGATGCCTGCGCCAGAAGTCTCTGTAGCAGCGCTTCGTCCACATCTTTGTCGGCATATTTGCGTATGCTGCGGCGGGTTTCGATATGTTTCATGGAGATATTCTTTTCGTTTGCCGTGTAATTATAAACGGGAGTCCGAATATATTTATGCGTAAACCGTCTAATTATAATCGATGGTCGTATAAATAAAAACGGTAGCCATAAAAACAAAAAAAAACCTGCGGGGACGTACCCTACAGGTTCAATTCTCTCAAATTTTAATGTTCGAGCTGTGAATTAAGCTTCAGGAGCTACTACAGTATCAGTAGGAACGCTATCAGTAGCAACTTCATTGCTATCAGTAGCAACTTCATTGCTGTCAGCTACAACTACAGAATCAGAATCTGTACCTTCAGCGTTTTGAGCACCGTTACCGCAAGAAGCGAAAGAAATAGCAGCGAAAGCTACGAACATGAAAACTAACTTTTTCATTTTTGTGTGATTTTTTTTAGTGTGAAACAATTAATTGCTTATTAAAACAGTGCAAATGTATCGCGAGTTTGAGATAGTAGGAAGTTTTTTTGATATTTTTTCTGTAAAAAGCGTGTTTTTTTAACTTTTTATATCGTTTTTGCGTGCCATACTTTACAAAATAATACAAAGTTGCGAGATTTTTCTGTTTTGTGCCGTTGTCGTGTCGTGACATCCCGAGGTATTTTTGCTTTTGCGCAGGTATTTTATGGGGAATCTTCGCTTTTTTGTACTATTTGGGCGGAAAAAAAGTGTTTTTCGGGGGCAGGAAAAGCGGTTGGGGATATCATTTTGAGAATCGTTTTGATATATTTTCAAAGAAAGGGGCTATTTCCCCAAAGCCAAAGCCCGCCCCAAAAGGGGACATATGGTTATAGGGTTGTTCTAAAAATTAGGCTGTAATGATTGGTCAAAGATTTTTGAGTGATTTTGTTTTTACTTTCGCAGAAGCATAGCGAGCTATGGTTCAAGGAATTAAAGGCAAAAGCACCAAAAAGATTGAGAAAGCATACAGATAAAAAGGAAGCCCCTTAATATTAAAAACTAATTATTAGAACATCCCTATATATACTATTCCACCATTTTTCGGGCTTCTCGAGGATTTGCCCCCGATTAGCTCGGACTTATCATTTTTTTGCTCCGAGCTATTTTAATTTATCTCGGAGCTAATTTTATTTTGCTCGACACTATTTTTATTTTGCTCGGAGCAAAAATTTTTCGTTGTTTTGATGCCTTTGCAAGGCGCTGCGATTGTGCGTTGTAAATGCGCGAAGCGAAAAAAATAATTCTCAAATTCTATCCATTCTTGACTAGTATAAAAATCTAGAATTAGAGAATTAAGGAAAAATAAAAGGCCTGTCTCCAAAAAGAAAGAGTATATCTTCTCATAGAAAAGGTATATCTCCCAAAAGGTTTGGCGTAAAATGTTTTATGCCGGTCTTACTATCAAGAAGGTCGGAGGCTTAGTCTCTGAGTTTTGAGGTAAGGTGTTTTCTCAACGGCTTTTCGTAGAAATAGTGGAGGAAAGTAGCCAAGAGTATGCTGCCAATGACTGTTACCAGGGCGTAAGGCCATGCTTGTGCGAAGGAAAGTTGATTGTTCCACACGTAAGCGAAGAAAAGATACATGAAAGGATAGTGTATGGCGTAGAGAGGGTAGGAGAGGTCGCCGATAAATTTACATGTATGCGAGGTAAGGCTCTTTTCCTTAGGACTTCCTGCCGTCAGTACGAGGATAATGGGAAATACCACGACGACACAGAACGCATCATACAGGCCATTCCACACGGGGTTGCCGTTAATGCCGGCGTAGGGCATGATACAGAATAATGTCAGGGCGGCAGCGCTAACCCAGAATGGGATACGCATTTCTTTCGGACGGAAAGTGCGCGCTATCAGCATACCAAGACTATATGAAAACGACATACGGATGAGTCCGCCCCAGATACCGCCATCGGCAGCCGTCCAACCCACGCCCAGTTGTCCGTTAGCGATACATATATAGGACAAAACGATGCCCAGTGTGCAGGTAATCGCAATCAGTACGGCATTTGAAACCCTTCGCAGCAGGATAGCATAGAGTATGTTGCCGATATATTCAAAAAATAGCGACCAAGTGGGACCATTGAGTGGGAAAAGTTCGCCATTGCCGCGCACTTCGGCTGACGAACCCGGGAAAACCGGCAGTAGCAACGCACCCAGAAGGAATGCCAGCGCAACACTTGTGAACGGCACGTGGGTATGATCCCATTGCTCCGACCCTTGCAGCAGAAATGTGGCGACACCCAGTATGCTCCCCGCAATAACCATAGGATGCAGGCGTATCAGTCGGCGTAGTAAGAAGGTACCTGTCGTCATCCGCGTCCAACGGCTGTCGTATGCGTAGGCCATGACAAATCCCGAGAGGATAAAAAAGAAATCTACGGCCAGATAACCGTGATTCAGCGTCTGAGTGGCCGGTGATGTGGCGAAACCCTCGAATACATGGTAGCTAATTACGACAAGTGCTGCGATACCGCGCAGTCCGTCTAAGGCAATATAATGTTGCTTGGCAGGCATGATGATTTAATGGGATGTTCTCAGAATTTCAGTTGGGGGAAGCGCTTACGTCCGTGCAGGTAATATTGCGTAAGCAGGAGCGAAGGCATGATTTCGGGGATGTTGGCATTTTCGGCAGGCAGGTGTTCCTTTCTCCAACTGCGATATTGCGGAAGCATACGGCGGAACTCGCGACGTGCGCGTACTACGGCTTGGGCTTCTCCCAGACTTCCGCCGATAAGGAACTTAAAAGCCGCGATATAGTCGAGGAAGGCTCTCACGCGCATGACCTTTTTCAACTGACTGTCGGGCAGATTCTTGTAGAGCATGAGTAAGTTGTTGCGGAAGTTGAGAAAAGTCTTACGAGGGTTGCCCTGTGCCAAAGTTCCTCCGCCCACATGATAAACTGTGCTTTGCGGAATATAGACAATGCCGCGTCCGCTACGGCGCAGTCGCCAGCAAAAGTCTATTTCCTCGCAGTGTGCAAAGAAGTTGCCGTCTAATCCGCCATTATCGCGCCAGTCCTTGCTGCGAACCAGCATAGCCGCGCCGCTTGCCCAGAAGATGGGAGTGACCTCGCCGTCATACTGTCCGTTATCTTCCTCCACGTCGGTAAAGATGCGCCCTCGGCAGAAAGGATAGCCGTAGCGATCGATAAAACCTCCGGCAGCACCTGCGTATTCAAACATATTTCGTTGGCGTTCGCTGAGCAGTTTCGGCTGACAGGCGGCAATCTCGGGATGAGCGTCCATATATTCCACCATAGGGCGGAGCCAATTCGGGGCACATGCCACATCGCTGTTGAGCAGTACGAAGTATTCTGAATCCACCTGCGCCAAAGCCTGGTTATATCCCTCGGCAAATCCGAAGTTGCGGGGCAAGGCGATGATACCCACCTGTGGAAATTCCTTTTCCAACATTTCCAGCGAGTTGTCCGTGCTTCCGTTGTCGGCCACGATGACTTTTCCGTCGTTTCCTGTGGCTTCGATTACATTAGGTAGGAAGCGGCGCATCATTTCGGCGCCATTCCAGTTTAGAATGACGACACTTACTTTATTATGTCCTGTTTCTTGTGTCATAGTCCTCACGCGTGCGCGCGTATATATTATATATGGAGTGTAAAGGGGAAATTATTTGTTTTGTGCTGGGAGTAACGCATTTTGTGTTGGGAGAAAATCGCTTTGATATGCGGATTTTTTTGGTTTTTTTGTGAGATAATTATTTGATGTCGGCCATTACTCCGCTACCGTCAGGCAGTATGTTTCCCAAGGTCTCAAGTGTGATGGAATTGTCGGGACGCCTGATGCCGTTAGGCAGTTCTACGCGAATGTAGTTGTCCGTAAATCCGTGCATCGGGCGGTCTGTCCTGCCATGTTCCCAGAGTATGGGGCGTTGCTGTCCGGCAAAACGTTGGTAGAAGGCGCGTTTCTTCTCGTTGCCCAGTGCTATGAGGCGTTCGCTTCGCGCGTGTTTCTCCTGCTGGCTGACAACATAAGGTATCTCCATGGCTTTCGTTCCAGGTCGTTCGGAATAACTGAAAACGTGCAGGGCAGCGATGGGCAGGCTCTCGATAAACCGATAGGACGCATCGAAATATTCCGGTAGTTCGCCTCTGGTACCCACTATCACGTCGAGACCGATAAAAGTGTCGGGACGAACTTCCATGACGTGCTCTATTTTCTGGCGAAAGAAGGCCGTATCGTATCTTCTCCGCATGAGTTTCAATACTTCGTCCGAGCCGCTCTGCAGGGGTATGTGGAAATGCGGCATAAAGCAGCGCGACTGTGCGCAGAAGCTGATGATTTCGTCGGTAAGTAGGTTGGGTTCTATGCTTGATATGCGGTATCGTTCGATACCCTCCACTTCGTCCAGTTTTCGGAGCAAGTCTATAAGTTTATAGGGCGTTTTCCAACCGAAATCGCCGATGTTTACACCCGTTATCACGATTTCCTTTCCACCATTTGCAGCGGCTTCCTGCGCTTGCGCCACGATATCTTCTATCCGTCCGCTCCTGCTATGCCCGCGTGCCAAGGGAATGGTGCAATAGGTGCAGTAATAGTTGCATCCGTCCTGTACTTTTAGGAAATAGCGCGTGCGATTACCGCGTGAGCACGAGGGAACGAATGTTTTGATGTTGTTAGTATTCGTTGCCACGTATTGGTGGCAGGGTGTCTCGCCACCGTTCTGCCTGAGTTCCAGCAAATCGGCAATTCGCTGTGCGGCTTCGCCCTTATGCTCCATGCCGATGACGAGATCTACGCCATCAAACTGCGCTATCTCGCCAGGACGGAGTTGTGCATAGCAGCCCATGACGATTGTCAGCGCACCGGGATGCTGTCGCTGCAACTTATGTATGGCTTGTCGGCATTTCTGATCTGCTGTGTCCGTCACCGAACACGTATTGATGACGCAAACATCTGCCACTTCGCCGTTACCGACCGGTACGATGCCCTTCTGCGAGAGTTGGTCGCTCAACGTACTCGTTTCGGCAAAGTTAAGTTTGCATCCCAGCGTGAGATACGCCGCTTTCTTCGTTTCTACGTTTGTTTCCTGCATTTGGGGGCAAAATTACTAAAAACGAGAGAAATGGGAAAACAAGGCTTGCATTGTTTTCCCATTTCCGAGTGCAAGATAATTTCGACGAAGTCAAAATTTCCTAAAAACGAGAGAAATGGGAAAACAAGGCTTGCGGAATGTTGTCACGGTTTCTTTTTTCTTTTCCTATATTTTCTCTATTTACCCGCCTTGTTTTGATTCTTTGCAGGGATGTTTTCTTATTATCTCACTTGAGATAACAAAGTATCATACGTGAGATAAAACAAAAACGTGGCAGAAACAAACAGAGACAACCGGTATAGAAACGTAATAGCCGATAAAGAAAAAACAAAAGAAGAAGCCTTTGCGAAAAGTCGTTCAAAAAGGTTCAAAAATCGGCGGGAAAAAGCTATTTTGTCAAAAAAAAGCAAGGAAAGAGTACGTTTTAAGATTTTTTTAGTATATTTGCGCGGAATTGTATAGTATTTATGTCAGCACATAATAAGAGAAAATTCGTTTCAAACACGAAAAAAGTGGTTTCTGCGCCCGTAAAAGACGAAAAGAAATCACAAAAGGTCGGTTTCCTTGCACGTATGCAAGGGAAACCCGCCTATACCTATCTTTTTGGCTTCTTGGCCATCTGGAGTCTGCTGTGTATTCTCTATGGTGACGTACTTTATCGTACGGAACAGGAGAGCTTTGTAGCATTGGACGCAGCCCTGATGAAACCCGTCACGGATATGGAGTTCGGCAACTGGTATTTTGCCGGACGTCTGGCACTAAGTCTGTTTTCCTGCCGATGGATTGGCGGAACATTGCTGGCTTTGATGCTGACGGCCATAGTTTGGCTCATTAACTACGTATGCAGGATTCCGTCGCGCCTATGGAGCATAGCCTGGCTCGTACCTTTAGGCTTTTTTGCCTGGTATGTGCAGTTGGGATATAATATCTTTTTCGAGGTAGAGCCGTCGGTTTTCCTCTTAGTGCCGATGCTCACCTTTATGGCTCTGGCATTGGTGGCATTACCTGTGTCATTCCTGCTCAGACAACCGTTCAGAAAGGGTGAGAAGACGAAGAACCGTCTCACTCTCGCCCTCTTATTGCTCGTTGTGGCAGGAGTTGCGGGCTGTATCTGCGGCCTGCAAGGATTTACGTTCCTTGTGCTGTTTTTCAGTGCCTTTGCGCTATGCACAGGTGCCTTCCTACTGGAGCTTTTATGGTCGGAAAAACCCAAGACATCCGGTAAATACAGCGTGTCCTTCGGCATACTCGCCATTATCCTGGTGACAGCCGGTGCGTGGTACGCTGCATCATACATCAACGACAACGAAATTACCAGTTGCCGCCAGCAAAACCGTATGATGGAAGGAGATTGGCAGGGTATGATAGAGGACGGTTTGGCTGCCCGCCAGCCCAACAGAACCGTAGCGGCATATTATGCTATAGGTCTGGTATTTACCGACCAAATTCTGGATCGTCTTTTCCAAATCCCGTTCCATTATCCCGATGTCCGACTGAATGAAAGGTCGAAGAACGACGAATACAGCTTACTGCTGCCCGACTGTAACTATGCTGCCGGATTGCTGAATCCAGCCTACCACTCCGCTTTTGAACATGTGGTATCGAATGGATTGCGTCTGCGGCATCTGAAACGTATGGCGATATGTTCCATACTTAATGACGAGCCCCTGCTGGCAAAGAAGTACATGAGGATACTTAGCCTCGTGCCGTTTGAAAAAGCCTTCGTAGAAAAATACGAACCCATGATAGAAAATCGCGATTTGATCAAGGAAGATCCCGAACTCTCGCACGTCATGTCGCTTTATCCGCATGAAAGCAGATTTGAGCAGTACTACCGTCAGCCTACCTTCATGGGATATAATATGGGCTTGCTTTCAGGTAGCGATGCCACGCTCATAACGAGTGCTGCCGCCACACTTTACAGCAAGGACCTCCGTTCTTTCATGCTTCGCGCCATGGCTTTCCAACAGAAAGGCTGGCCACTGCCGCAATGTATGCAGGAAGCCATCGTGTTGTACGACATGACGAATCCCAATGACCATGCTTTAGATAGATTCAAGGGCAGCGTCAGCGATTATGTCATGACACAGGTGCAGGCCTTCGCCACTGCTGCAAAAGCCTACGTAGGCGATAAAGATGCCATGCGCGATAACCTGCGACAGAACTGGTTGGGAAGTTATTTCTACTACTATTATTGCGAAAACAACAATCCTAATCAGGTGGCTAAGAGCTCAAGTAATTCGGGCGTCAATTAAAATATTTCTCAAATTCTGGCTATTAGAATAAACATGAAACATACCATCATATATATACTGTCCGTCCTCCTGTTTACGGCTTGTGCGCCAAAGTTAAGCGTACCCGAACAGAGTCAGGCCGCCACAGACACCCTGCATATCTACCCCGATTATGAAGAAGTGACGATTCCTGCCAACATAGCGCCGATGAACTTCTTGGTAGATAACGCCGGCGACAAGTTTGTGTGCAAGATGGAAGCACCCGACGGCAAGTATATCACAGCAGGTTCGGCAGAAGATTCCAGACTCTGCTTCGATTCCCTCGAATGGCGCAACTTGGTACAGGAAAACCGCGGCAAAACCCTGAAAACCACCGTCTATGTGGAAAGAGAAGGCCAGTGGCAGCATTTTCCTGCCTTCAATACCTTCGTTGCCGAGGAAGATATAGACAGATACCTGTCCTATCGTCTGATAGAACCCAGTTATGAAATCTATCGTCAGTTGGGACTTTATCAACGCGACCTGCAAAATTTCGATGAATACGTCATATACGAGAATAATCGCGAGTTTGACGAAGAAAACAACCATTGCGTGAATTGTCATAACTACCAAAACTACGATACCGACCGCATGCTTTTCCATGTCCGCGCACAACATGGCGGAACTGTCTTTTATGATAACGGAAAACTCCGGAAAATGAATATGCGTGTCGATTCCGTTCTTTCAAACTGCGTATATCCCGCCTGGCATCCCAGCAGAAACTGGGTGGTGTTCTCGTCTAATCTTACGGGACAGGCATTCCACGTTGTCAATAAGAACAAAATCGAAGTTATAGACTACGGTAGCGACCTCGTGTTCTTCGATGCCGACAAAGGAACCCTGACAAATATCCTGAAGACCGACACCGACATGGAAACTTTCCCCTGTTGGGCACCCGATGGCAAGAAGATTTACTTCTGTGTGGCAGACTTTCCTCCGTTTGCAGGTACTCCTGCTGCTTCTCGCCCCGACAGCGTGATGCGCCACTGGGATAAAGTGCGTTATAACATCAAGAGCATCACTTTTGACGAACAAACCCGCACTTTCGGCGAACCACAGATGGAAGTGGACTGCGCTGTTATGGGAATGAGCGCCACCGTGCCCCGCGTGAGCCCCGATGGAAATTATCTGCTCTTCACCCTCGGCAGTTTCGGCCAATTCCATATCTGGCATGACGACAGCGATTTGTGGGTAAAGGACTTGCGCAGCGGAGAAATCTATCCTTTGGAAAATGCCAACAGCGATAACGTGGACAGTTACCACGCTTGGAGCAGCAATGGCCGTTGGATTGTATTCAGCAGCCGAAGGGAAGACAAAAACTTCACCCGCCCCGCCATCGCTTACTTCGATAAAGAAGGAAAAGCTCACAAGGCTTTCATCTTGCCCCAGGAAGATCCCGAATATCACCGACTGCTCTTCAAGAGTTACAACGTTCCCGAACTGACTCGCAGCAGAGTGAAACCCACTCCCGAGGAACTCAAGAAAGTAGTCTATGACGATGAAAACGTGCAGAAGGCTACGTATAAAAAGTGAAAGCATCGAAGTAGATAGATACGTCTGAAAAAGCAAAATCAACTTTAATAATAATAGTACTATGACATTAATCAAATCAATCTCAGGTTTTCGTGGCACTATCGGTGGAAAACCCGGTGACACCCTGAATCCATTAGACATTGTAAAGGCAGTTTCGGCTTTTGCAGCCCTGCGCGAACCCATTGCCAGCAAGGGACAGTATCGTAGAAAGATAGTAGTGGGACGTGATGCCCGTATCTCTGGCGAAATGGTCAGTCACGTTGTTTGCGGTACCCTTATGGGACTTGGCTTCGATGTAGTAAACATCGGTTTGGCCTCCACTCCCACCACAGAGTTGGCCGTTGTGATGGAGCATGCCTGCGGTGGTATCATTTTAACCGCCAGTCATAATCCACGCCAGTGGAATGCTTTGAAACTGCTCAACGAACGCGGAGAATTCCTGCCGGCAAATGAAGCACAGGACGTAGTGCGCCGCATGAATAAGGAAGACTTCGTTTATACAGACGTAGATCATCTTGGAAACTACATCAAGAACTATTCGTATGACCAGCGTCATATTGAAATGATCAAGGATTTGGAACTTGTGGACGTAGAAGCCATCCGTAAAGCCCACTTTCGTGTGGCTCTCGACACAGTAAACTCTGTCGGTGGCCTGATACTGCCCCGTTTGCTCGGACAATTAGGCGTTACCGAGGTGAAAGGCCTCAATCTTGAGCCAACCGGCGATTTTGCCCACAATCCCGAACCTCTTGCCAAGAACCTTGGCGACATTATGGACATGATGCGTCGTGAAAAGAACTTCGATATCGGTTTTGTTGTCGATCCCGATGTGGACCGCTTGGCAATCATTTGCGAAGACGGCACGATGTATGGTGAAGAATACACACTCGTAACCGTTGCTGACTATGTATTGCAGAATACTCCGGGTAATACCGTCAGCAACCTCTCATCTACCCGTGCTTTGCGCGACGTAACCGAGAAGTATGGCTGCCGTTATTCTGCTTCTGCCGTAGGCGAGGTGAACGTAGTGACGAAGATGTACGAAACTGGCGCCGTAATCGGTGGCGAAGGCAACGGTGGTGTGATTTATCCCCGTGCTCACAGCGGTCGCGACGCATTGGTTGGTATCGCTCTCATACTTACCTACATGGCTAAGTTAGGTAAAAAAGCAAGTGAGATGCGTGCTATGTACCCGAACTACTATATCGCAAAGAATCGCATAGACCTTTCTCCAGGTACCGACATTATCGGTATTCTGAACAAGATTAAGGAGCGCTATAAAGACGAAAAAGTTACCGACATCGACGGTGTGAAGATTGACTTCCCCGATAAGTGGGTACACCTCCGCAAGAGTAATACAGAGCCCATCATCCGCGTATATTCCGAGGCACATACCATGGAAGAAGCCGATGCCCTCGGTAAGCAGATCATGGATATCGTTTACTCTATGACCGGCGAATCGTTTTGACGGCGCGGAAGCATTAGCAATGTCAGAGGAAGTAGAAAGGGAACCCCCTGTGCCTTTCTGAACACTCCTTATATTATATATATGGTGTGACGTAATAACGAAAGGCTCGGGAACGTCCTCCCTTCTAACTCTCTGAAAAAACATTATTCCAATGAATAAGAAAGTTATCCTTCTGAGTTCTGTATTGCCTTTGGCAGCTACTGCGCAAAGGTATAACATCGTGTATATTATGACCGATGACCATACTGCGCAGATGATGTCCTGCTACGATAAGAGCAACATAGAGACACCAAACCTTGACCGCATTGCGGCTGACGGCGTGCGCTTCACACAGAGCTACGTGGCCAATTCGCTTTCCGGCCCGAGCCGAGCCTGTATGCTCACGGGAAAACACAGTCATAAGAACGGTTTTACCAATAACGAGCACGGAATTTTCGACGGGTCGCAGCAGACCATGCCTAAGCTCATGCAACAGGCAGGTTACCAGACGGCAATCATCGGTAAGTGGCATTTGGTAAGTCTTCCCACAGGCTTTGACTACTGGAATATCCTGCCGGCGCAAGGCGACTACTACAATCCCAACTTTATCACGATGAATAATGATACCGTGCGTGAGCAAGGTTATCTTACCAATATCATTACGGATAAATCCATCGACTGGTTGGAAAATCAGCGTGATAAATCGCGTCCGTTCATCCTGCTTATCCATCACAAGGCCTGCCATCGTAACTGGTTGCCCGAAATGAAATATCTGCGCGAGTACGAAGACAAAACCTTCCCCGTGCCCGAGACTTTCTATGACGACTATCAGGGACGTTTGGCCGCACAACAGCAGGAAATGCACATAGATCGCGACATGGACATCGTATATGATACCAAGATGTTCCGTCCTGATTTGAAAACCCGCCTCTCGGAAAACTATCGGAACATGGTTTCGCGCCTTGATAGCAAGGATCTGTTGCAGTATAGCTGGTTCTACGATTCACTCTCGCTCGATTTCTACAACCGCTTCCCCGATATGCGCGACGGACGCACCACCAACAACAGCAAAGCCGTAGCCGAATTCAAATACCAGCGCTATATGCGCGACTATGCCAAGGTCGTAAAGAGTTTGGACGACAATGTGGGACGTGTGCTCGACTATCTCAAACAGAGTGGCCTGGACGAAAACACGTTGGTGGTATATACCAGCGACCAGGGCTTCTATATGGGCGAACACGGCTGGTTTGACAAACGTTTTATGTATCAGGAATCGTTTGCCACCCCACTTGTGATGCAGTTGCCCAAACAATTGCGCGAAGAGCGTGCCAAGAACTTGCCCAACGACGACGGCGTTATCACAGAGATGGTGCAGAACATTGACTATGCCCCCACCTTTGTGGAGTTGGCCGGCGCTACTGTTCCCAATGACATACAAGGCGCATCGTTGCTCCCACTTCTCAAGGGCCAGCACCCCAAGAACTGGCGCAAGAGCCTGTACTATCATTATTATGAGTACCCTGCCGAACACAGCGTGAAGCGTCATTATGGCGTCTATGACGGCCGTTGGAAACTCATCCACTTCTATCGCGACATAGACCAGTGGGAACTCTACGATTTGCAGAGCGATCCGCACGAACTCCATAATATATATGGACAGAAGGGCACAGAGAAAACCCTGAAGCGCCTGCAAAAAGAACTCGTTCGCTTGCAAAAGCAGTATGACGACCCTATCGAAACACAATTGTCTCGAAAATAATTTTTTAACAAATTACAATTAACTTTATTATTAACCACAAAAACAAAAATCACTATGAGAAAAACTAAACTCCTTCTCTTTTTGATGCTTGCCGTTATGGGAATTTCTTCTATGACAGCGCAAGTTGTTACGACGTGGAATAGCTCTTTGACTCCTGTGACAAAAGATGCACTTGTTGCGTCGGCAGGAACAGGTGCAAAGTATGCATTCCGTATGCCTTCTGTTACAAGGCCGGGTTGGTGCGACTTTGTCAATATTCCCCCTCGCAACAATGAGTCAAACTATCTGTATGATTTGACTTCAGCTTATCTTTTCTCGGTTAATGCAGGTTCTGCATCTGGAAAGTATTGGCTGACACGTTATACCGATGGAAAATCTTTGAGTGGTAATCATGCATTTGCAGATACCGGTATGGATTTGACTTTGACAAACCGTGCTCCTTCTGACGTAAGCGACTATGATACCGGTTTCAGCAATTCAACTCCGTTTGTCAGCTTTGATAATGCCAGTGGCGCCCACTACAACTGCGCTAACGGCGATTTCAGAGGCGGTACCGGCGGTTGGAGCGTATATGCCATTTACGGTCCCTTCTATGTAGTTCGTATGGTGGCTGTAGATGGTGAGTCTAATCCTCTTTACGAAAAAGAAGTGATTTGCTATGATGGAACAGAGGTGTCTGCTTCCAATCTTCCTGGTATGGCTGTATCAGGTTCAAGCACCTATACTGTTAATGGTGCAGACTATGTTTGGAATCTCGTATATGTAGCTTCTACATACGATTACAACATTGTTGTGAACGGTGCTGTTGAAGGAATGACCATGACTATTAAAGGCGATAACATTACTTATGGTCAATCCGAATATTCTAATGCAGCAGAGGTCGTAGAAAGCGATGTTATTGTAACATTCCCCGCCGAATGCAGCAGTTATATGACATATCATGTAACTATTAGTGGAACAACCATTACTGTTGATTGCGAAGATACTCGTTGGCCGATTAACTTCCCCAAGACACAGACATACACTCGTTCAGACCGTCACCTTGATGGCATTACTTTTGAAAACTCTGTAGTGGGTAACCAATCTGCAACCGGTTTCTACAACAACGGAACGAGCACCTTGTGCTATCAAGACCTGACAAATGATGCAACACGTACCATTACCTTCCCCGCTGAAACCGAGGTACATCCCAATATCGCCAGAACAGGTGGTTGGGAGCACGGTTTTGTATATATTGACTTAGATAACAATGGTAGTTTTGCCGATGAAGGTGAACTGGTGTCAAAAGTAAATGTAGGTAATCCCAGCCTTTCTAAGGATATGCCAAACTTTGTTATGCCTTCTACCCCTGGAACTTACCGTATGCGTGTGAAGATGGACTGGGCAAGTGAAGATCCGGGCGGTAACACAGATCCCCGTAACTATATCATCAACAATGGTGGTGCCATTGTTGACCTTGCGTTGGTAATTACCGCACCTGTGACAACCACCAATATTGTTTATAAAGTCAATGACAGTAACGGTACTGAACTTTGGGCTTCAGATCCACAGGAAATCATTATTGGTGAAGTAGTAAGTACATTACCTGATGCATATAAGAAAGGATTTACTTCATATACCTGCGATGCTCCTATCACAACAGTTGCAGATGAAGCACAGAACGTAGTAACCTTCACGGCTACCTTCAACCTGCCGTTCGTTCCGTTTACTGATTTTGAAAACGCAACTTGGTACTCAGCTTCACTTCGTGGAACTAAGTATTTGAAGTACGACAGTACAACAGAACCTTATTCCACAAACAATTCTTACGCAGAAACTGACGAATACATGTGGGCATTTAAGGGTAACCCCTACACTGGCATCGAAGTTTACAACAAAGCTACAGGTGAAGGCAAGACTCTTACCACTGTTGATGCAGGCGACTATCCTATCGCAGTAATGCGTGACGGTGTTCAGCGCTGGACTATCCAACAGGGCGCTACTTATACTGACGGCTTCCTTCTCCTTGACGAAGCTTGGGCAAGCAATGCTTATATTAACGACAATGGCAATACTCTCCGCTTCTGGACAAGCAACAATGCTGTGAACGACAACGGTTCTACATGGCGTGTGATTACTCCTGCAGCGAAGAAATTGAAAGAACTGAAGACTGCTGTGGCTACACTCTCAGCTACGAATTGTGGTCTTGACTACGGTCAGTTTAGCTTCACAGGAGATATGGCAGAATATAATAGTATGATTACTACGCTTATTCCCGATTTGCTTACTGCTGCAAATGCTGCTATTACAAGCGAAAATCCTGCAAGTGTTGCAGAGCAACTCTCAGCTGTTCAGACTGTTCTTGCAAACCTCGCGTTCAATGTGCCTGTAAACGGCAGTGCTTTCCGCATTAAGAGCACACACGACACTTACCTCACCGGTAATGTTTCAGGCGAAGGCAGCAGTGCCCGTTATCTCTTCCAGACAGATGCTGATGCCAGCACTATCTGGTTCTTTGCAAATGGCATGCTCTATAACTATTCTACAGGTGTAGCCTTCAAGGGACGCGGTGATGCTACTGCTGTAACTGATTTCGCTTTCGAGGCTGCAACAGGTGAAGTAGGTAAGTACGTTGTTCGCTTCAATCCTGACGGTGGTTCTCTTCGTTGGCTGTGGGCTTGGAATCCTGACCATGCTTCTAACGCAAATAAGGCAGACCAGAATGGTTCCGAAGCTGCTAACACACGCTTCACTCTCGAAGCTGTTACTGAAATCCCCGTTGAAGTTTCTGATGCCCGCCACGCCACTCTGTACTTGCCCGTTGGCGTACAGGCTGTCGAAGGTTTGACCCTCAACAGCGTAACTTCTAAGGGTAATGACTACCTCGCTCTGAACGAAGTAGCTAAAGTTGCTGCCAAGACTCCGGTTATCGTGAAGGCTGACGCTGCCGGTACTTACAACCTCCCCGTTGTAAACGATGGCGAAACAGTTGATGGCAACCTCCTCACAGGTGTTGCGTTCGGTGGCGAAACTCTTGCTGGCGAAGTGAACGCTTACATCCTCGGTCAGGACGAAGTGGGCGTAGGCTTCTTCCCATTGAGCTCTACCAACCGCACTATTGCTTCTTGGAAGGCATACTACGTACCTGCCAGCGAAACTTCTGCTCGTGCATTCTACTTCGACGATGTAACAGGTCTCAACAAGGTGCTCAACACAACTGAAGGCACTATCTACGATCTCAGCGGTCGCCGCGTAGAAAAGGCTCAGAAGGGTCTCTATATCGTAAACGGTAAGAAAGTTCTCGTTAAATAATCAAGCAAAAACAATAGAACATTATGAAAAAGAACTATATTGCCCCCGAACTCTATTTTGAAGGAATGGAACACGCTTCCATGCTTTGCGCAAGTGTAGTATTACGTGACACAGAAATGGACGGTAGCAACGCCCTGACACGTCAAAACCTCTGGGGTGACGACGAAGACGAAGAATAATATTCGTAATACATACAAAACCATTTGAAAGGCCGCAGGATTTCATTTTCCTGCGGCCTTTTATTCGTTTATTCCTATTCTAAAATAGATAGCATTTGCGGGAACGCCTTGAAAAGGCAGCGAGATAATAGCATAGGGCAGCGCCCTATGTATGGATAGTCCGTAGTATATGCGCCCCTGAAGGGAGCAAAAGACGTAATTCTTCGTACATATTATAATTCTGGATTTTTATACAAGTCAAGAATGGATAGAATTTGAGAATTATTTTTTTTTCGCTTCGCGCATCTATGTTTAATTCTCTTATTCTCATTAATTCAATAGAAAGAAAA
>CAMVJO010000039.1 GCA_947167835.1 uncultured Prevotellaceae bacterium
CACTCAAAAATCTTTGAATAATCAAAACAGCCTAATTATTAGAACAACCCTTAATCTATTTGTTTCTTTCGGCCAAAAATTTTTCAAGTCCCTCACGGCGCAGTTTGCACGACGGGCAATGTCCGCATCCGTCGCCGGGAATTCCGTTATAGCACGTCAAAGTCTGATTTCTTACCAAGTCAAATACACCCAGTTCGTCAGAAAGAGCCCATACCTCCGACTTGTCCATCCACATCAGTGGGGTATGAATCACAAACTGCTCGTCCATAGCCAGATTAAGCGTCACATTCAGACTTCTCACGAAGCTGTCTCGACAATCTGGGTAACCGCTGAAATCTGTCTGCGACACACCCGTCACAAGGTCGAAGATACCCAATTCCCGCGCCACGACAGCCGCCATGCTCAGGAAGAAAAGATTGCGTCCCGGCACAAAAGTGTTGGGAAACTCGCTGCCGTCGGGTATTGTCTCGTCCATTTTCAGCGAAGTGTCCGTGAGCGAATTTCTTCCCAGCGTACCGATGATAGATGCGTCCTTGAGAATGAACGGCACTCCGGCATCTTTTGCAATCTGGCACGCTATTTCTACTTCTTTGTGGTGCTTCTGTCCGTATTCAAAGCATAAAGCCACCACTTCCTCAAAATTCTTTTTCGCCCAAAACAAGCAAGTGGTGGAATCCTGCCCGCCACTGAATACGACAAGGGCTTTATTGCGTTTTTTCATGGTTCAATGAAAAGATAGGGTAGGGAAATCTTAGACTTAGAAGCGGAAAATATGATACATCGTCTTGTCATCATACACATCCATGTCTTCATATTTCTTTGCCAGCTTGACAACGCGGATTGTCACGGGGAGTATGACAATTTCGTACAGCGTCTTGAGCAATACCTGACTCAGCATCAGGATTGGCAACGTCTTACTGGGAACAACTCCGCCCAAAGCCAGCGGAAAGAAGATGATACTGTCTATTGACTCGCCGGCAATAGTTGATGCTATGGCGCGAAACGAGAAATACTTGCCTTTCTGAGAATATTTCATGCGGCTCATTACATAAGCATTCATGAAACTTCCGGCAAGGAAGGCGATAAATGATGCAAGTGTGATTCTGGGTGCCAATCCGAACACGATATGAAATCCTTCCTGCCCATGCCAATATTCTGCCCCGGGCAAAAGATCGGCTATGAAGCCGAAAATCACAAAAAGGAAGTTCATAATAAATCCAAGCCATATCACAGTTCGAGCCCGAGCGAAGCCCCAGACTTCTACCAGGCAGTCATTGATGATATACGACACGGGAAAAACGATGACACCGGCAGTCAGTTCAAAAGGTCCGACGGTAATCTGCTTTGTCTCCAATACGTTTGCCGCAATCAGGCAAACACAAAAAAGTATTCCTAACGTCATGTAGAGAATACTCACAGTAGGTTTCTGTTTGTTCATATTTCTTGTTTTTTACGAGGTTATTCAAGCACTCGGATGCACGAAAATCTGCATCAGGTTTGGTTTGTTTCTTAATTGTGGGCGCAAAAGTACAACTTTTTTCACGATTAAACGATAAAGGTGTGCTCTTTTCACGCAAATGTTGTAATTTTGCATGGATTTATGTGTGCAAAAAAAATTTTGTAATGAACTTTCGTACAGTTATCGACCTTCCACCTTCCCCTATTTGCGTGCAACCAAATAGTAGGATGCTGCTAATGGGCTCTTGCTTCGTAGAAAGAATAGGGCAGAGGTTGCAAAAATCCAATTTGTCAGCCGTAGTCAATCCTTTCGGTGTGCAATACAATCCCAAAAGCATCAGTTTGGCATTGCGTGCCCTCATAAAAGGCAAAAGTGACGACAGTTGGTTTTTTAAGGGCAGCGATAATCTCTATCACTCCTGGATGCACACATCCTTGTTCAGCGGAAAAACTTTGCAGGACTGCCGTAAAAAAGTAGAACTCGGACTAAAAGAAGGCGCAGACACACTTAAATCGAGCGAAGTCCTCTTTGTCACATTCGGAACCAACCATGTATATTATTTAAAAGGAGTGCCTTCGGAATGTCCCGCAAATAATTCTGCATTATCCGAAGCAAGTATGGATCGTCTGGTAAGAAATTCGGAATTGCCCGAAGCAAGTTTGGATTGTCAGCCAAGTAAATTGGACTTTTCCGATGCAAAGCCGAATTATCCCGCCAGTATCAAAGGATATTTGAGAACAAATCCTTTCGTAGTCAGCAACTGTCACAAAGAACCTGCCGGAAAATTTTGCGAAGCCACGTTAAACGTTTCCGAAATCGTGAGCGATTGGCAGGAACTCCTGACTTTACTACCGAAAAACCTGCACATCGTTTTCACAGTTAGCCCATATCGTTACGCAAAGTACGGCTATCACGAAAGTCAGTTGAGCAAAGCAACATTACTCCTGGCCATTCATCAACTTATGCAGGAAGATTCCGAAAAACGTCTGCACTATTTTCCAGCATACGAGATAGTAAATGACGAATTGCGCGACTATCGTTTTTATGATGCCGATATGTTGCATCCTTCCGAGCAGGCAGCCGAATATATCTGGGAGCGATTGCAAGATTGGTGCTTTGCAGCATCAACTAAGGAGTACATACGCGAATGGAAACCCATACAAAAAATGATGGAGCACAGGCTATTGAATGATGATACCGAGGAAACGAAAAAACACCACGAGATAATCGAAAAGCGTGTGCAGCAATTCAAAAATAAGTGGCAACTATAAGTTCATTTCCCGTATATAAATAGCAGTATATCAGTATTTTTGAATAGTTACGTTGAATTAAACAATTAAACACCGAATATAAAAAACTAAATCCCGAGTATATAGAATTAAATACCGAATATAACAAATCATATCTCCTATGAATTATCAATTAGCTAAGATAGCATCGCTTATAGGTGCCCAAGTATTTGGAAAAATGTCTGCGGAATCAAGAATTGACTGGTTCCTAACAGACAGTCGTTCGCTGGCATTTCCAGAAACCTCCTTGTTCTTTGCACTTAAAACGAAGCAAAACGATGGACATCGCTACATTAGCGATCTTTATCGTCGAGGTGTGCGTGCTTTTGTCGTAGGAAGTTTGCCCATAGACTGGGATACCGAATTTTCTGAGGCGGTTTTCCTTCAGGTTGTCAGTCCTATCAAAGCGTTGCAGCGACTTGCCCAGAAACATCGCGAGGAATTTAAGATTCCGGTCATAGGTATTACGGGTTCCAACGGCAAAACCATGTTGAAAGAGTGGCTTTATCAAGTGCTTTCTCCGAGCATGAATGTCACACGTTCGCCCCGTTCTTTTAATTCTCAGATTGGTGTGCCATTATCGCTATGCTTACTTAACGAACGTACGCAAATCGGAATTTTTGAGGCGGGCATTTCTCAACCAGGTGAGATGCGTTCTTTGGCAGATATGATTCAGCCCACGATAGGGGTGCTTACCAACATAGGATCTGCACACCAGGAGAATTTTTCGAGCATTGAGGAAAAATGTCTGGAGAAGTTGCGCCTATTTCGTGGCTGCAAAGTCGTGATATATGACGGCGATGACGAAATAATCGGGGAGTGCATGAATCTAACCGACGTTTCAGGAACTGTTTTGGCGTGGTCAAAAAAGAATAGTCAGGCACCATTGTATATCAGTGCTGTGGAAAAGGGCGATAAGTGTACAAAAATCTATTATACCTGGCATCAAAAAGCAAGTGACTGCGTAGAAGTGCCGTTTATCACCGAGGCCGCCATTACTGCTGCCGTGCATTGCCTTGCTGTGTGCCTTTGTTTAAACCTGACTGCGGAGGAAATAGCCCTTCGTATGCGGGAACTGGAATCTCTCGCCATGCGATTGGAAGTTAAGCAGGGGGAACGCGGATGCACCTTGATTAACGATAGTTATAACAGCGACCTTTTGTCACTTGATATCGCACTTGATTTCATGCAGCGCCGGCCAAATCCTAATGGTCGTGCACACACACTTATTCTGACGGACTTAGAGCAATCCGGCTTGGAGGAACACGAGATTTGCAGCAGAGTGGCAGAAATGATTGCCCACCGAGGCGTGCAGAAGTTCGTGGGAATAGGTCGCCAGTGGGAGCATTTTTCAGGTATGGTCAATATACCGGTTCATACCTTCGAGAGCATTGAAAAACTTGTGGAGAGCGGTTTCCTTGAATCCCTGCACGATGAAGTTATCCTGCTGAAAGGTTCGCGCCGCTTCGGGCTGGAACATATTTCTGACCTGCTTTCACTCAAAGTGCACGAGACGATTTTGGAAATCAACCTTGAAGCGATTGCGGAGAACCTGAATTATTACCGTTCCTTCCTGAAACCTTCCACTAAGATGGTATGTATGGTAAAAGCCTCCGCATATGGTGCCGGTAGTGTCGAGATAGCCAAGACTTTGCAGGATCGTGGTGTAGATTACTTGGCAGTAGCCGTTGCCGACGAGGGAGCAGAATTGCGTAAGGCTGGCATCACGCGAAATATCATCATTATGAATCCTGAAATGTCGGCATTCAATACGATGTTTGAGTACAGTCTTGAACCTGAAGTCTATAATTTCCAGTTGTTGGAGGCACTTATCAAATCGGCAGAACGACTTGGCATTACAGACTTCCCCGTGCATATCAAAATAGACAGTGGTATGCATCGTTTGGGCTTCCATCCTGAAAATGATATCGAGGCTTTGATAGACCGTCTCCAACATCAGACGGCGCTCATCCCGCGTTCTGTTTTTTCTCACTTCGTTGGCAGCGACAGTCCCGCCTTTGATGATTTCAGTCGCGAACAATTCGAGAGGTTCGACAGGGCTTCTAAGCGTTTGCAGCAGGCTTTCTCTCATCACATCATACGTCATATTTGTAACAGCGCAGGTATCGAGCGTTTCCCTGAACGTCATCTCGACATGGTGCGACTTGGCCTCGGATTATACGGCATAGATCCAATAGACAACCGCATTTTGCATAATGTTACGACGCTGAAAACTACGATACTTCAGATTCGCGAAGTACCGGCTGGCGACACGGTAGGATATAGTCGTAAGGGAACGATAGTGCGTCCGAGCCGTATTGCCGCATTGCCGATCGGTTATGCAGATGGTCTGAACCGTCATTTGGGAAATCGCCACGCCTATTGTCTTGTGAACGGACAACGTGCGGAATATGTGGGGAATATCTGTATGGACGTGTGTATGATCGATGTTACCGACATAGACTGCAAGGAAGGTGACAGTGTAGAGATTTTCGGCAACAACTTGCCCGTGACGGTGCTGAGCGATGTGCTCGAAACTATCCCATACGAGATTTTAACTTCGGTCAGTGAACGCGTGAAGCGTGTATATTATCAGGGATAAACGGATGATGAATCTACGCTGCCTGTTTATATTGTTTTTTGTGTGCAGCAATGCCGTCCTGTCCACATCTGCGGGGCAGGAACTGCCTGATAGTGTGCGATATTCCGAACCTACGGATTCGCACCTCCGACCTGCTGAACTTATAGTGCCTGGTGCTTTGGTCTTTGCCGGCGCTGTGGGTATTGGGCAGGAATGGAAAATTATGAACCACGAACATACGGTTTCTAAACTCGCCATGGAAGGCTCACGCATCGTACCTATTGCGGGGTTTCTCTGCTTGGATTTTACGGGCGTCAAGGCAAAGCATTGTTTTGCCGACCGTCTGATGATGCAGCTCACTTCTTTTGCGATTATGACAGGACTTGTTGAAGGATTGAAGCACGTTGTGAGAGAAGAGCGCCCCAATAAGCGGAATTTCCACTCCTTTCCCTCTGGACATACCGCCACTGCTTTTATGACGGCCGAACTTTTGCGCATGGAATACGGCACTTGGGTAGGACTTGCAGGCTATTTTGCGGCAGGATGTACGGGCTATTTCAGGATGCGTGCCGGCAAACACTTTCTGAACGACGTGCTGGCGGGTGCAGGCATCGGGTTTTTCTCGGCGCGTGCGGCGAAATGGCTGCTTCCTTTGGAGCAGAAGCTCCTGGGATGGGACAAAGAGTCGCCTGTCCGTGCCGTAGTGGTTCCGCAGTACGAGCCATACGGCAAAAGTGTCGGTGCCACACTCTGTTTATCGTTCTAAACGCTGTTCTTCTCCTCTCGAAATGTGAATATTTTTAAGAAACGCCCCGATTTTCAGGACTGAAAAACTAAAAAATATTTATTTTCGATTTTTATTTTGCTTTTTTCGATGCTGTATGGCGGCAGAATACTAATTTTGCTCTAGCAAAACGGAGATATCCGTGCAAAAAGCATGAAAAAATCAGTATATAGCATTTTTATCTCGGGCTTTCTGTTGCTGCTTACGTCATGTTCGCAGCAATACAACATAGCAGGCAATTCCAACCTGCCCGTTATGGATGGCCGTATGCTATATCTCACCATTTCGCCCGACGGAACCGTCAGGAGTAACGTGGATTCTTGTCAGGTAGTGCATGGTCGTTTCAGTTTTCAAGGCGATGTCGATTCCGTAGTGTGGGCACAGTTGTGTATGGGTAACGAAAACGTGATGCCCGTTGTGCTTGAAAACGGAAAAGTGGATATCTTCGTCGATAATTTCGGACAACGCGTCAAGGGCAGTCCGCTCAACAATAAATTAGCTGAGTTCTGGCGCAAAAAAGAACGTATAGACAACGATATTTGGGGCGTGCAACAACAGTATATGCGCCTGATACGAGAAGGTAAATCGCCACAAGAAGTGCGTAAGAAGCTCAGTTCGCAAACCCGTAAGTTAAGTACGCGGATGCAAGACCTCGAAACGAAATTTGTGCAGGACAATTATGGAAATGTGCTCGGCACAGGCTTTTTTATGATGATATGTAGCCAATATCCCATCCCCGTTCTGACGGCACAAATCCGAAAAATTCTGGACGATGCCCCGACTTCGTTCCTTTGTCATCCCTTTGTTCATAATTATATCCTCGAAACCCGCTACGTAAAGGAGAATAAAAGAAAACGCTAAGCACTTTGCGTTTTGTTTTTTCGGTTTTTCGTTATAACGGTATGACGTTATTACGGAATTACGACCTCTTTGCGGATGATTTCTATGGGGGAAAATGGGCAATTTGGGCAATATGGGCTAAATGGCTTGGAGATATCAAAATTTACCTCCGAGCTAATTTTTTTTATCTCGACACTATTTAAAATTATCTCCGAGCTAAAAATTTTTTTATCTCCGAGCTATTTTCCCTTAATTCGAGGGTATTTTTTTATACGTCAAAAATACTGCATAATTCCGATGAACAAAGGGCGCGTAGATGTGGATAGTTTTTAGGTATCAAAAACTAATTATGAGATAATTAAAGGGTTGTTCTAAAAATTAGGCTGTTTTGATTTGCTTACACTCTCTATACGTTTGTTCCTGCAACCCGCAGAGCTTCACCCTACGGGGCAGACAACAAACAGAGTGTGCGCGAAGAATTCAAAGATTTTTGAGTGATTTTGTTTTTAATGCCGCAGAAGCATAGCAAGCTATGGTTCAAGGAATTAAAGACAATGGCGCCAAAAAGATTGAAAAAGCATACAGACCAAAAAAAGCTTCACAAAATTTTAAAACCTAATTTTTAGAACTACCCTAAAATTAACTCCGAGCTAACTGAATTTAGCTCGGACTTATTTTCCAGAGCCATTTTCGTAGCACGGATATGAAAAACTGTGGATAACTGCTATATAATTCCGAAACCGAACAAAAACGAGTATAGGCTACAATAAATGCAGGTAGGATAGGGCAAAAATCAAAATAATTTCATAAATTTGCGCAGTATTGCGCACGAGCGCGCGAAAACGTTGGAAATAGATTAATTAAATCCATACATTTATGACACTTATCGAACAAATTGTGGCACGTGCCCAAGCTCAGAAGCAGCGCATCGTATTGCCCGAAGGAACAGAGGAACGTACATTGAAAGCGGCCGACAAAGTTTTGGCTGATGGCGTAGCCGATCTCGTTATCATCGGTAATCCCGATGAAATCCGCCAGTTGGCTGCAAAATGGGAGTTGAAAAACATCGAAAAGGCTACGATAGTAGATCCTTTGAACCATCCCAAGCAGGAAGAGTATGCACAATTACTTTTTGAATTGCGTAAAAGTAAGGGAATGACGATAGAAGAAGCCCGCGAACGCGTGAAAGATCCCCTCTTCCTGGGCTGTCTGATTATTAAGAACGGCGAAGCCGACGGTCAGTTGGCTGGCGCACAGAATACCACCGGTAACGTTTTGCGCCCCGCCCTGCAAATCATCCGTACCGCCCCAGGCATCTCCTGTGTGAGCGGAGCAATGTTGCTTGTCACCCAGGCACCCGAATTTGGCGAAGACGGCGTTCTCGTTATGGGCGACGTAGCCGTACTTCCCGTGCCCGATGCCGCACAATTAGCCACGATAGCTGTTTCGACTGCCCGTACAGCACAGGCAATTACTGGCATGGAACCGCGTGTAGCTATGCTTAGTTTCTCAACAAAGGGAAGTGCCAAGCACGAAGTGGTGGATAAAGTGGTAGAAGCTACGCGTTTGGCAAAAGAAATGGACCCCAATCTTCAGATAGACGGCGAATTGCAGGCCGATGCTGCTCTCGTTCCGAGCGTAGGTCAGAGCAAAGCCCCGGGTTCTACGGTAGCAGGAAAAGCAAATGTGCTGGTAGCGCCTTCCCTCGAGGTGGGAAATATCGGTTACAAGCTGGTACAACGCCTTGGCCACGCACTGGCCATCGGTCCTATCCTGCAGGGTATTGCCCGTCCCGTGAACGATTTGAGTCGCGGCTGCTCGGTAGAAGATGTCTATATGATGGTGGCCATTACTGCCAACCAAGCCATCGCTGCCAAGCAGCAAGCATAATACAGGTGCCATATTTCATGCAATCGCTAACACAAAGTAAAACTTTCAAATACTAAAAAACAAAAATGAAGATACTCGTAATCAATTGCGGCAGCTCGTCTATCAAATACAAGCTCTATGAAATGGAAAATGAACAGGTTCTGGCACAGGGTGGTATAGAAAAAATCGGCCTTGATGGAGCTTTCATTAAATACAAGTTGCCAAACGGCGAAAACAAGATAAAAATGGCCGACCTTCCTACGCACTCCGAAGGAATACGCCTGATGTTTGATACCCTTTTGTCCGATGAAGTAGGCGCTATCAAGAGCCTTGACGAAATCAGTGCCGCAGGACATCGCATTGTGACCGGCGGAACATATACAGACAGCCAGGTAGTAACTCCTGAAATGCTGGAAAATTGGAAACCCTTCATGGGTTTGGCACCTTTGCACAGTCCTGCTCACCTGAAAGGCTACGAAGCCGTGAAAAAGCAACTGCCTGACTTGCAGCAAGTCTTTGTCTTTGATACAGCATTCCACCAAACCATGCCGCCAAAGGCGTACTATTATGCGTTGCCGTACAAGTATTACACGGATTATCACATCCGTCGCTACGGAGCTCACGGAACAAGTCACAGATTCGTGACGCAACGTGTAGGAGAATACCTGGGAGTGGATGTTACCACGAAGAAAATCATCACTTGCCACATAGGAAACGGCGCAAGTATCAGTGCTGTGAAAAATGGTAAGTGTGTAGATACTTCTATGGGTCTGACACCGCTCGAAGGCTTGATGATGGGTACACGTACCGGCGACATAGATCCTTCTGCCATCCTTACAATTATGGAAAAAGAAGGACTGAATACACAACAAGCCAATGATTTGCTCAATAAGCAGAGCGGAATGAAAGGTTTCACGGGTGTTTCGAGCGATATGCGCGAAGTAGGTGCCGCCATTGAGCAGGGTAACGAACTTTGCAAGGTAGCTCTCGAAATGTATAACTACCGTATCAAGAAGTATATAGGCAGTTATACCGCTGCAATGGGAGGTTGTGATATCATAGTCTTCACCGCCGGCGTGGGAGAGCACCAATGGGATGTTCGTCAGGGAGCTTTGGAAGGTTTGGAGTGCCTTGGTGTGAAACTCGACGTAGAGAAAAACAAAAAAGTGAATGGCGAAGAAGCCGTTATCTCCACTCCCGACAGTCCAGTCACCGTTTGTGTGATTCCGACCGACGAAGAATTGCTCATTGCCCGCGATACCCTCGCATTGGTAAAGTAAATCAGGAAATTTGTTCAGTATGTGTCGGAATAGGTCAGGCCTAATCTCTGACACATACTGAAATTCATTCGTTTATTCTTACATGCTTTCGATTAACTGCCGTGGAAACTTACTGACATTCGATGTGCCCCGCATTATGGGCATACTCAATGTCACTACCGACTCTTTTTTTGCAGAGAGCCGTCGGTTTTCAGAGCAGGATATCGCCAGTCATGTGCAGTATATGCTGGAAAACGGTGCAGACATCATAGATGTAGGCGCTTGTTCCACACGTCCTGATTCAAAGCCCGTAGAAGAGGCCGAAGAAGTGGAAAGACTGAAAAAGTCGCTCCCCATTATCCGTAGGTTGGTGCCCGAGAATATTCCCATCTCCGTAGATACCTTTCGCTCTGGCGTGGCAAAAATGTGCGTAGAGAAATATGGCGTGACATTGGTCAATGATATATCCGGAGGAAAGGCTGATAAAGAAATGTTTCGCACTGTAGCACAACTCAATGTGCCGTATGTGCTGACATATAATCAGGCTATGGATGAAAAGATGCCCGCTATGACACAGATGCTGCCCGAATTGGCTCGGCAAGTGGCACAACTTCGGGAATATGGCGTAAATGACGTGATAATAGACCCGGGTTTCGGCTTTCAAAAGACACTTGGGCAGAATTATGACGTTATGAATCGTCTGGAACTCCTGCATGAATTACAATGTCCCCTGCTTGTCGGAATTTCGCGCAAGTCTATGATACATAAACTGCTGCATATCACACCCGATCAGGCACTCAATGGAACGACTGTGCTACATACTGTTGCTTTGCAGAAGGGTGCTCATATTTTGCGGGTACACGATGTTCGCGAAGCCGTAGAATGTGTTAGAATAGTCGAGGCACTAAATGGAAGTCCAGGGAATAGTAATTGATAGCCTGACAATAAGTTTTAATTTCGGGGAAAAACGTTTCTGTATATTGCGATTATCTTCTTTTTGAGGGCAACCCATAAGTGATATGTCGGATTGAAAAAGAAATCCTGCGCAGTTATTAAACAAAACATCTAAAATACGTTTATTTTGCTAAGTTTCGGAATAAAAGACATCATAGATATCCTGCTTGTAGCCTTACTGCTTTATTATATCTACAAGCTTATGAAGGAAACACGCTCGGCAAAAGTGTTTTCGGGTATCCTTATTTTCATACTTACCTGGCTTGTCGTAACACATGTCGTGGATATGCGACTTTTAGGCGGCATCATGGATCAGTTGATGAGCATTGGTGCTTTGGCTATGGTAATTATTTTCCAGGAAGAGATAAGAAATTTCTTTTCTACCATAGGTACGCATCGCAGAATGAACATATTTGTGAAAATGTTACGACAAAGCAAATCGGGAAACGTATCTACCAACGAAAACATCATGCCTATCGTAATGGCTTGCATGAGTATGAGCAAACAGAAGGTAGGCGCTTTGATTGTTATCGAACGTGAAGTGAGTTTGAGCGAAGAAATCAAAACAGGAGAGCTATTAAATGCAAATATAAACCAACGTCTGATAGAAACCATCTTCTTTAAGAACAGTCCGCTCCACGATGGCGCTATGATTATCAGCAAAAAGAAAATTCGGGCCGCAGGTTGTATTCTGCCGGTCAGTCATAGCGCCGACATTCCCAAGGCTCTCGGACTGCGCCACCGCTCTGCGTTGGGAATAAGCGAGAAAAGCGATTGCATTACCATTATTGTCAGCGAAGAGACCGGAGGTATTTCTGTGGCAGAGGGAGGAAACTTCCGTTTGCGCATGACAAGCGAAGCGTTAGAGAGCTTCCTTCGCGAAAAGTGGGTGGTTAATAATTGATAGTCGCGGGATTTCGCCCTGGAATAGCATTGAAACGATAGAAAAAGTAAGGTGTAGAAAACAATAGATGAACAGTAATCTGAAATACGTCAGACATACCATGCTGTTGTCCGCTGCAAAAAGGCTGTGGATGCCCATAAGCGTATGCTTGCTCCTGCTCGTGTGTGGTTTGCTCCCCGCCTGTAGTGACGATGACGTAGATTGGAACGAACGTCTCCGACTTCCTCACGAAGAAGGCCGACGTACTGTTCTCATTTACATGGCTGCTCAAAATTCGCTTGGTGCAAAAAGCCTACATCGCAGTGATTCGGCAGAAATGATGGCAGGAAGAAAGTTTCTCTCGCCAGATGATAGATTATTAGTCTATTTTGACGATGCAAATGCCCCTCGAATTTATCAGATATTCAGTGATAACGACAATCCCTGCCTATTAAAATCGTGGGAGAGCGAAGCAAATTCTTCCGATCCCGCTCATTTTGCAGAAGTGCTCCGATGGATGCAGCAGAATGTGCCGGCAAAGGAATACGGCCTCGTACTTTGGTCACATTCTGACGGGTGGTTGCCTGCTATCAACACGAAATATGTGCGTAGTCCAAGGAAAAAATCTTTTGGCATAGACGTAGGTAGTGACGGCAGCATGATAGAAGATAAAAATGCCGAGGACGAAATCGGTTCCCAGATGAATATTTCGGATATGGCTGAGGCTATTCAGCAAACTGGCCTGCATTTTCGCTATATCTTCTTTGATGCTTGTATTATGCAGGGATTGGAAGTTGCTTACGACCTGCGAAAAGTGACAGACTACGTGGTAGCATCACCTATCGTCATACCAGGAAATGGTGCCTACTACATAAATATGATTCAAAAGGGACTTTTCAGCGAAGACGTCACGCAAATGGCCAAAACCTATTACGAAGATGTCGTTAGCCGCGACCTGAGTTATATTTACAACGGTTTCGGAATGGTTATCTCCGTGATAAAAACCGATTGTCTGGAACCTTTGGCCGAAACATTCCGTCAAGTATTACCCAGAACGAAACTAAAGGATAATCCCCTGACGGAAATAACGGAAGCCTCCGACTATACGAATTATTCCTGGCGTTTCTTCTATCGTCCCCACCTGTTTGATGCACTTCAGTCCATGAAAGAATTGTGTACTTCCGAAGAAGACTACAAAATGGTGGAGCAAGCCATCAATCAAGCTGTGGTATATCGTATGGGCTCCGACTCTTTTTTCGTGGGTCCCGATGCATTTGACTATAACGACTTGAAACCATATTATTGCGGCGTGTCCACGTTCATTCCTCAGGAGGTATATGATGTGAATGGGGCGGTATGCAAATATGGCAACCTCAATCAACTATTTACCTCCACAAATTGGTATCACGATGCCGGATGGCAGCAGGTTTATAACCCACAAACAGATTGAAGAATGGAAGGTATCACTCCTTATATTATATATACATCAAGAAAACTCTGAACTACTTTGCTTTTTATAATATATAAAGACAGAATAATCATAAAGAAAACAGCATATATGAAAAAGAATCTTATTATCCTCGCCACTTTCGTTTTTTCGGCCTTGGCAATAAATGCTCAGACCGACAAAATCAATTTAAGTCTGGCGGCTCGTGGTTATTATTACCCACTATATATTTATGGTGTCAATCCTTTGCAAGACGGAGAGAGTTATTCGCAAATGTCTGATGAAGGAAACCAAGTTATTCGTCGTTCTTTCAAAACGGGAGAGATACTTGACACCTTGTATAACGGCAATACTGTTCGCGGAGGCGATGATTTGATAACTGTTGACGGATATGTGATGTCGCCCGACGGACGTCGTATGCTGATTTACGGAAATAGCGAACGTATCTACCGACATTCTTTCAAGGCTGACTACTATATTTTCGATATTCAGAACAATAGAATGGTACCGCTCAGTAGTGGGGGAAAACAGCAGCAGGCTAAATTCTCGCCCGACGGCACTATGGTTGCTTTTGTGCGCGACGGTAATCTCTTCCTCGTTAAACTTCTCTTTCAGAACGCAGAAAGTCAAATTACCAAGGACGGAGAATTCAATAAAGTCATAAATGGCCTTCCCGACTGGGTAAATGAAGAGGAATTCAGCACGGCTTGTTCTTTTGATTTCAGTGCCGATTCAAAAATGCTGGCATGGGTGCGTTATGATGAGAGCGCTGTTCCTCTTTATAGCATGGCTATGTATAAGGGACTGTCGCCCGAAGAAACACAGAACGACGAATATCCTGGTTCCTACGACTATAAATATCCTGTAGCCGGAGCTGCCAATTCAAAAGTCTCCGTTCTCACTTTCGATATCAAGGATCGTGTGACAAAAGTCATGGATATTCCTATGGATTCCGACACTTATGTACCGCGCATCAAGTTTACTTCCGATCCGGAGCGACTTGCCGTCGTAACTCTCGACAGAGATCAGCACAACCTTAACATTTTCATGGCAAATCCCCGCTCGGGTATATGCAAACTCGCCGTTCACGAACAGTCTGACAAATATATCACGGAATCTGCCTACAATGATATGCAGTTCTACGACAATTGTTTTGCTTATGTCAGCGATCGTAGCGGATATAAGCACATCTATCTCTACAATCTTAACGGACAATTGTTGAGACAGGCCACAAACGGAAAATTTGATGTGTGCAATCTGTATGGATATGACGCAAAAGCCGATCGTTTCTATTATCAAGCTTTCGATGAGTCGCCACTACGCAAGGCTGTCTATAGCGTAGATAAAAAAGGTGTCGTTAAAAAACTCTCACAGCAGGAGGGAACGAATGTTGCCACGTTCTCAACGAATATGAAGTACTACCTGAATGTATATAGTTCGGCAATACAACCGCCTATCACGACACTTAATGACGGTAATTCAGGCAAAGCCTTCAAAACTCTCGTGGATAATAAGATTCTGAAGGAGCGTGCCGAAAAAGTGGTTGGGAGAAAGCAGTTTTTCTCGTTCACGACGAGTGAAGGCGTAGAGTTAAACGGTTGGATGATCAAGCCCCGTAATTTTGATGCTACGAAAAAATATCCTGTCGTCATGTATCAGTACAGTGGCCCGGGCTCTCAGGAAGTTAAGGACGCTTGGAATATGGGTATGATGCCGGGCGGAATTTTTGAAAGCTATCTTGCACAAAAAGGGTTCATAGCTGTTTGTGTTGATGGTCGTGGTACTGGCGGACGCGGGGCAGATTTCGAGAAATGCACCTATCTTAATCTTGGCGACCTCGAATCTAAAGATCAGGTAGAGGCTGCCCTTTATCTCGGTACCTTACCTTTTGTGGATAAAGACCGCATTGGCATCTGGGGATGGAGCTTTGGCGGTTTCAATACCCTGATGTCTATGTCGGAAGGCCGACCAGTTTTTCGTGCTGGCGTAGCTGTTGCAGCACCAACCAATTGGAAATATTATGATACCGTATATACCGAGCGCTATATGCTCACTCCGCGTCAGAATGTTGCAGGTTACAATCGCAATCCCATACAGCGTGTGGATAAGCTGCACGGTGATTTGCTTTTGATTCACGGTTCTGCCGACGATAACGTACATTTGCGCAATTTCATGGAATACAGCGAGGCATTGGTACAGGCTGAAATCGATTTCGACCAACAAATCTATACCAATCGCAATCATAGCATTTACGGAGGCGAAACTCGCGGACATTTGTTCAATAAGATTGTGAAGTTCTTCTGCGAAAAACTTCAGGTTGCCAAATAAGAATTGTTTTTGCGCAGTATAAATAAACAAGATATCTACAGGGTTGTTCTAAAAATTAGGCTGTTTTGATTTGCTTACACTCTCTATACGTTTGTTCCTGCAACCCGCAGAGCTTCACCCTACGGGGCAGATAACAAACAGAGTGTGCGCGAAGAATTCAAAGATTTTTGAGTGATTTTGTTTTTAGTTTCGCAGAAGCATAGTCTTCTATGGTTCAAGGAATTAAAGACAAAAGTGCCAAAAAGAATGAAAAAGCATACAGACCAAACAAGACTTCCCTATAATTATAAACTAATTTTCAGAACAACCCTACAATAATAAGAATAATGAACGAAACACTTTTTCGCAGCATCGCAAAACTGATTGCTACGCAGCAGAAATCGCACAAGAAGATGCTGAAAGAAGACGAAATCTTCGAGCTTATTTCAAACGACAGGACAGTTCTCTCGGCATTGCAGGCCACCAGTGCGCCGCAGGTCGTAGAACATCGCCCTGATGTGCTCGATTGTGATGTGGTGCGCTTCCAAAACAATAAAGAGAAGTGGGTTGCGCTCGTAGGTCTCCTTGATGGCCGTCCGTATGAGATATTTACCGGACTGCAAGACGACGATGAGGGAATCGTGCTGCCCAAGACTGTGGTAAAAGGCCGCATTATCAAACACACGGAGAGCGATGGCACAAAACGCTACGACTTCCAGTTTGAAAACAAACGCGGTTACAAAACTACGGTCGAAGGTCTGTCGCAAAAGTTCAACAAGGAATATTGGAACTACGCCAAACTCATCTCGGGTGTCCTACGTTATCAGATGCCGCTGGAACATGTCATTAAATTAGTCAGTCAGTTGCAACTTGAGAGCGAACATATCAACACATGGAAGGTTGGTGTGGAACGCGCCCTCAAGAAATACCTGAACGAAGACCCCGAAACAAATGTTTAACCTCGCGTTAGCATTTGATTTTGTCGTCATACGATACATTGAAGCCTAATAAATAACACCTGCTACGGATAAAATACGATGCTGACGATACGTTTAAGAAAAATGCAGTTCTTTGCCCATCATGGTGTCTTCGATTTCGAGCGCACCAACGGCGGAATGTTTACCGTGAGCGTAGTTATGCAACTCAACTCCGCAGCGGCTTGCTGTTCTGACCGACTTGAGGATACCGTGAACTACGCTAAGGTTTATGATCTGGTGAAAACCGAGATGGAGCAGCCTTCTAATCTTATAGAGCACGTAGCCGGTAGAATCGTTCAGACACTCTTTCGCGAGTTTCCCCTGATTAGTCGCTGTCGTGTACGTGTCAGGAAGAATCATCCGCCCATCGAAGGCGCACAGATGGCAGGTGCTGAAGCAGAACTCGAGGCTTCTCGCGAGGATTTCGATAGAAACTTTCGGTTATAATAACTAAAAATCTGATAATCATATAATAATTAAAAATACTATTTAGAAAAATGGCAAAAAAAGAAGCAGTAGAAAATGCAAGCGGCAATGAAAAACTCAATGCCTTGAAAGCAGCCATGGACAAGATTGAGAAAGATTTCGGTAAAGGCTCAATCATGCTCATGAATAACGCAGAAATAGAACCTGTCGATGTGATACCTACGGGTAGTCTTGCGCTCAATGCAGCTCTTGGCGTGGGCGGATATCCTAAAGGCCGCATCATCGAGATTTATGGTCCTGAAAGTTCTGGTAAAACGACTTTGGCTATTCATGCCATCGCGGAATGTCAGAAGATGGGCGGTATTGCTGCGTTTATCGATGCAGAACATGCTTTCGACCGCTTTTATGCACAGAATCTGGGCGTACAACTTGATAATCTCTTGATTTCGCAGCCCGATAATGGCGAACAGGCTTTGGAAATTGCGGACCAACTCATCCGTTCTTCGGCTATCGATATTATTGTCATCGACTCTGTGGCAGCCCTTACGCCGAAATCTGAAATTGACGGCGAGATGGGCGACAATAAGGTAGGTCTGCAAGCTCGTTTGATGAGCCAAGCGCTGCGTAAGCTTACGAGTACAATCAGTCGCACCAATACAACGTGCATTTTCATTAACCAACTGCGCGAAAAGATAGGGGTAATGTTCGGTAACCCCGAGACAACGACTGGCGGTAATGCTTTGAAATTCTATGCCAGCGTGCGACTTGATATTCGTCCGGGACAGGCTATCAAGGACGGCGACAAAGTGCTGGGTAAGGAGACACGCGTGAAAGTTGTCAAGAACAAAGTAGCTCCTCCCTTCCGCAAAGCAGAATTTGAGATTGAGTTTGGTAAAGGTATCAACCATGTAGCCGAGATTTTCGACCTTGCCGTACAATTTGACATCGTGAAAAAGAGCGGTTCCTGGTTCAGTTATGGCGACAGCCGCCTGGCACAAGGTCGCGAAGCCACGAAAACCGTACTTACCGATAATCCTGAATTGTGTGCCGAACTGGAAGAAAAAGTAATGGAGGCTCTGAAGCATCAGACCGACTTCTAACGAATTGAAATCCACGCTCCCAAATTGTTTTCGGGGCAGCAATAGAGGGGTGGTTCCTTTTTATGGAATCATCCCTCTCTTTTTTTGTTTTCTGTTGATGCCAGTTCATACTTGTTGGTGGCGATTAAACAGCGTTCAAATGCCGTTTAAATGCGTTTATAAGCCCCTTCTTTCAAATTCAAACCTCCCATTTGCTTTTTATTTGCCGATACTAACGTTTCTTTTAAGGGTTGTTCTAAAAATTAGGCTGTTTTGATTTGCTTACACTCTCTATACGTTTGTTCCTGCAACCCGCAGAGCTTCACCCTACGGGGCAGACAACAAACAGAGTGTGCGCGAAGAATTCAAAGATTTTTGAGTGATTTTGTTTTTAATGCCGCAGAAGCATAGCGAGCTATGGTTCAAGGAATTAAAGACAATGGCGCCAAAAAGATTGAAAAAGCATACAGACCAAAAAAAGCTTCACAAAATTTTAAAACCTAATTTTTAGAACTACCCTTATGCCTTTCGTTTTTCAGTCATGGCCAATTCTTTTTGAAATCGGTAGTTTCTGTTTTCATCTGCCTTGTTTTTGTAGTATCCTCATGAGGATACATTAGTATCACCGCGAGGATACTGAAGTATCTCCACGAGGATACTACGGAAATGTCCCTGCAAAAAATCAAAATAGGGGTGGTAGTAACAAGATTGTGCGAGATTAAAACACTTTGTTGGGGTGGAAATGTTTCTATCTCGCAATGATTGAAAACTAACTCCGAGTAATATGAAAGAAGGTGCCGGAACGCGCAATTTTCCGTAGGCAAATCGTTTGGAATATGCCTGTTATTTTCTGTTTTTTAGCAGGTGTTTTTGTTGAAAACCGCGTAAAAAAATAAAAGTAAAGTGCTATTATATTGAAAATCTTACAAAATAATAGAAATATCTGATAAACAGTTCAATAGCAAAAATATATTATTCAATATTTTGGACTTAAATAAATGTGGATAAGTCCTATTTAGTCGTCCCTTAAAAACGCGGTTGTCCTGCCCGCAATGTTAATGATGGTTCAACACACAACAAATTCAGAAACCAAC
>CAMVJO010000040.1 GCA_947167835.1 uncultured Prevotellaceae bacterium
TCAGCCCCTAATTTTGCGGGAGTAAAGATGATTTTTAACCGGACAGCAATAAATTTTTTTATCTCCGAGCTATTTTCCCTTCTATCGGCACGTTCACAAAAAAGCCCCGCAACGCCGTTTTGCACTGCGGGGCTGATCATCGTAAACTCTTGGAGAAATCTCTATTGCTTGAGCAAAATGTTTACCATAGCCGTAACATCGCTCACGCTCACGCGACCGTCTTTATTGATGTCGTACTTAGTACCTGTTGCGCCGGCCATAACTTTCTCTACGAGCAGGCTCACATCGGCTGTCGTCAGGATACCATCGCCATTCAGGTCGCCTTCTACGGTTTCGCCCGTGACAAGATCCACCGTACTGCCCATAAGGATGATTTCCTCGTAGTTGGCCTTCGTAAAGAGCAGGTTGCGCAACGTCAGCGCAGCACTATTGAGCTCTACGTCCTCACGCGTAACGAGTACCAGCGAGAGCATCTTACCGCTGCCGGCAGTAATATTCGTATTCGTGTTGCTATATCCCACTACACGCACACGGTTTGAGGAAACCATAGAGGCCTCTACCGTCAGCCCCGACAAACGGGCTGTTGTCTGCAACGAATTTTCCTGTAGCGTCACACCCTCGGGCAATACAAGGTCGGCCTGAAAAGATATAAACGCATCGGTATTGGCCAAGCCCAGTTCTACGGTGAAATGCTGGCCGTCAGTGGGCGTTACCACAGCCGTAAGCGTGTTTTCTGCCTGCCCTTTCAGCGCTCCTGCGCACAAAAGGAAGAGTACCGAGAAGATATAAATTGTTTTTTTCATGGTCTTTCTGAATATTTAGGAAATCATTTTACAACCTTCTTACCATTGATGATATAAACGCCGTGTTGCGACAGACGAGTGACGTTGCGTCCCTGCATATCGTAGATGTACTGCGGAGTATCTGCGCCATTCACGGCATTACGTCCTACACCCGTAGCACCTTCTGTCGGCATAGAGAACTTCACTGCCGTAGAAGACAGGCGGTTGTCCTCGGCATCTTCATCTACCAGCATGGCATCGGTAATTGTCACGACACATTGTTCGGCTGCCAAAGGCATATCGGGCAGAATGTCGAGTTTCATTTCGGATTTGCCCTCGGAAATAGTCTGTTGTGCGCTGCCGTAGATACTTACACGGTAGCGGTTGGGCTGCAACTCAGACAAAGCCACAGAATATCCCGACATACCTTCGGGCAACTGCACACCTTCGAGCGTACATCCCGCAGGTAAATTCACATCGAACTGCAATCCGCAATAAGAGCCCTCGCCAACGGTGAGCGCAAGCGGCATTTCGGCCACTTTGCCCGCCTCGGCCTCAAACGACTGCAACGAAAGTGCAGCTTCGGCCATAGGCAACTGATAACGGCGTGACGACTTCGGAGTATTTTCCAGCATCATGCGCACGATATCTGCCACATCGCGCATGGTAACGTAGCCGTTTTCATCGGTATCAGCCTGTTTGAACTCGAAACTATCGTTGGTACGTCCCATTATGTAGTTCAAAGCACAAACCACGTCGGCGGTAGTGATTTCTCCGTCCTCGTTTACGTCGCCCACCTTGAGGAGAGCAGCCTCTTCGTCGCTCAGATCATACGTTTGCAGGTGCGTAAAGATATAGTTGGCGCGCTTAGCCAACCACGACTTGGCATTAGTATTCTGTGTAGAGTAACTGTTTCCGTCGTTCCACACAGTAGCGTTGTGTTGGAGGGATGGATTTACGAAATTGAAGTAGTCATCGCAATATTCCACCAACTCATCCACCTTTCCGTCGTTCACAAAATGATACCACAGGCTGTAATATGCTTTTTTCACCGCATCGCTGTTGCGCATCAGGTTGTTAAAGAAAGGCAGGCCGACATTACTTGAATTACTCAGGTTGAAAAGATCTAATTCTGCGTTGTCAATGAAAAATCTGCTGGACCTATTGTATCCATACGTCCAGTCGCAGTCCCATACAGGGCCTAAAACATACGGCGACTCCATGTTAAAGGAGAATCCGTCGGCGCCGTCGGGCACAAGTCCGTTCTCATTATAGATATACCAGCTCTTCGGGTGATTAAGTTCGGTATTCGCAATTAAATCCTGTACTAACATCGTGCGCATGGAGGCATCCACATCGATATAGTCGGCATATTCGCCCGTACCCCGATTGAGAATCTGGGTAAAGGTGTTGAAATGGCTCTTAATGGCGTTGAACTTATTCTGTGCTACGGTCTCATTTGTTTCTTCCGTCAGGTCGGGTTCTTTAAGATTAACCGGCAATTTGTAAGAATTGTCCTTGAATCTGTAAGTCTCGTCATAATAGCTGTCAAGTTCGAGCATGAAAGCGTTTGTGTCGTCATCCAAATCGATACTGTTGTTGGAGAAACCTACTTTCTCGGTGAAATTATAATTTCCGCGGTAATCTCCATTAACATATAACTCCACAGGAATAATATGGTTGCAACCCGGGGACTGTACCATGTCGGCAATTTTCATTGCCAGCGCATTAGTCGTCATCGAACCCGTAAGTTTATTTGCCAGAAGCACCCAACTCTTTCCTTTCTTCAGATTAAAAGGATTCTGCTTGGAATCAAACTTCAGACGGTAGGGATTTTTCGGCATGCTTCTGCCGGTTGCCGCTGCGTTAGATACGTTGGACCAACTGGAATTACCGCGTCCCTTGATCTGAACTGCGGTCTCCGGGAAATCAGGATAGACTCCCACGCCGTCAATGCTGATGGTAGCATTTTTATATGTCTCCTTACTCGTAATACCCAGGCCGTCTTCGGTCGTAATATAGACAACCGGCACGTTATAATTGCCTTGCGAATTATCCGTTGCCCACTCCACATTGACAGTGTAGTCTAAACCATACGGTTGCATGGATGCTTCGCCGCTTGCTCCGGGAACAAGGACGACAGGTGCGTTGGGATTGGAAATATCCACGATGTCGCCATCAACAGATGAGGGCATATATATTTTATAGGAGCGCGGAGCCACACGATATACGAGTTCCTTGTCAAAACGCTGGCGTGAAACCTTACTAACCTGCTCTACACCGTTAATATATACGGCAGCATCGTCGGTAGTCGTCTTGAAAGAAGCAGTAAGTCGCTTACCGATAGCAGAACCAACCTGCAAAGCGATGTTACGAGGCAGCACCGTCACGCCATCGCCGCGATCATTGCCTTCAGCCTCGACATCATCAATCAATTGGTCGTTGAATTTATTATTAAACTTGAACGAACTTAATTCAGGTAAATCAGTCGGAGCGGTATTGGAGACACTTTCCACTTCGTAGGGCTGGTATTCAAACGTAGTTCCCTGAGTTGTCGTAATAGTCAGGGCTCCGTTTTCACCATCCTGGCGCGAAGCAATGTAATTGACGGGGAAAGCATCCATACCGCCGTTGGCTTTCATCACAAAGAGCACATCGTTGCTGGCTTCATCGACAGTAGGTTGATATACCGTCACGCTACATGTGGCTTGCTTGCCGCTACCATCTTTTGCTACGGCTTTAATCGTTGTAGTACCGACAGCAACAGCCTTTATCTCACCATCACTTGAAACGGTCGCCACATTATTATTCGTACTGCTCCAAGTAAGTTTCTTGTTGTTCGCATTTTGGGGAAGAACAGTCGCCGTTAAAGAATAAGACTTCCCGGCAGGCATTTTCAAAGCCGTACTGCTCAAAGTTACATCCGAAACTTTTACCGTTTCGCCCGACACTTCCACTAATTCAAACAGACTTCCCGCATCGTTTATGTCGTTATAATGCGTAATAGTGGTGCCTCCCGCTTGCTGAGGTGCGGCACAAAGATAAGGAACGTTGTAGTTTCCCAAACTGAATACGTAAGCACCTGCTTTCTGTTTGAGCTTTTCATAGAAAGTGGGGGTAGAACCGAAAGAAGCGTTGCGATTCGGCACATTATAGGAGGACGAAAGTGTCACATGCAGGTACATTCCTTTACCAACGTTGTAGAAAGCAACATTATCGTTGGTATCATAAATGATTTTCCATTGATGATTCGGATTTCCTTCGTCCACATCTTCGCGGAATCGCTCATCTGCAACACTACGTGAGCTTGTCGTAACACCAGCTAAGACCGGATTATTTTCTACTATGTCGGGATTATAAACAATGTAGCCATATTCGTTGAGATTATGGAACAAATAAAGTTTAGACTGGCGCAATTGTTCTTCATAGTCGTCTCCGCTTGAAGTACCTCCCTCATCCCATGTCACTTCTACGCCATCAGAATCGTAAATGCGGAACTGTCCGTTGTTCCCTATGGAATTAGAGGAATAAGTGCCGACTAAATAAGTACTATTGCGCAGGTTGAAATTATAACTTGTCTGCGCCACGTTCTGAATGCTGAGATACGTGTCGTGATTGTTGAAGTACCATCGCGCATTGTCGTCTTCCACATCATCAACGAGGGTTAAATACTTGCAATTGTTCTGATATACATCGCACCAAGCCAGATACTGTCCAGTAAGGGAGCTCTGAATGGTAAAAGCATCGCCTTCGGCCTTAATTTTCCAGTATCCGTCATCGGTAACGGCGGTATTGCGAACGTAATATAACTCATACTGCACATTATGGTAGGAGCCTATTCCAATAAAGCCGTTGGGAGAGGTATTACAAGTGATGTAATACACTTTATCGTCGCTGAACTTATATTCTGCCTGCATATTGAGTGCGAAAGCCAGGACGAAGAGCAGGAAATATATCTTTTTCATAAAATGATGTCCTCTTTATGATATTTTTTCTGGTTTATTCGGAACTTTCTCGGGGTTATCTGACGATTTTCTTCTGACCTACGATATAAATGCCGTGGCCTTTCAATTGCGTGCGGCGACCTTGCAGATCAAATACCGGCACATTGTCATTGATAATGCCGGACTTCACAGCATCGATGCCGAGCAATTGGTCGGTACTGGGCAGAGAGAAACGTTTTACGCTGGACGAACCTTTGATATAGCACTGTCCTGCTGCGATAGCCTGGGGAGTTCCTTCGTCAATAGCGCAGAAAGCGTGCATATCGCTCTGGTTTTGCAGGATATATCCCACAGAAACCGTTTTTGGTACGATACATCCAGTCAGTATGTCTTCGGAAACTTCCGTTTTATAGGCTTCTGCATCTACAGTACCCGAGAGAACGGTATTGATTCCGTTTTCAGCAAAAAGTATGTAAGGACGATAAGCTTCTATGCCGCGCATTTCGTATAATTCCAGTTCACATTCCTCGTTATTTACGGGAGTATATCCAGGAACTACGTAGGCTTTCACACCTTCTGGCGGGGTTGCGCTGAACGGCAGGATGACAGCGGCAAATTTGTCGGTGGTGCTGATATTTAGCGGCACTTCCGCTTCAGACTGCACGGAGAAAGCCTTCGTTACTTCGGCATCTACCGGATTTACCGTCGCCTCAAATGTTGCGCGGTCCGTAGCACAGAATTCTACGTTCGTAAATTCCACTCCGTTTGTGCCGGCTTTGGCATAAGCATTGGGATTTACGAAAATCAATGCCACATCTTTTGCACCGGAAGTGGTGAGCAAAGACTTGTTTGACGGGGAGTAGATAACGACACGTACGACCTGCCGTCCGTCGGCTGTGGCATCCAGCAAACTGCTGAGCACCAAATGGTCGTCATTGGCGTCATAAGCAGAATTTTGCGTCACCTTGGAATAATAAGCGCAGGCTTCTGCATCTGCTTTTGCGGCATAACCGAAAGTCAGGACGACATCATCGGATTTTGCCGTTGAGGAATACTTTGCAACCTGGTTTACTGCTGAAACTCCATGCGGCAAAACAAGATCAAACTGCAAGGCGGTGTAAGCCAGCCCTGACTTATTGTCAAGTTGCACGAGGAAAAAGTTGGGCACCGACGAGATAGGATTTCCTGTAGCCTCGTAATTGCGCAACAACTCCGACGGTCCCTTTACTGCCGTCAGGATATCGCCGTTACTATCAACGTATCTGTTGATTCCATCGGCGTTGGCCATAAACGGCACGACAGTCAGAAGGATTAAGACTAATGTTTTTTTCATTATCGTGAATATATGAATTATCTGTTATGGATTCATGTCTTTTATATCCGGCTAACGATGAGTTACCTCAGCCTCAACGAGTTTTTGTGCCTCACAATTTCTCGGGAAGTTGGAACAATTTTGTGCCATTGCTGCCTTTTATCAAAACAAGTCGGTCGCGCATGGGATGTTGTTCGAGATATTCCGTAACAGCCTCCACATTTTCAAAACAAAGCGTGAGCGGCAGGTCGTTTTGCGCTTCTCCTTTTTCAGCACGCAGGGCATTTATAGTCTCAAGTGCCTGCGAGAAATTCCGACCTACGAGCAACACCGTCTCGCATCCCAATTGCGGGAGGCGTTCTATGATGTGCTGATGTTCGGCTGCGGAGGAAGTTCCCAATTCGCGCATCTCTCCCAAGATAGCCACCTTATGCGGATGATTCAAGTGCTGGAAATTGTCAAGTGCTACGGCCATGCTCGAAGGATTGGCGTTGTAGGCATCGACAATCAGGTCATTGTGCTCGGTATGTCGGAGTTCCGAACGGTTATTGTGGGGAACATAGGTGCGTAGTGCGTCTGAAATTTCGCGTGCCGGCACTCGGAAATACGTACCTACGGCAATGGCTGCAAGAGCATTGGGAGCATTATAGGCACCTACGAGATGTGTGTCGATTTCGTGCCAGTCGCTTTCTCTTGAACGCCAGCGAAGATGCAGGAAGGCGCTTGATTCATCAACCTGTCCCTCAATATTATAATCTTGTCCGATACGGCCATAGGTAAAGGCGTGCAAACCCTCGGACATGGCGACCAAATCGGCACTATCGGCGTGAAGGAAGATAAAACCTTCTGGCTTCGTGCGCAGATAGTCGTATAATTCTCCCTTTGTGCGCTTCACGCCCTCGAAAGATCCGAATCCCTCAAGATGAGCCCGCCCAACGTTGGTGATAAGTCCGCAGTCGGGCTGCACGATGGCAGTCAAAAGAGCAATTTCTCCCGGGTGATTGGCACCGGTCTCGACAACGGCCATTTCGTGTTCGGGGCGCAGTTGAAGAAGTGTCTTCGGCACTCCGATATGGTTGTTGAAATTTCCCTGCGTGTAGAGCAGATTATATTTTCGGGCGAGTACGGCGGCGCAAAGTTCTTTTGTGGTGGTTTTACCGTTAGTTCCCGTAATCTGCAGTATGGGCGTTTTCAGTTTACGACGGTGAAAGGCGGCCAGATCCTGGAGGCATTTCAGCACATCGTCCACCAAAATCATGCGTTCGTCCTGCTTTGCCACATTTGCATCATCTACTACGGCGAAAGCGCAGCCTTTTTGCAGGGCTTGCAGGGCAAACTGATTGCCATCGAAGGACTCTCCGCGCAGGGCAAAGAACAAACTACCCTCAGGGCAGTCGCGTGTATCGGTAGTGACGCACGGGTGTTGCAAAAATATGTCGTAAAGTTGTGGAATCGTCATCTTTTAGGTGATTGTTCGGATAAAGATTTCAATATTTCTCATGTTTTATCCCTACAATGGGCAGTCATTTTTCCCTATAGGGTAGTTCTAAAAATTAGGTTTTAAAATTTTGTGAAGCTTTTTTTGGTCTGTATGCTTTTTCAATCTTTTTGGCGCCATTGTCTTTAATTCCTTGAACCATAGCTCGCTATGCTTCTGCGGCATTAAAAACAAAATCACTCAAAAATCTTTGAAAAATCAAAACAGCCTAATTTTTAGAACAACCCTATATATAATATAAGGAGTATGACGATGCAAAATTACGATAGTTTTTCTTATCAAGACATTTCAAAAGTCTTTTTTTTATATCATTTCGTCACAAACGGTTTAGTTTTTTACGATGTATATTGTTTTTTAACTTGTTTTCACTAATTTTGCAAGGAATAACAGGAAAATTTCTAATCATTAAATCATAATACCATGGCAAAATTCAAGAGAATACTGCTCAAACTGAGCGGCGAAAGCCTGCAAGGAGAACAAGGCTACGGCATAGACGTAAAACGCCTGAACGAATATGCAGCGCAAATCAAGGAAGTGCTCGATATGGGCGTGCAAATCGGCATCGTGATCGGCGGAGGCAACATTTTCCGCGGACTGAGCGGCGCCGGCAAGGGATTTGACCGCGTGAAAGGCGACCAAATGGGAATGTGTGCCACAGTAATTAACTCGTTGGCCCTCAGTAGCGCACTGGGAGCCATAGGTGTGAAGAGCCACGTCTTCACGGCTATCAGAATGGAGCCCATCGGTGAGTTTTACACCAAGTGGAAAGCCATTGATGCCTTGGAAAAGGGCGAAATAGCCATAATGAGTTGCGGAACAAGCCAACCTTATTTCACAACAGACACAGGTTCTTCGCTTCGCGGCATAGAAATCGAGGCCGATGTGATGCTTAAAGGCACACGCGTGGACGGCGTTTATACGGCAGACCCTGAAAAAGACAAGACGGCCACGAAATTCGATGAAATAACCTACGACGAAGTAATCAAGCGCGGACTGAAAGTGATGGACATCACGGCTACGGCCATGTGCAAGGAGAATAACCTTCCCATCTACGTATTCAATATGGATATAGTGGGCAATCTCAAGCGCGTCATTGCAGGAGAACCTATCGGTACGCTAGTTCATCCGTGATAAGGCGCTGATACTTTGATTTTACTGATGGCTGCGGCATTTTTGTGTGCTGGCAGCCATCTTTTTTTATTGGGGAAAATGGGCAATATGGGCAGGTTGGGGTTAATGGGCTCGGCACTATTAAAAATCAGCTCCGAGAAAAAAATTTTAGCTCGGAGCTATTTTACTCCTTTTCTGGGGTATTATTTTTCGCCCCGTAAGAAGTTTTCAAAACCACAAAGGCACGGAAAAAGAAATAAGTAGTGTTCCAAAAATCCATAGAGCGATGTCTGATTTTTCGCGTTACACCATTTATTAGAACATAGGTGATTTACAATAGGAAAGATGGGAAAATTTCTTTTCGGTTTGTAAAATAGAAGAAAAGAGCAGAAAAATGGAACAATCGGGAGAATAAGTTGTAAGAATATGCTCAATTAGCCCATTTTCCTCTTTGTCAAATAAATAGTTTGTCATATATTTGCAAAGCAATTTAACAAACAATCACTACAGATGAAAAAGATTTTACTGCTTATCTTCTCTTTTTCAGTTTTCACGCTCAGTCATGCACAAATGACGGTAAGTCTGGACAGTTGCAGGCAAATGGCGCTGAAATATAACAAGGGCATACAGATAGCCCAACTGAAAAAAGAAAAAGCAAGCTACGACAGCAAGGTAGCCGCCACAAACTATTTGCCAAAGGTGTCTTTGGCCGGCGGATATATGCGTACCGGACGCGAAATATCCCTGCTAACCGATGAGCAAAAGGCAAAACTTTCGGGTATAGGCACGAATCTTGTCGGTGCCATACAGAGTCATTTGCCCGGCCTCACGCCAACGATTACTTCTATCGTAACAAAATATCCGGAGTTCTCATCACTTTTCACAGCTGCGACAGCAAAACTGACGGCTTTCGAGAATAGCCTGAACCAGGTGGGAAGTAATATTGCAGATGCCTTTCGTACCGATAACCGGAACATGGGTGGCGCAGCAATTCTCCTGACACAACCACTCTATATGGGAGGAAAAATCAAGGCTTACGACCGTATTACGCATTATGCCGAACAACTGGCCGATTATCAACTCGCAGCCGACGAACAAGAGGTAGTGCTCAGCACCGACCAGGCATATTGGCAAGTGGTTTCGCTCTATAACAAGAAAAAACTGGCCGAAAACTATCTCGATATGCTCCGCGCCATGCAAAAGGACGTGGAAGCTATGGTGAAAGAGGGATTTACCACACACGCCAACCAACTAAGCGTAGATGTAAAGGTGAATGAAGCCGAGATGACCTTGACAAAAGTGGAAGACGGCCTGATACTCTCGAAAATGCTGCTCTGCGAAACCTGCGGCCTGCCACTTGACAGCGATATCATGCCGGAAGATGCAAAACTGGCCGACATCAATACTGCCGATGCCGCAGAAATGAGCAATATGGACGAGGCATTGACAAACCGCTCCGAACTGAAACAACTGGAAGCGGCCATAAACATCTATGAAGAAAAGGTAAAAATAGAACGCAGCGCATTCCTTCCGCAAATTGCGCTGGTAGGCGGATATGCCTTCTACACTCCTAATGTTTACAACGGCTTTTCAAACAAAATCAAGGGAGACTGGTCTATTGGCGTCACGATGAAAGTTCCTGTCTGGAACTGGGGCGAAGGCAAGTACAAGGTACGCGCAGCAAAAGCCGAGGCAGCCATGCAACGCCTCAAGCTTTCTGATGCCCGCGAGAAGATAATGCTCCAAGTGAACCAGAGTTCGTTCCGTATCAACGAGGCCAACAAAAAACTCACGATGAGCCTGAAAAATCTTGAGAAGGCAGAAGAAAATCTCCGCACGGCACAAGTAGGTTTCAAGGAAGGCGTCATCAATACCACCGAGACACTGGCCGCTCAAACGGCGTGGTTGCAAGCGCAAAGCGACAAAATAGACGCGCAAATCGACCTACGCCTCAGTAAGAGCCTCTACCAAAAAGCCTTGGGCACACTTCGTCCGTAAAATACGGAGAATTTCAGGAAAAAAGCCAAGGCTTCACAAAATATTACCAGAGAAAATAAAACATACACCATACTTTTTCAAAACAGTTCAACCATGTCAGAAAAAAACGAAAAGAAACCAGATCTTTTGATCCCGATACTTATAGTAGTTGCCGTAATACTGCTCGTTGCAGGCGGTAGTTATTTCGCTTTTAGGGAACAAACCGAAACGATACAGGGACAAGCAGACGTTACCGAGTACAGAATCAGTACAAAAGTGCCCTCGCGCGTTCTTGAAATCCGAGTAAAAGAAGGCGATTACGTACATAAAGGCGACACCCTCGTACTCCTTGATGCACCAGAGGTAGATGCCAAACTACAGCAGGCACGTGCTGCAGAGGCCGCCGCAGCTGCGCAAGACAGGAAAGCACTTCGCGGCGCTCGTCAGGAACAAATTCAAGGCGCCTACGAGATGTGGCAAAAAGCCAAGGTAGGAGTTGATATTGCCGAGAAGACATATCAACGTGTCAAGAACCTTTTTGATCAAGGTGTCATAGCTGCGCAGAAATTAGACGAAGCAACCGCTCAACGCGACGCCGCTATCGCCACGGAGAAGGCAGCAAAATCGCAGTATGACATGGCTAAAAATGGTGCTCAGCAGGAAGATAAAGATGCTGCCCGCGCTTTAGTAGAAAGAGCCCGAGGCGCTATCAGCGAAGTCAATGCTTATGTAGGCGAAACCGTACTTATCGCTCCACGCGACGGCGAAGTAACCGATATCTTCCCCGTTGTAGGAGAATTAGTCGGCAGTGGTGCACCGATTATGAACATTGCCGAAATGAATGACTTATGGGTTACTTTCAATGTCCGCGAAGATCATCTTTCGCACTTCAAACAAGGCGCGACAATCGAAACAAACATCCCCGCTCTGGGCAAGGAAAACGTAAAGATGACGGTATTCCACATGAAAGACCTGGGCTCTTATGCAACATGGAAGGCAACGAAAACGACAGGTCAGTTCGACATGAAAACATTTGAGGTTAAAGTTCGTCCAGACCAGCCAATCGAAGGATTACGTCCCGGTATGTCGGTACTTCTGAACAGATAAAACATTTAAACTCGGCACAATAGGACGAAAGTTGGGGCGTGATATCGTTTTGACACGCATCTTTTATCGGATTGCCGCAAATTGCATAAGGAATTTCCCCGTTAGCGTTTGTTTTCATCAGCCTATAGAATGTTAGTCACGCATTAGTATATTATTGCTACTCTTTACTATAATATAACATCGGATTAATATATCATTGCTACGCATCAGATAATATTATCACGCATAAGTATATTTTTGCAACAGATTATCATATCATCGCCACGCATTAATCATATTATAGCATCGAATAGTTTTATCGCACCCCTACGAAATCCGAGTATTTCCCTAATTATTTTGACATGACCCGCAAAGAAATCATAGAAAACATCAAGCGAACAGCCAGACTCTACCGCCGCGAGTTTTATCGTATGGCGGAACGTCCGGTTTACTGGTTCGCTATGGTTTTTGCCCCGCTCTTATGCTACGTTTTCTTCACGACGCTCATGCAGAACGGCATGCCAGAATCGCTTCCCGTCGGACTTGTTGATATGGACAACACGGTAACGACACGCAACCTGGCACGAACTCTTGATGCCTTCCAGCAAGTAGAAATCAAACAGCGCTTTCCAAACGTTACCGACGCACGACGCGCCATGCAACGCGGCGAAATCTATGCTTACTTCTACATTCCGAAGGGTACTACCCATAAAGCCAATCGGCAGGAGCAGCCAAATATTTCTTTCTACGTCAATTACACATATCTCATGGCGGGATCTCTGGCTTACCGCGACATGCGCACCATGAGTGAGCTGGCATCGGGAGCTGCCCAGCGGAAAGTTTTACTTGCCAAGGGAGCAACAGAAGATCAGGCCATGGCTTTTTTGCGTCCTATCGTCATAGATTCGCATAGCCTGAACAATCCGTGGCTGAACTACTCAGTATATCTCTGTAACATCCTGCTACCGGGAATTCTGATACTGCTAATTTCCATTCTCACGGTCTATGGCATCGGTACCGAGATTAAAGACGGAGAAGCCCACGAGTGGATGGAATTGGCCGGCGGGAATATCGTCCGTGCCTTGGGGGTAAAACTGATTCCCCAGTTCGTAGTATTCTGGTTCATGGGGCTGGCATATATTGTCCTGCTTTACGGTTATCTTAACTTCCCATGCCATTGCGGTATTCCCACGATGATTGTGGCTATGACGCTGATGATTACTGCTGCCCAAGGACTAGGAGTAGTTTTCTTCGCTCTATTGCCCTCTTTGCGCATGGGAATGAGTTTTAGTTCCCTTTGGGGCGTTTTAGCTATCAGCATGTCGGGAATGTCCTACCCGGTAATTGCCATGCACCCCGCAGTACAAGGACTGAGTTACCTATTTCCGTTGCGACACTACTTCCTTATTTATGTAAACAGCGCACTTAACGGATATCCGTGGCAATATGTTTGGACAGCGTTCCTGGCTTTATTGCTTTTTGCCTTGGCTCCGCTGTTTTTCCTGAAAAAAATCAAATATTCCGTACTGAATTACACGTACGTTCCCTAAGCAAAATTTATGAAGTTCTTCTATCTCAGATATTGGCGCGAGAGCCTGAACGATTGGCTCTTCATTTTCAACCGTGAGGTCCGGCAGATTTTTCACGATGGCGGCGCTTTGCTGTTTTTCATCTTCCTTCCGCTGGGCTACCCTATACTTTATGGCCTTATCTACACGACAGAATCCGTTCACAACGTGCCAATTGTTGTAATTGACGAAGACCGTTCCGCTACCAGCCGCGAATATCTGGGTAAGGTGGATGCAACGCCCGATGTCAGGATCGTAATGGATTGTCCCAACATGGAAGAAGCAAAAGAGATGCTGCGACGTCGCGAAGCCTACGGCATAGTGTATATTCCCCGCTCGTTCGATCACGATTTGGCAGAGCACAAGGCGGCTCACGTGGCGGTATATTCCGATATGAGCAGCCTACTTTACTATAAGTCGGTGTTGACGGCCAATACCAACGTGTCGCTCGACATGAATGCTGACATAAAGGTAAGACTCTCGGGCAATTATACCAACAAGCAGGACGAAACCGCACGACAAGCCATAGCCTACGAATCCGTAAACCAGTATAATCCGCAGGCAGGTATGGCTTCTTTCATTTTGCCCGCCGTATTGATTCTGATTTTGCAGCAGTCTTTCCTGCTTGGTATCGGATTGCTGGCAGGTACGGCGCGCGAAGGCAACAAACAGCACGATTTGGTTCCCGTAGAGCGCCACCACCACGGACTTCTGCGCATTGTTTTTGCAAAGTCTTCGGTATATCTGCTCATTTACTTCGTGCAAAGCGTCTATTGCTTAGGGGTAGTGCCGCGTATATTTGAACTGCCGCAAATCGGCAACCCGTTTACCATGTTTTTCTTCCTCACACCATTTATGATTAGCGTGGTATTCTTCGGAATGACCTTATCTACTCTTATACGCGAACGCGAAAACGTAATTTTAGTCATTGTTTTCACCTCACTAATCCTGCTTTTCATTAGTGGTATCAGCTGGCCAGGAGCGGCTGTACCTAAGTTCTGGAAGGCGATATCCTACCTTTTCCCCAGTACTTTCGGCGTAAATGGTTTTGTCAGGATAAATACGATGGGCGCCGACCTACTTGCCGTGCGGCGCGAGTGGGATTCGTTGTGGATACTCACGGCTTTCTATTTTTTCACCGCATGTATCTGCTATCGCTTCAAGATTATCCGCGCACGCATCAAGACTTACAAAGCCTATCGAGAAGAACGTAGTCGCAGAAGTCAGGGAATCCTGACGGCATCCGAAGAATAACAGGAAAATAGCCGAAAAAAACAAAAAGATACTCAAGCAAAAACGCCAAAGTTGCGAAGAAAAGCAGGCAGGGGTAAGGCAAAAGCCACGTTCCCTGCCTTCTTTCTTTGTTTGCGCGGGACATCTATATTATTTTGCGGGATATCTTTAATATTGCGAGGGATATCTATAATACTGCGCGGGACATCTTTAAGGGTAGTTCTAAAAATTAGGTTTTAAAATTTTGTGAAGCTTTTTTGGTCTGTATGCTTTTTCAATCTTTTTGGCGCCATTGTCTTTAATTCCTTGAACCATAGCTTGCTATGCTTCTGCGGCATTAAAAACAAAATCACTCAAAAATCTTTGAAAAATCAAAACAGCCTAATTTTTAGAACAACCCTTAATATAAGGTGGAACAAATCTAAGGAATTAAACAGCCAAACAAAAAACGCCCAAGACTTTTTCAGTCTCATCGCGTTGAGAAAGTTTTCTCTTCACGTTGAGAATCTTTTCTCACGGCGAAGAGAATGTTTTCTCAACGCGAAGAGAAAATAAAAAGCATGGGACAAAAAATTGTATTTGTGTGTAATAACGAGATAGATACCATGAGTTTCTGAACTTCCTGCGCAGCAAACTCCGGTTTTTGCAACTCTAAAAAGCAGAATATGGGGTTCAATGCCAAAAAGCAGGATAAAATCGTGGTTTTCCTGCGTTTTGTCACGCACTTATGACGAGTTTTAGTAATTTTGTGCAGAAAAATAGATGTGTTTATAACTTTTGTTCAAATTGATACACCACATACCAAGGTGTATCTACCATTCAGCAAAAAAAGAATAGTAAGATGGCAAATACTCGCGGTACATTCAGTAGCAAACTTGGGTTAATACTTGCATCGGCAGGCTCTGCCGTAGGATTAGGTAACCTTTGGCGTTTTCCAATGGTGACAGGAGAAAACGGAGGTTCGGCTTTTCTGCTCATATATATCATGTTTGTCATCTTTTTCGGGGTGCCGGTGATGATTTCCGAGTTTATGATAGGTCGTAGCTCACGTGTAAGCGTAGGTCGCTCCTACAGTGTTTTGGCTCCCGGCACGCAATGGAAATGGATTGGCCGTATGCAGGTGCTTACTCCCCTGCTCATTCTGTGTTACTACAACGTAGTGGCCGGTTGGACGCTCTGGTATCTTTTCGAGAGCGTGATAGGCGGATTCAACTCCATGGATATTTCAGCCGGTGCCGTGGTCTTGGAAGATTTCTTCAGCAGTTTCAAGAGTAGTTGGTGGCAACCCGTAGTTTGCCTCATGGGTTTCATGCTGATGACGCACTATGTGATTACGCAAGGCGTGTCAAAAGGTATTGAGCGCGCATCAAAGGTGATGATGCCGGCACTATTCATCCTGCTCGTCGTACTTGTGGTCTGCGCCCTCGGCATGTCGGGAGCCAGCGACGGACTGACGTTCCTTTTCAAGCCTGATTTCAGCAGTCTCACGACACAAGGCATTCTTTCTGCCCTGGGACAGGCATTTTTCTCGCTCAGTCTGGGTATGGGTATCCTGACAACGTACGCTTCCTACTTTAGCGAAGATGCCGACCTGGGCAAAACTTCACTTTCCATAGCAGGAATAGATACGATGGTGGCAGTATTGGCCGGTATGTTCATCTTCCCCGCCATTTACACGGCTAATATGGATCCTTCCGAAGGACCTTCGCTGCTTTTCATCGCCCTACCCTACGTTTTCCAAAGCACATTGGGCGATATCCCCATTCTGGCGTGGATTATCAGCACGGCATTTTTTGCACTCCTGGTATTAGCCACGCTTACCAGCACGATTTCCATTCACGAGGTCGTGACTTCCTATCTTAGCGAGGCCATGCACATTTCCCGCAGGCGGGCAGCAACGATTGTGTCGGGCATAACGGGCATTGTCGGCGTACTTTGCGCCCTTTCCATGGGAGCCATGAAAGATTCGCTCGTTGTTTTCGGCACAGACCTCTTCAGTCTGCTCGACTACATCACCGCAAAAGTCCTTTTGCCCATAGGCGGTTTGCTGATAAGTGTCTTTGCGGGATGGAAACTGTCGCACCATATTTGGTGGAAGCAGATGACAAACAACGGAACCAAGGCATATCCGTTTTTTGCCGTGTCTATTTTCATCGTTAAGTGGATTTGTCCCATCGGTATTATGCTGGTATTCCTTAACGAACTGGGACTTTTCAAAAATCTCTGAGCATTATCACGATGGCAGCTTTATATCTTATTCCCGTAACCTTAGGAGATACTCCGCACGAGCGGGTTTTGCCGCAGTATAATGCCGAAATCATCCGCTCTCTGCGACATTTCATCGTGGAAGAGGTACGTACGGCACGACGCTTCCTCAAACGTGTGGATCGCGACATCAATATCGACGATTTAACCTTCTACGAAATGGGAAAGCATGCCGATGCCGCCATGTTTCGCAGTTATCTCGAACCTTTGCGCCGAGGCGAAAGCATGGGAGTCATAAGTGAGGCGGGATGTCCCGCCATTGCCGATCCTGGAGCCGACATTGTGAGTATTGCGCAGCGCGAAAACATGCAGGTAGTGCCACTTGTAGGACCTTCGTCCATACTTCTTGCTGTAATGGCCTCGGGTTTCAACGGACAGAGCTTTGCTTTCAACGGATACCTGCCCATCGACAGTCACGAACGAAGCAAACGCCTGAAATTGCTTGAAAGTCGCAGTTACAATGAGCGACAAACGCAGGTTTTCATCGAGACTCCCTATCGCAATGGGCGCATATTCCAGGACATACTGGCGGCCTGCCGTCCCGAAACGCGCCTCTGTATCGCAGCAGGTCTGACTACCGAGCAGGAATATGTGCGCACGCTCACCATACGTCAGTGGCGAAAAAACGGAATGCCGCAAATCGAAAAAGTTCCGGCCATCTTCGCCATCTATTGCGCATAGAAAAACACACCATACCCTTACATTCCCTTTTTTAACCTTACCTTTATCTATGGAGTGGCTATATATTATTATAGGAGTAGCACTTGGCATCGTCTTGGGCTACCTTTTTGCCAAAAGCAAGTGGAATAATCTGTCGGCACGTGCCGATATTGCAGAGAAAGAACGCGAAAGGCTGCAACAACTCCTCCAGAAAATGCAGCACGACCTGGATTTTCAGAAAGAGCACGAACATAGCGAACTGCAAAAGCAACAAAACCGTTTGCAGGCCGAACATCTGCAACGTTTAGACCTGCAACGCGAGGAGTTGAAGCGCGATTACGCCCAACAACTGGCACAATGGCGCGAACAGCAGGGACAGCAGATGAAACAGCAACTGGAAATGCTCAGCCAGCACCTGGAAAACATCAGTCAGCAGGCACTTCGCAAACGGAGTGAACAACTTAGCGAAACCAACAAGGAACAACTGGGTGCCATTCTCGAACCTCTTCAGGAAAATATCCGACAGATGCGACAGGCTGTGGAGAAAAGCGACAGAGAGCACACCACAAGCATGGAACGCCTCGACGAAGCCATACGAACTACCCTGCAAAGCACCAAGGATATCGGCGAACGTGCCGACCGCCTGGCACATGCGCTGACGGGAGAGAGCAAGACGCAGGGAAACTTCGGCGAACTCCGATTGAAGCAGTTACTTGAGCAAATGGGCTTCGAGGAAGGTTTGCAATATGAGGAACAGGTTACTTTGCGCGACGAACATGGAAATGCTTTGCACGACACGGAATTGGGACATCGCCTACAACCCGACATCATTCTGCACTTTCCCGACGAACGCGACGTGATTATTGACTCGAAACTGTCGTTTACCGCATTTATCGACTACCAAAACGCCACCGATGAGGCCACTCGCAACGAAGCCCTCCGACGTCATATCACTTCCATGCGCAGTCACGTCGCAGAACTGGCACGTAAGGACTATTCGCACTACCTTCGCGAAAAAGGCCACGCACTCGATTTCGTCATCATGTACGTTTTTCAGGAGAGTGCCCTGCAACTCGCACTTTGCAACGACACTACACTCTGGCGCGAGGCATACGACAGACACGTGCTCATATGTGGCAGTCAGAATCTCTACGCTCTCTTGCGTGTGCTCGAACATACGTGGAAACAGATGCGACAGGCCGAGAACCAGCAGGAGATTATGCGATGCGCCAACGAGATTATCAATCGCACACAGCTGTTTTACGAACGTTTCCTGCACGCCGAAGAACAGTTAGAGCGCACGCGCCAGGCTTTCAAGGACGTAAAGACGAGCACTGCCCCAAGTGGCGTGAGCATCATCACGGCTGCCAACAATTTACTCAGATATGGCGCCACCGAAAACCCCAAACGCAAACAACGCCTGCCCAAACAGAATCAGGAAGATACAGACGAAAAACTTCTGTCCTGACATAGCGCGAAAATAGCTCCGAACAAAAAAAATTATCTCGGAGCTAATTTTAAATAGGGAATGTCGTCAAATAGTCAGAAGAAACATAACGATTTGATTGCCAGT
>CAMVJO010000041.1 GCA_947167835.1 uncultured Prevotellaceae bacterium
TCAGCACTGCGGACACATAATTTAGCGATTCTCAACTTTTACCGGACAGTAATATAACTTTATACGCTTCGTTGGCACACATAGCAAATACGAAAGAATTGATGCCTCAACCATATAATAACATAAAGCAGATAGTATGAGTAAGATAACAAAGGAACAATATGAATTTGCTCTGAAACGCATTGAGGAGTTGCTGCCATTGGTAGATGACAGCGTAGCATCCAACGACCGTAACGCAGTAGAACTGACTATGGTCTCGGATGTTGTGATAGATTACGAGAAAGAACATTTTCCGATAGCAAAACCCACGGTTTCTCAGTTGATACAACTTTCGCTCGAAGAGAAAAAGATGAGCTAGAAGCAATTGGCAAGGGAAATCGGGGTAAGTCCTACGCGTATCAACGATTACGTTTCAGGCCGCGCCGAACCCACGTTGAAAATAGCCCGACTTTTATGCAACACCCTTGGCATTTCCCCCGCTGCCATGCTAGGATGTTGAGATTAAACGACAATAAAAGGTGATGAAATCCAATTCATCACCTTTTATTATAACCTTTTTATGCTATAGGGTTGTTCTAAAAAATAGGCTGTTTTGATTTTTCAAAGATTTTTGAGTGATTTTGTTTTTAATTTCGCAGAAGCATAGCAAGCTATGGTTCAAGGAATTAAAGACAAAAGCGCCAAAAAGATTGAAAAAGCATACAGACAAGAAAGAACTCCCCTGTAAAAAATAGACCTATTTTTTTAGAACATCCCTATACCCTTTTTATAAACTTGTATAGCCAAAGAAATGTTTGAGTTCTCGAAACTATTGCTCCTTAGCCTCCACCAATTCTGCTTTTAGTATTTTTACATCGCTTAGAGGACGGTCGTTTTCGTCAGTCATTACGAGTTGTATTTCCTCTATGGCCTCCAAACCTTCGGTCACTTCGCCAAAAACCGTGTATTGTCCGTCAAGCCAGGGGGTTCCTCCGGGGAAATAATATTGTTCGCAGATACTGTCGGGTATTTCAAACGGTTGCTTCAAGGTACGCTGGTTGTTTTTACGAATACGTTCCAGTTGTCCCGGACTATGCATGCGTCCCCAAACGATATAGAACTGCGTACTGCTGCTTCTGCGCTCAGGATTTACGTCATCTCCCTCACGAGCCGCAGCTAATGCCCCACGTTTATGATAATAGCGGGGATATAGGATTTCGGCAGGAAGCGTTCGAGCATTCTCCTCGTCACCATAAACAACACCGGGCTGGGCATTTCGAGTAGCTGAATCACCCGCCTGAATCATAAAGCTTTCTATCACACGATGGAAGATGATGCCATCGTAAAAGCCCCGTTTCACCAAATTTACGAAGTTATCGCGATGAATAGGTGTGCCGTCATAGAGCATAACGGTGAAGTTGCCGCGGTCTGTCTGGAACTTTACGTGATAAGTCTGGGCAGAAACAAACAGAGGTACGCAGAAAAGTATGGCAAGTATGAACCCTATACAAAGACTCCATGCAAACGAAATATCGCCTGACGATTGCTTATTATTGAACCTCTTCATTATTGTCAAACTGTTTGGTTTTAATATTTTCTGCCTCCATTTTCTCCTTCATCTCGCAACGTTGTGCATACGCGCTGACACTAAGAATCATTCCGAACCACACACTGCAACAGATGATAGAACTACCGCCTCGACTTACCAGAGGTAATGTTTGTCCGGTGATAGGCATTCCGCCCACAGCCACAGTCATATTGATAAAGGCCTGTGTCACCATCAGAATGGTAAGACCTAAAACGAGGAACGCGGGGAAACACCCTTTACATCGCCGCGCAATCATCGCCGCTCGGTAAAGTAATATTATATACAGCACCATAACAAATAATCCGCCCGCCAATCCTGTTTCTTCTATGATGATTGCGTAAATAAAGTCGGAATATGCATGTGCAAGATATTCGCGCTGATCCGAATTACCTGGCATCTTTCCTACGCCATGACTGGTAGCAATAGCAATAGCGGCGTGTTCTTCTTGTCCTAAGTCGCTTGCCACGAGTAATTCGGCAGGTTTTTCATCTTCAGAGTCACCAAAATTTACGATACGGTTCTTCCACGTACTGAAACGGTGGAGTGGGGCGCCTTGTTGGAAGACTTTGCTGTCAGAAGGTATGAGACTTATCACAAAAAGTGCTGAGGCACCAAATAGAAATATGACGCCCAGCAACGCACCTATGCGTTTCAGCGAGATTCGTCCGATGAACATCATACACAATACGACGAAACCCATCAATACCGCCGTAGAAAGGTTTTCAAACATTACCAGAACGCAGATAATACCCGTCACTACGATAATTGCCTTGAACGCAATATCTTCGGTTCCGTCCTCCGTTTGAAAAATAGTCAGGATTAAAGCAACGGCCGACACAAGTATTCCCTTGGCAAACTCCGATGGTTGAATACTGAGGCCACCCATTTCCATCCAGCGCGCACCACTGTTGAGGCTGGCGCCGATAAGCAACACCAAAAGCAGCATCAAAATTATAACAGGCACACCTATAACCGGAACCAACCGGAAGTAACGGCAGGATATGCGGTGAATGATGAATGTTATGCCGAAGCCTGCAAAAAGTAATGCGCCATGCTTGATGAAAGGCATGACATAACTGCCAGATTTCAAGGCTAACCAACTGGAAGCGCTGAATCCCTCGATGAGTGATATGATGCACAGAAAGAAATAGATGATCCAAATCACCCTGTCTCCCTTGAATATGTCTCCTATTTTCTGCATTTTTTCTTTTTATCCACTCCTTTTAAATAATATAAGGAGTATTCTTTTTGTTATTCCGAATTACTGAATATTGTTTCGTCGTTACGCTTTCGTTCCCGTCTCAAAACGAACGCGCAATCTCCTTAAATTGTTCGCCGCGGTCTTCCATATTCTTAAAGAGGTCGAAACTGGCGCAGCAGGGACTGAGTAAAATCACATCGCCAGCCTGTGCCAACTCCTTACAAGCAGCCATACAATCTTTCATGCCGTGTGTGTCGGCTATAGGCAGGCCTAAACTGTCGAAGTTGGCGTGCAATTTGGCATTGTCTGCACCCAAATAGACGATGGCACGGCACTTCTGACGGATAAGCGGGAACAAAACGGAGTAATCGTTGCCTTTATCCAATCCGCCTACGATGAGAACGGTAGGTTTCGTCATGGCATCGAGCGCATAGTAGCAGGCATCCACATTAGTAGCCTTGGAATCGTTGATATACTCCACGCCATTTTTCGTGCAGACCTTTTCCAATCTGTGTTCCACACCGGTAAAGGTGCGAAGTCCTTCGCGAATCACATTTTCCTCTACTCCCGCACACTGCGAAGCCAAGATAGCTGCCATTGCATTGCGCATATTGTGGCGTCCCGTGATGCAAACGTCTTTAACTGGCACACTTATTTTCTGAGGCTCGACGGTAACGAGAGATTCTCCCTCAAGAAAAGCAGCGAGTGACGAAGTTTTCTCATCGCCAAAGGCCAAAAGTTTGGATTCCGGCGCACGTTTTTGCAGTTCTGTAGGTATATACTCGTCTTTGTCCCAATAAATAAACGCATCCTCGGCTCCTTGGTTTTGCAGAATACGCATTTTTGAATTTACATAGTTCTGCATTTCAAAATTATATCGGTCTAAATGGTCGGGAGTGATGTTCAAAAGGACAGCAATGTCGGCCTTAAATTCATACATATTGTCCAATTGAAATGAAGATAGCTCGATAACGTACCATTCATGGTCGCCTTCAGCCACCTGCAACGCCATACTGTGACCGATGTTCCCCGCAAGTCCCACATCTGCACCGGATTTCTTCATAATATGGTAAATCAGCGATGTTGTCGTAGTCTTACCATTACTTCCCGTGATGCAGATTTTCCGTGCATTCGTATAACGTCCTGCAAACTCTATCTCACTGATAATTGGCGTGCCTTGATGCAGGATTTTCTGTATCATAGGCGCTTTATCTGGTATGCCGGGACTTTTTATTACCTCATCGGCATTGAGTATGAACGATTCGGTGTGTTTTCCTTCCTCCCAAGGAATATGATGTGCGTCGAGCATATCGCGATAACGGGGTTTAATCGTTCCCATATCCGATACAAAGACCTCAAATCCTTTTTTCTGAGCCAATATTGCGGCACCTACTCCGCTTTCGGCAGCACCAAGTATTGCTATGCGCATGATTTTTCTTTTTTCTTACGTGTAAAGACTTTTTAGTTTGGCTTCATCACCTGATTTTCAAGGTAATAATCGTGGCAGCGGCCAATAAAATCGTGGTAATCCAGAAGCGGATAGTAATTTTTGACTCATGCCAGGCACCACGTGGCCAATTTCCGAAGACATATCGACATTCGGGATCGAGTTGGTTGGGCAATACGCGGAAATTGTCGTGAATCGGCGTACGCTTGAAGATGCGTTGCTTTTTTCCTTTGCGCTTTCCCCATTTAAAGAACTCTACCTGCAAAATCACACTGAGACTTTCAACGAAGAAGATGAAGCAAAGAATAGGAAGTAGCAGTTCTTTATGAATAATGATGGCCAATACGCCGATAATACCGCCAATAGCCAAAGAACCTGTGTCGCCCATGAAAATCTGTGCGGGATAAGCGTTGTACCATAGGAAACCTATCAAAGCACCTACCATTGCGCAGATAAAGACTACGAGCTCTTCGGAGCCAGGTATATACATTATATTTAAATAACTGGCAAACCCGATGTGACTGGACACATAAGCCAAAACGCCCAAGGCAATACAAATGATTGCACTGTTACCTGCCGTCATTCCGTCCATACCATCGTTCAGATTGGCGCCATTTGAAACAGCCGTAATGACGAAAACAGTCATGATGACGAAGAGAATCCATCCTGCTACCGACTTATATTTTCCCATAAAGGAGACAACCTCGGTATAATCCAGATTATTGTTTTTTAAGAAAGGGATAGTCGTTTTTGTGGACTTCACAGCTTTGGTTTTGTGCACGATTTCTGTTTTTGCCCCGACATGTTCCACTTCTATGTTCTCCCTAATTTTTGCATCAGGGCTGAGATACAACGTTAGGCCCACACCTAATCCCAAAGCCATCTGACCTAAAAGTTTCAGGCGACCGGAAAGTCCGTCCTTATTGCGCTTGAAAATCTTGATATAGTCGTCAATAAAACCAAGAAGTCCGAGCCAGATAGTAGTAACTATCATTAAAATAAGGTAAATATTGCGCAAACGTCCTAAAAGCAACGTGGGAATCAAAATGGAAACCAAAATAATAATACCTCCCATGGAAGGAACGTTGAGTTTCTTCACACCAAAAGGATCTATCGCGGCATCACGCTGCGTTTCGCTGATATTATGGCGCTTCATCCATTTAATAAAATATTCTCCGAACCACGCAGAAATAATAAGTGCCAGCATTAAGGCCAGTAGTGAACGGAACGAAATGTAATGCCACATACCAGATCCGGAAATGCCGAACTGTTCGAGAAAACGGAAGAGATAGTATAACATATCTTTTAGTAGGTATTATTTTTAGTTAGGAATTCTAAAGAATATCGGGGCTTAAAGCTTATTTATTCAAGACAACCCGAAATCATTCTAAAGGAACTATTATTTATATAGGAGTTCTAAGATTGTTTATTGAAGCTCTAATATAATATTTATTGAAGCCCTAGGATTATATATAGTAGTTCTAATAATATTTATCGAGGCTTTAATATTATTTATCAAAGCTCTAAGATTATTCCAACCCGAAAGCTTTACGAACTTCCTCGTGATCGTCAAAATGGTGCTTTACACCTTTAATTTCCTGGTAGGGTTCGTGACCTTTTCCGGCAACGAGGATGATATCTCCGGGCTGTGCCATCATAGCGGCGGTGCGAATGGCCTCACGTCGGTCTGCAATACTGATAACGCGCTGCATTTCGTTGTTATCAAGGCCATTTAGCATATCTTGTATGATATCTTGCGGTTCTTCAAAGCGCGGATTATCGCTTGTGATGATTACTCTGTCGCTTTGTCTGACTGCTTCTTTAGCCATGAGGGGACGTTTTCCTTTATCTCGGTTTCCGCCGGCACCACATACGGTAATTACCTTACCATTCTTGACGATTTCGTTAATAGCTGTAAGTACATTTTCCAAAGCATCGGGAGTATGTGCATAATCTATCACGGCACTGAAACCTTTTGGCGAGCGAATGGCCTCAAAGCGTCCATTCACGGGTTGCAGATTGGATAAGACACGTAATACTTCCTGCTTATCTTTACCTAAAGCGCAGGCGGCACCATATACAGCCAAAAGATTAGAGACATTGAAGCGACCTACGAAACGAACGCTCACCTCTATTCCATCAATATCCAGAAGCATTCCTTCGATGCTCTCCTCTAAAATTTTTCCCTTGATATCTGCTGCCGTACGGGTGGAATATGTTTTTACTTGTGCCTGAGTATTCTGCACCATCACCATACCATTTTTGTCATCTGCGTTAGTAATGGCAAAGGATGTCTTAGGCAAATAATCGAAGAACGCCTTTTTTGCATCGCGATAATTCTCAAAAGTTTTGTGATAGTCGAGGTGATCGCGTGTAAGGTTGGTGAAAATTCCTCCAGCGAAGTGCAAACCGCCGATACGTCGTTGATGTATGGCGTGAGAACTGCACTCCATAAAGGCATATTCGCAGCCATCGGCCACCATCTCGGCCAAAAGTCTGTTTAGCGTGATGGGATCGGGCGTTGTGTGCTCAGTAGGAACAGCCCGCTCGTTGATATAATTGCACACGGTAGAGCAAAGTCCCACTTTATGGCCCAAAGCCAAAAACATCTGGTAGAGAACGGTTGCAATAGTCGTCTTACCATTCGTTCCCGTCACGCCAACTAATTTCAGGTGCGAGGTTGGATCGCCGTAGAAGTTAGTTGCGGCCTGTCCAACCCAAGCTTCTGTATCGTCCACCTTAACTATCGTAGCGTTGCTGGCAGGAATCCCGTCAGGGTTCGAGAGAATGATGGCTTTTGCTCCTTGTGAAAGGGCTTTTTCTATGAAGTTGTGTCCATCAACGTTGGTTCCTTTTACAGCAACGAAGATATCGCCGTCTTTTACCTGACGGGAATCGATATGTATGCCGTTTACTTCGACATTTAAGTCGCCCTGCACAATTTCAAAGGGGATATTTCTTAAAACTTCTGACAGTTTCATAATAATTAATCGGTTATATTTTGCTTAAGGGTTGTTCTAAAAATTAGTTTATAAATATTGGGAAGTCCATTTAAGTCTGTATGATTTTTCAATCTTTTTGGCGCTTTTGTCTTTTATTCCTTGAACCATAGGTTACTATGCTTCTGCGAAATTAAATACAAAATCACTCAAAAATCTTCGAAAACTCAAAACAGCCTAATTTTTAGAACAACCCTTAACACTTTAATTGAGCATATTTAATCTTAGCCGCGTTTTTTCGCCGCAGGATTTTTCGGTGTTTCAGCCGCAACAGGTTTCTTTTTATCTGCGCTATCCTTCGGTGTCTTCGGAGCATCCTGCCCCTCCGTCGGATTTTCAGGTCTTATGGCGACAATTTTTTCCTTTTTCCCTCTGACAACCGCCAGATGCAGGGTTACAGTCTCTCCGCGCTTGACACTTTTTCCCGCAGGTATGCTTTGCGATTTCACATAGCCCACTCCTTCGCGTTTTACCTTCAATCCCATGCTTTCTAAACGGAAGACAGCGTCACGTAGTCCGTAACCTGTAACATCGGGCATGACATCTATTTTCGATTCGCCCACAGGAAGCGATACAGAACCGTTCTCAAAGAAATTTTCGCCCCACATTGCCTGATTTCTATCGTCGGGGAAATGGAACTGATGTCCGATACCCAGTTTTTCGAGTGTGAGAGCCGTAATGGTATTGTTGCCACGCGAAATGACAGGCTGACGATTATTTGTGCTATCGCAGGCTGTGGAATAGTCGTTGCTGATGCGTCGCGACATAATGCTCTCCGCAATTTTCTTAAATATGGGCGCACAGTTTATAGCACCGCCAGCGGGTCCGTTATCCTTGCGCATACATACTATCATGGAGTATTTCGGTGCTTCAGAGGGGAAGTAACCCACGAAAGTCACCAGGAATGCACCGGTTTTGTGGCCTCCTTCCCAGATTTGTGCCGTTCCGGTTTTGCCTGAAACGCTGAAGTGTTTAGAAGCGGCGCGTTGTCCTGTTCCCTTGGCTACTACTGATTGCAGACAATCCTGAATATTTTTAATGGCTTCAGGCTTTGCCATGTGTTCGCGCACGGTTACAATAGGATTCTCCTCTATTACCTCCGTATCGCTCAGTATTTGTGTATAGAAGCGGGGACGTACCATTTTACCATTGTTTGCCACGCCATTATAGAAGGTCAAAGTACTGATAGGCGGTATCTGCGAGGCATAACCTATGCTCATCCAGGGAATGGAGAGGACAGACCACAATTTATCGCTGGGACTGGAAAAACGCGGTAGTTTGTTTTCGGAAATATATATGGTTTTATCGTCTTTATTCTTGGCTACACCTATAAATGGTATGTGCAAGTCCTCGGTGATGCCGATGCGTTTCAGTCCGTCGAGGAATTTCTGCGGCTGATTCTGATAGTATTTATGGATAACCGTACTTACTCCTACGTTTGATGACTTTTGCAGAATCTTCGGTATGCTATACCATCCGCCGCCCTTGCTTACGTCTTTCATTGTAGCGGTGTACCATTTCTTTTGTCCGTTACCCACATCCACGCTGTCGGTCATTTTGATATATCCATCGTCGAAAGCCACCAGGAACGACATAGGTTTGAATACAGAGCCCGGCTCCATCAACTGCGTTGTGGCTAGATTCTGCTGGTTGGTATAGACTCCCGGCGATTCGCGCGTAAGCGTTGTCATGGCTTTGACGTCTCCCGTCGGAACATCCATGAGTATGCAGATGCCATACCGTCCATTGTCCTTGATAAGTCCGTCGCGCAAGTTTTTTTCTACGATATCCTGCAACTCTATGTTCATAGTAGTCTTGATATGGTAGCCATTCTGCGGAACGGTGTCGGTGATTTTCAGACGTTCTCCGAGCATTTTCACACGATGGAACACGCCGGCGCGACCTCTTAGTATGGAATCCATACACAGTTCTATACCGCTTCGTGCTACGTCGTCTTTCGGATAGAAATCTCCGATGAAACGGTGTCCTAAGTCGCCATACGGATTTTTCCGTCGCATGGATTTTTCCGTATGGAAGCCACCTATGCCGCTCGACTCCTTGAATACGGGAAGTTTCCTCACCTGGCAATACTGCATATAGGTGATTCTTTTCTTATAGAGTGGGTAGTGGTGTGCGCGCTTGGGGTCGTGGCGGCCTTTTTCGAGGAGCTCCTTAAATTCCACTGGGTCTATTTCGGGAATAATCTCGTGTATGCCACGGCAAATGCTGTCGATATTGTTCTGTAGCAGCGTGTCCTTGCGGTATTGGTCCTTGACACGTGCTGCAGAGTCCTTTTCCCATGTCAGAAAGTCCATGAACATAAGATATTCCGGTATGGTGGCGGCAAGTACTTCGCCATTATCGGCCAGGATGTTGCCTCGTTGCGCCGGATCTTCCTGACCTTTCTTCTCTATGTTCCTACTTGCCGTAGCCCAATATTCGTACTTTACCGTCATAGTATAGACAGCGCGTGCAAGTATATAGACACCTAAGATGATAAAGAACAACTTTATCAGATTATAGCGTGACAATATTTTCTTTCCGGGGAATGTCATAGTTTTCTTTCAGGGGAAATAGAGGAGTTCTCGTTTCTTTTCATTCTTCTTCCGATACGGTAAGGCTGTATATCGGCGAATTGTTTGTGGTGAGCGTAGAATCGTTCAGCATCTCCATGAGTTCGCTCGGACGGGTACACTCTTTCAACTGACTGGTGACACTTAATGCCTTAAACTGGCGGTCGGTTAGTTTTTCTATGAGTTTTGCTTGTTCTATCTGCTCTTGTTGGCAGGCATAGCGGTTGCCTATATAGATGATCATCAGTCCTGTAAGGAAAAGGATGAACCATACGTGCTCATAGAACAGGCTACGCAGGAATTTTCCGCTCGTAATGGATTGTGCCGACAGACGTATGTCGTCTTCGTCCTCGGATTGCGTGAGTTTTTCGAGCGTAAGACGGTTTTTCTTCTTGCGTTCCTCTCGTTTGCTCGAAGCAGAATCAGGGGCAGGCGCTTCTTCGGCCTCTACCTCGGGTTCATCAGAGGATTCCGGGGTTTCCAGCACCGTTTCTTCGGCCACATCGCTCGTTTCCGGCTCTGCAATTTCATTCAGGGCGGTATCTCCCGATGCTATTTCGTTATATTTATCTTCTTCCTGTGTCATTATCTTAGGTTCTTCTATAAATCAAACTTTTACCGCCACGCGAAGTTTGGCACTACGGCTGCGCGGATTGCGTTGCTGCTCTTCTTCGCTGGGAACTATGGGTTTGTTTCCCACTGGTTGCAGGGGAGAGAGACGATTTCCGTAGAAATCAACCTCTACCTTACCTTCAATATTTCCGGAACGCATGAAATTTTTCACCATACGGTCTTCTAACGAATGATAGGTCAGGATGCTCAGTCTGCCGCCCGGCTTTAACACTCGAAGCGCCGCACAAAGCATATTTTCCAGCACTTCCATCTCGTGGTTTACCTCAATCCGCAAGGCTTGGAACAGCTTTGCCATATCTTTCTTCTCACGTGCGGTTCCGATAATAGGACGTGCAGTTTCCAACAAGTCGTTTACCATGCGATATTCCCTGGCTCCGCGCTGTTTTGTCACGGCATTTGCCAGGCGACGGCCATTTTTCAGTTCACCATAGAGCGTGAATATCTTACTGAGCGCTGCTTCGTCGTAGGTATTGAGCACATCGGCTGCTGTCATGCCGCCTTTGCGATTCATACGCATGTCTAACGGGGCATCGAAGCGGAAGGAAAAACCCCTATGTTCGTCATCGAAATGATGACTTGATACTCCCAAATCGGCAAGTATGCCATCTACGCCTTCCTCGCCGTAGAAACGCATCCAATGCTCCAAATACTGAAAATTGCTGTGTACGAAGGTGAAGTTTGCTGCATCCTGTGGCACATTGGTTGCGGCATCTGCATCCTGATCGAAGCCATACAGATGTCCCGTGCCGTTTAATCGGCGTAATATCTCTCGACTGTGTCCGCCGCCTCCGAAAGTGGCATCGATATACCGACCTCCCTCATGGATGTCCAAGCCATCTGTGGTTTCGCTCAACAATACAGGGATATGGTAGCAACCTGCCGTAATAATCTCCTTTGCAGACATACGAACCTCCTCTTTAACCCAGAATTTCTTCAATCTTGGCAGCGTATTCCTTGTCAGGAATCAGCGAATCGCGATACATTTCTTCGCTCCACAGTTCGATACGGTTTCGCATACCTATGAAACGCACATCTTTCTGTATTCCGGCATATTCGCGCAAAGACTTTGAAACGCCGAAACGCCAGCTGCTGTCCATCTGCACCGTTTCAACATCCGAAAAATACCGACGCAACAATTGTGCCTCCACCCTGTTCCATCGATTCAGGCGCTCACTCAAAGTGCGCACCTCTTCTTCCCAGGCTTTGCGGGTGAAAACCACGAGGCATGGCGAGAAAACATCGCGTTTCAGCACAAGTTCGTTGTCATCTTCCGACAAAGACCTGCGATACACAGAAGGAAGGAATAAACGTCCCTTCGCATCTATTTTTGCCTCTATATTACCTATAAAATCCATTGTTGTGCATATTCAACCCCCAAAATTATAAAAAATTCCCCACTTTCCCCCACTTTTTGGTAAATAAATTTTAGAAATATTTTTAAGACAAAACTAATTATCGGTAAATCAAAGATTTATCGATATGTTAAAAATGCAGCAATCTTTCCCGTAAAATTCCGTATTGCGTAATTATTAGGGAATAGTTCCGAATAGAGAAAACTGCTCCGAAAAAAAGTCCGAGCAAAATTTCATTATCGCCCAGATAATTTAAGGGTTGTTCTAAAAATTAGGCTGTTTTGATTTGCTTACACTCTCTATACGTTTGTTCCTGCAACCCGCAGAGCTTCACCCTACGGGGCAGACAACAAACAGAGTGTGCGCGAAGAATTCAAAGATTTTTGAGTGATTTTGTTTTTAATGCCGCAGAAGCATAGCAAGCTATGGTTCAAGGAATTAAAGACAATGGCGCCAAAAAGATTGAAAAAGCATACAGACCAAAAAAAGCTTCACAAAATTTTAAAACCTAATTTTTAGAACTACCCTAAAACCATCTGCACTGTTTTTCAAACCTTTTGCAAACTTTTTTTAGCGAAAAACTAACATAAAGTTATCATTTGACACGAAAAAGCGGAAAAAGTGCCATTTTACAGCCCATTTTCCACACTTTATGCTATTTTTTTTAGAAATTTTGCTTTCTTTACTTTGCAAATAGTTGTAAAAAAGGCAAGGCAAATGTTAAAATATATAAATTCTTACGGATAAAAACCGTGAAAATGAATTAAAAACTTTTAATTTGCACTCGTGTGAAAAGTGTATGGAGGCCTTTTGTGGCCTAAAATACAGAAAAACCCTCAAATATGATACAGGAGTTTTAGCATCACACTCCTTATATATATATTTAAAGGGAAGCACACCCCAACAAAAGAACATCAGAGACAAATTAATTATTTATCAACTTAACAAAAGTAAGTTTATGAGAAAATTGATGCTGTTTTTGGCCATGCTCTGCATGAGTATTGGCTTGGCAACCGCTCAGAACGTCCGCGTTAGCGGTACTGTTGTCAGTGCTGAGGACGGAGAGCCGGTGGTTGGTGCAGTTGTTCGTGTGAAAGGCACTCAGATTGCCACCACTACGAACCAACAGGGCGCCTATGTATTAAACAATGTTCCACGTACTGCAAAGACTCTTTCAGTAACGGTTGCAGGTATGGTAAGCAGTGAATTACCAGTCAATCCTGTTGTGAACTTTAAGTTATCATTAATGGCAACTGACCTCGATGAAGCTATGGTTGTCGCTTATGGTACGGCACGCCGCTCAACCTTTACAGGTTCTGCCGCCGTCATCAAAGCAGAAAAGTTAGAAGACCGTCTGGTTTCTAACGTTACCAACGCCATCAGCGGTACTGTTGCCGGTGTACAAACCCTTAATGCAAACGGTCAGCCGGGTACTGGTTCTACAGTCCTCATCCGTGGTGTAGGCTCCTTGAATGGTACAAACAACCCTCTCTATGTGGTTGACGGAATTCCCTTCGACGGTGATATCTCTACCATCAATCCTCAGGACATCGAGAGCATGACAGTTCAGAAGGACGCTGCTGCCGCTGCCCTGTATGGTGCACGTGGTGCTAACGGTGTCATCATGATTACCACGAAGAAAGGTAAGAGCGGCGACGCCAAAGTTACTTTGGACGCACGCTGGGGTGTTAATGGTCGTATGTATAAGAACTACGACGTGATTAACGATCCCGCTACCTATCTGGAAACCCTCTATTCTGCCCTCTACAACCGCAGTTATAGCCTGGGTAACAGCGCTGCTGCCGCACACGCTTCAGCAAACGCCGGTTTGGTAACATCTCTCGGTTATCCCGTTTACACAGTTCCCACAGGCCAGGATCTTGTCGGCCTTGACGGTAAACTGAACCCCGCTGCAACTCTCGGTTATTCAGACGGTACTTATTTCTATCGTCCGGACGATTGGGAAAAGGAAACATTCTCTAACGAACTCCGTCAGGAATACAACCTTTCTGTAAGCGGTGCTACTGATAAGCTGAACTACTATTTCAGCGCTGGCTTCCTGAGCGACGATGGTGTCATCCGCAATTCTGGTTTCAAGCGCCTCGACACTCGTTTAAAGGTTGATTACCAAGTTAAGAAGTGGTTGAATATCGGTGCTAACCTGTCATATACCAATACTGACAGCCGCTATCCCGATGAACAGACAACTACAAACAGTTCTATGAACTCGTTTATGATTGCCTACAACCTCGCTCCGGTTTATCCTTTGTTCGTACGCAACGCCGACGGTTCTGTTCGCATTGATCCCGTTACCGGAATGCCTGTTTACGACTATGGTGACGGTTTGAGCACACCTATGACTCGTAACACTTACGCTATGTCTAACCCTATCAGCGATTTGTACTACAACAAGACATCTTATCTTGCTGACGTATTCGATGGCAAGTGGTTTGCAAAAGTTACTCCTTTGAAAGGTCTGACTTTGACTGCACAACTCTCTACACACATCGACAATAAGCGTACACGCGACTACGGAAACCCGTTCTATGGCCAAAGCGCTAAATACGGTGGTACAGCATATCAGGCATACACTCGTTCTGCCGTGCTGACACAACAGTATTTGGCTTACTACGAACACGCTTTCGACGGTGGTCACAACATGGATCTCACAGCTGGTTACGAAGCTACCGAACGTCACTCTGAAAGTGTAACTGCTACTGGTGAAAACCTCTACAACCCTTACAACTGGACCGTAAACAACACTCTCAAAAATAGTAAACGTCTCGGTTATGGTTCTTACGGAGAAAGCAGCATTCAGGGTTATTTCTTCCGCGCTAACTACAACTATCAGGAAAAGTACTTCGCTTCTGCATCAGTTCGTCGCGACGGTTCTTCAAACTTCCACCCCGATCATCGTTGGGGAACCTTCTGGAGTGCATCTGCAGCTTGGGAAATGAGCAAAGAGCCGTTCCTCCGCACACAACGCAGATGGATTAACCTCTTGAAGCTCCGTGCATCTTTTGGTCAGCAGGGTAACTCTGACCTCGGTTTGGACTATGCTCCTTACTACCTCGACTGGTATTCTGTAACCGGTGCTACCGAATTTGCTGACGGTGTTCTCGTTCAGAAAGGTAACACAGACATCACTTGGGAAACACATAACAATATCAACGTAGGTCTTGACTTCACATTGTGGCACGGCGTATTGAGCGGTAGCGTTGAATACTTCAGCCGCAAGACAGTTGATATGTTGTACTACAAGTATGTTGCACCTTCTAACGGTTATTCTTCAATTCCTGTCAATATGGGATCACTTCGCAACAGCGGTCTTGAAATTGACTTGAACTCTACTTTCTATCGCAGCCAGAACAATGACGTTGTCCTCAAGGCATACGCAAATGCTACCATGAGCAAGCGCGTTATCCTTGAGTTGGCCGAAGATAATGGCGAATACAAGTCTACTACTACCTTCTGGAAGGAAGGCGAAACCCCCGACCGTTTGAATCTCGTACGTTATGCCGGTGTTGATAAGACTACTGGTGAAGCTCTCTACTGGGCTCTCAAGACAGATGCCAATGGCGATCCTATCCCTGGCACAGAATACGCAACTCCCGACTACTTGGCAGCACAAAACACCAACCGTGTTGTAACAGGTGACTTGACTCCTGATGTTTATGGTGGTTTCGGTCTTTCTGCTGAGGCATACGGATTTGACTTTACCGTAGGTTTCACATATCAGCTCGGTGGTCAGATGTATGATAACACTTATGCTTCTATGATGCACGGCGGTAGCAGTTCTAACATCGGTCAGGCTTGGCACAAAGACATTCTTAACGCCTGGACTCCGACCAATGTAAACACCAATGTACCACGTCTGAACAGCGCTGACCAATATACTAACGAAACGAGCGACCGTTTCTTGGTAACTTCCAACTATGTAAGCCTTAACAACATCACTTTGGGTTACACATTGCCCGAAAGCCTTGTTAAGCGTGCAGGTCTCTCTTCTGTTCGCGTATATGGTTCTGCCGACAACGTAGCTCTCTTCTGCGCTCGTAAGGGTTCTGACCCACGTCAGGGACGTTACACCACAAATGGTGCTTATACATATACTCCGATCCGTACATTCTCATTTGGCTTGAAACTGAGTTTCTAAGAAAGTAGGTGTTTTATAATTAAGACAAACAATCATCTTAAATAATAGAAAGAAAATGAATATGAAATATTTGAAAATTTTCGCTGTTTCTTTGCTCAGCGCATCTGCCTTAGTCAGTTGCGAAAGCCAACTTGATGTAGAAAATATGGGTGGATATGTAAGTTCTGAAGAGAAGCAAAAAGTGGTTGAAGCTATTCCCGAACGTATTGATGCTTCTGTGGCCGGTGTTCCCGCTGCCCTCAATCAATACATGCTTTTCGGCACACGTCACAATGATTTCGGTTATCCCAGCATTATGCTGATGCTTGATCACCGTGGCCAGGACCTTGTTGGTCTTGATGTAGGTTATAACTGGTATGGTTACTACGAAGATTATTCTGACGTGGACTATTCCTATTATATGGTCAATCTTATTTGGCAACCCCTCTACAAGCAAGTTAAGGCTGCCAACGAAATTACTGCTTTGATCCCCTCTGACACTCCGGATGATGCTTTGAAATTTGATTTGGCTCAAGGTCTTGCTTTCCGCGCCTTTGCTTATTTCAACTTGGCTCAGCTCTTCCAGTTCACATATAAGGGACACGAAACAGATCCTTGCGTTCCTCTGATTACTGAAGCCAATGCTGACGCTGCTGCTGCCAATGGTTGTGCACGTTCTACCGTTCAGGAGGTTTATGATCAGATTATGAGCGACCTTAACACAGCTGTAACACTTCTTAGTGGCAACCCAACAGTTCGCGCTGACAAGCGCTATGTTGATGAGTGCGTAGTAAGAGGTCTTCGTGCACGTGTTGAACTCGTTATGAATGATTGGGATGCTGCTGCTGCCGATGCACAGTATGTTATCGCCAACAGCGGTGCAACTCCTCTGAGCCAAGCTGAAGCCAGTGTTCCTGGTTTCAACGATTTGGCCGCTGCCAATATGCTTTGGGGTGTGCTTATCGAAGAAACAGACCGTGTCGTTACTTCTGGTATCGTAAACTTCCCCTCTCACATGGGTTCTCTCTGCTACGGCTACTCTACGGCTGGTGCTTGGCGTAAGGTTAATGTAAAACTCTACAACAGTATTCCTGCAACCGACGTTCGTAAGAACTGGTTCCTCGATGCTTCAAAGAAGAGTGCCGGCCTTACAACTGCTCAGCAGGCATATGTTACTCAGAATGGCGCACCTGCTTATACACAGGTGAAGTTTGCTCCTTATGGTGGCGTAGTTGGTACCAGCACAAATGCCAGCGACGTTCCTTTGATGCGTATCGAAGAAATGTACCTCATCCTTGCCGAAGCACAGGCTATGGGTAGCGCAGGTGCAAGCACAGGTGCTGCTACATTGCAGAGCTTCGTTAGCACATACCGCGATCCTTCTTATACTTTCTCTGGAGCTTCTGCTACAGCAGTTCAGGAAGAAGTATGGCAACAGCGTCGTGTTGAACTTTATGGTGAAGGTCAGAGCTACTTTGACATTCTTCGTCTGAACAAAGGCATAGACCGTCGCGGTGGTGGCTATGATGAAGCATACGTCTTCGTTATCCCTGCTGGTGATCCTTGCCAAATCTATCCTATTCCTATGTCTGAAATCAATTCTAACCCGCTTATCAGCGAGTCTGACAACAACCCGACTGCTTCTCAGCCGAAACCGGTTGCAGACAACTAAGAATAAGCTCATTTGCTAAAGATAGATTTATAATTATCAGATTATATTCACTAAAATAAACAGAAAACAATTATGAAATTATATCAATCAATCGCATTGTTGGGATTGGCAGTCTTTGGCTTGGCTTCCTGCAGTGAAGAACCTGATTTCAGGGCATACGATCCTGCAGCAGAAACCACTGAAGAGCAGGTAACTTTTGCTCAGGCTGAGTTGTCTTATAGATTAGTACCGACAGACGAGATTCCTTCTCAGATTCCTGTTCTTGTTCGCCGTGCAAATGCAGCTGATTCTGTAAAGGTGAAACTCAACGCTACTTCTTCTGATGCAAGCATCATCAATTGTACCGCTGACAGCGTAGAATTTGAAGCTGGAAGCCTGGTTGATACCCTTTGGGTAGATTTTGATGCCGATAATTATGTCATTGGTACAGAATACACCCTCGGCCTCAAACTTGCTGTGGATTCTGGCGTAAGTGCCGTGTCAGCAGCTGGTCTTGATTCGACATCTGTAAGTCTTTACGTGGACTACACATGGGTTTCTGCTGGTTCTTGCCAGTTCTCATTGGTAAAACCAGTCCAGACAGAAGCTGTTACAGTTAACATATTGGCTGCAAAGGAATCTAATGGTACAATTTATCGACTTGTCAGTCCTTTTGCAAATCTTGTTTCTGAAGGTTTCACATTTGACAACAATGAGAATTTATTATTTGAACTTGACGAGGATTATAACCTTGTAGCATTTGAACCTTTTGATCACGTTGTCGCTACTGATGATGAAGATGGTACAGAATATGGATTCTATCATAATCCAGAAGATCCAGATTATGGTCAATATTGCAGTGTTTCTAATTCAGGAAACGTCTTTACCTGCAATTCTGTAGCATACTATGGTTCAAAGGCGTACCTTGGTGCATTCACCTTCACATGGGACAATGGTTATCCTGGTGACGAATAATTGTAGTTAAATATACATTATTCAATAATATTGCATCCCTGACACTTCGGTATCGGGGATGCTTTTTTTGAATACCAGAGACATAAATTTTAGTCAATCAGTGCTGCAAAATTTACTCTGGAAACTATCTCGGAGTTATTTTTATTTATCTCAGAGTTAATTCTATTTATCTCCCATTTATTTTTTGAAACAGAAAAATCATCCATAGTTGTATGCCCTTTATTCATCGGTATTTTCAGGGTGTTCGGAAGCCTCGATTTTTACTTCTGAAATAAGGGAAAATAGCTCGGAGCAAAAAATTTTAGCTCGGAGCTATTTTTGAATAGTGTCGAGCTAATTTTATTTTTCTCGGAGCTAAAATTTTGTTATCTCTGAGCCCATTAACCCCATATCCACGGAATGCCCGAAAATATGGGAATAATATTTCCTGATTCTAGTTTTTTAT
>CAMVJO010000042.1 GCA_947167835.1 uncultured Prevotellaceae bacterium
CGTATAGAGAGTGTAAGCAAATCAAAACAGCCTAATTTTTAGAACAACCCTAAAGCTAAATCCAATCAAAATCTAAACAAAAACAATGCAGCCTAATTTATAGAACATCCCTATACTTAGCACACCATTCCAAAGCGCGTGCCCTTGCTTCAATAAATTCGGGGGAATGGCAGTCATACCACTCTCCTGCCATGCATTTTTCTAATTCTGTCGTATTCTTTTATACCGATTTATTGGTTTTAGTTATAAGTATGCAAACTCGAGCCTTGAGCGGCAGGCAGGAAGTTGATTCCCCACCAACACATCTGGAGGAGTAGGAAGGCGATGATGGGTATCCAGAGTGCTACCTTCTCGTTATGACGTGGGTGCTGACGATAGTGTATATAGACGAGATAGGTGAGCCAGGTGATGGCTGCCCATGTCTCCTTTGAATCCCATGTCCAGTAGTGTCCCCAGGCTTCTTTTGCCCAGAAAGCTCCGAACATCATTCCGAATGTCATGAAGACTAATCCAATGTAGATGAAATTGTCTATATGCTGGTGTTTTAGTAACGACTTCTCTGCTCTGATGAGTTTCCATACTGACATTACGGTAGCAACACCCATCAGGGAGTAGCACACGATATAGAGCAGGATGTGAGGGAAGAACCACGGACTTTGCAGAGCAGGTACGAGTGTATCGGAGCGGACTATGGGCATCAGATAGCTTACGATGAATATTGCCACGACTAAAAACGCAGCAATGGGGAGCATCCTTTCCATGCGCCAACGGGTATAAACTATCAGCAGCAAGGTTCCTGTCAGCATCATATAGATGCCCATATATACATAGGGTAACCACGTGTCGCTAACGAGTTCGAGAATCGAAATCCTACTATCTGCCTGCATTTGTGTGTCGTAACCATACTGATATATTTCCCACCCGTCCACTTCGTAGGGTTTGTTTACATCTACGATCGTTTCTATCTCTTTGCCTGTCTTCGTCACGATCCTGATTTCCGAGGCAAATCGCTTGGGAGTACCGTCATCGTAGGTTTCCATAATGAATCGTTTCAGTTCGATGGCAATAGGCATTGTCTTTACTTTCCCATCTTGGGTATGTGCGCGCCACTCTGTTTCGCCAATAGTGGTAATCATCTTCACCCTTTGTATATCGGCATTTCCCAATGTGGCTGTGGTAAGTACAATAAACAATCCCAGGTGATTCAGCAGAAACGGCACATCCTTTTTCAAATTTGAAATCTGAAACTTATGAATCCTCTTTATCGTAACAAGCCCTGAAATCAAAGCCAAATATACATAGATAAGCACGAAAGGCCAGAACGTAAGCATATCGTTTATCCACGTGCCTCCATCCTGTTGCTTTGTAAGTCCCATGACAATAGTCAGCACAACAGCATACGCCATAGCGGGGATTGCTGCCTGAAGCGTGCAGAGGAACTGGAACGCATATACCCTCTTCCTTAATATATATATAAGAGCTATAAGCCCAGAGAAGCCCGTCAAGACAATAGCATTAGCAGGCCAGGCAAAGGCATGCCACGCCACAGGACCGATGCTAAGTTCCAGCATCAGTCCCATAAAGATAAGTCCTCCTCCTATCAGGAAACCTTCTTTTATTGTCCAAGGTCTGTTCCCAATCATTCTGTTTTATGTTGAGGGTTGTTCTAAAAATTAGGCTGTTTTGTGTTTTCGAAGATTTTTGAGTGATTTTGTATTTAATTTCGCAGAAGCATAGTAACCTATGGTTCAAGGAATAAAAGACAAAAGCGCCAAAAAGATTGAAAAATCATACAGACTTAAATGGACTTTCCAATATTTATGAACTAATTTTTAGAACAAACCTTGATACATTGCTATAGTATTTCCCTTGCAATCCAGGCGCAGGCTTCGGCATCGGCAAGTGCATGGTGGTGTTGCTCCAGGATATAGCCACATTCGGCAGCTACGGTATGCAGTTGGTGGTTTGGCAGATAGGGAAAGTATCGGCGAGAGGCAGGCAAGGTGTCGTAGAAGTCGTATTCAGGATAGTCCATACGATAGACATGGAACACGGCACGCAGGCAACTCTCATCGAAAGGTCTGTTGTGTGCCACAAGCGGAAGTCCCTCTATGAGCGGTTCTATCTGTGCCCATACCTCGGGGAATACGGGAGCATCGTCTGTATCTTCGCGGCAGAGTCCATGCACTTGCGAACACCAATAGTTATAGTAATTCGGTTCGGGTTGGATGAGTGAATAGAATGAATCTACAATCTCACCATTACGGACTATTACGATACCTACCGAGCAAACGCTACTCCGGCTGTTGTTGGCGGTTTCAAAATCTATGGCTGCAAAATCACGCATTATTTATATATATAGGCTTGTTCTGAATAATTCAAGATTTACATCCGCAAAAGTAATAAAAACAAAGAAAAGGTTGTGGAAAAATCAACTACAAAACAAAATAATTTGTATATTTGCAAGCGATAAATATGCTGTGCTCTATTTCACATCGCATCAGAATAACCCTATAAATATCATTCACGCTATGCCTAAGATTTCAGAACGTGCCGTCGTCATTCCTTCTTCCCCTATCAGGAAACTGGCTCCTCTTGCTGTCGAAGCAAAGAAGAAAGGTATCAAAATCTATCATCTCAACATAGGACAGCCCGACCTGCATTCTCCGCAAACGGGACTGGATGCAATCCAAAAGATTGACAGGAAAGTGCTTGAATACAGTCCCAGTCAGGGTTTTCTGTCGTATCGTGAAAAACTCGTGGGCTACTATAAGAAATACAACATAGACCTAAGTCCTGATGACATCGTTGTCACCACAGGAGGAAGCGAGGCAGTACTTCTGGCTTTCCTTGCCTGCCTGAATCCCGGAGACGAAATCATCGTTACCGAACCTTCGTATGCCAACTACAAGTCTTTTGCCATATCTGCCGGAGTCAGGATACGTTCTATTGCCACGAGCATAGAAGATGGGTTTGCATTGCCGGCAGTAGAGAAGTTTGAGGAACTCATCAACGAGCGCACTAAAGCCATACTCATCTGCAATCCAAATAATCCTACGGGATATCTCTATACTCGCAAGGAAATGGAGCAGATACGCGACTTGGTTAGGAAATACGACCTCTATCTGATTAGCGACGAGGTATATCGCGAATTTGTCTATACAGATGCTCCTTATATCTCAGCCTGTCATTTGCAGGGCATAGAAGATAACGTGGTGTTGATAGATTCTGTGTCAAAGCGATATAGCGAATGTGGTATTCGTGTAGGTGCCTTGATTACTAAGAATGTAGAATTGCGCAAGGCAGTTATCAAGTTCTGTCAGGCACGTCTCAGTCCGCCATTGCTCGGACAGATTGTTGCCGAAGCATCAATCGACGAGCCCGAGGAATATACAAGGAAGGTATATGAAGAGTATATCGAACGAAGGAATTGCCTGATAGAGGGGCTGAACCGCATTCCGGGCGTATATTCCCCCACCCCTATGGGAGCTTTCTATACTGTTGCCAAACTGCCTGTGGATGATGCAGAGAAATTCTGTTCGTGGTGTCTAACGGATTTCAACTACGAGGGAGAAACCGTGATGATGGCTCCGGCAGCAGGCTTCTATACCACACCTGGGGCGGGACAGAATCAGGTGAGAATAGCATACGTGCTGAAGAAAGAAGATTTGGAACGTGCTCTCTTCGTATTGGAAAAGGCGCTCAAAGCCTATCCCGGACATTGTGTCTGATTTTTATTCAACTACAAAAAACTATATAAACTCCCATGAGTTTTTCCTTTTTTATAGCCAAACGCTTCTTCTACAATAAAAGTAAGAAGCAACGTAAAAGAGCATCGGCACCTGCCATTCACGTAGCCACACTTGGCGTAGCCATAGGACTGTCCGTGATGATAGTATCCGTTTGCGTGGTTAAGGGTTTCCAGAACGAGGTGCAGGAGAAGATTACGGGTTTCGGCTCACACATCAAGGTGATGGATGCCAGGAGTTACCAGTCGCCCGAAGACTATCCCATTGTGGCAGATGCCGATATCCTGCAGGAAATACGTAAGACAGCAGGTATCAGGAGCATCTCGCCTATATCACAGAAGATGGGAGTGCTGAAGACCAACGAAAACTTCATGGGAGTAGAACTCAAGGGTATTGACGGCAACTATGACGTGAGCTTCCTGAAGAAACACCTTGTCGAAGGCATCATCCCCGATTTCAGCGATACCACATCCACAAACAAAATCGTCATTTCCCAGCGTATAGCCGACGACCTTGACCTCAAAGCAGGTAGCAGAGTATTTGCCTACTTTTTCGAGAATCAGATCAAGATGAGGCACTTTGATGTGGCAGGCATCTATCAGACCAACTTGCAGCAGTTTGACAAGCTTTTCGTCATCACCGACCGTAAGGCAGTAAACACGCTGAACGAATGGGAGGACGACCAATGCAGCGAAATAGAAATCGTATGCCAGGACTTTCAACAGATGCCAATAGTGCAACAGCATCTGGCAAATGAATTCAACGGAAGGACAGACCGCAACCAGAATATGTATTCCGTTATCAGCATCAAGGAAGATCCAAAGGCCGCAAATACTTTCCAATGGCTCAAACTCCTGGATTTCAACGTCGTCATCATTCTTATACTGATGATGCTCGTAGCAGGATTTACCATGATCAGCGGACTGCTGATATTGATTCTGGAACGCACCTCCACCATAGGTGTGCTCAAAGCCTTGGGAGCAACAAACACACGAATACGACACATCTTCATCTACTTCGCCACATTCGTTCTTGGCAGAGGACTGCTGCTCGGCAACATACTCGGATTAGGTTTGATATGGGCACAGAAGGAATATGGTCTGGTACGTCTCGACCCTGCCACATACTATGTTGATAGCGCCCCCATACTCATCAACTGGTGGTGGATTATAGGCATCAACATAGCCACACTCCTCATCACAGTTCTGGCATTAGTACTGCCAAGCTTCATGATTTCGCGCATCCAGCCTGCCAAAGCCATTCGTTTTGAATAACTATTCCAATCACAATAAAAGAGAATAATTCGGCGCATCACCCCTCTCGTGAAGAATTTATTTGTAAATTTGCAGTCCGAAAGAAAACAAGAACATTTATACACATATAGGAATGAGTAAACCGAGAATCATACTTACGGGCGACCGCCCTACTGGTCGTTTACATATAGGACACTACGTAGGCTCTCTGCGCCGTCGCGTTCAGTTGCAAGACGAGGGAGACTATCAGCAGATGTATGTCTTCATAGCCGATGCACAGGCTTTGACAGACAATATGGACAATCCCGAAAAGGTGAGGCAGAACGTGGTGGAAGTAGCTCTTGACTATCTATCCGTAGGCCTTGACCCTGAGAAATGCTGCATCTACATACAGTCGCAGATACCCGAACTTTGCGAACTCACATTCTACTTTATGGACCTCGTAACCGTCAGTCGTCTGCAAAGAAACCCGACTGTAAAGACCGAGATACAGATGCGTGGATTCAGCGGCGAGAGCATACCCGTAGGATTCTTCACCTACCCTATCAGTCAGGCTGCCGACATTACCGCCTTCGATGCCACCACCATTCCCGTTGGCGAAGACCAGAAGCCCATGATAGAACAGACTTGCGAAATCGTGAGACGCTTCAATTACATCTATGGCGACACGCTCGTAGAGCCTACCATCCTCTTGCCCGACAATGCTGCATGTCTGCGCCTGCCCGGTACTGACGGAAAAGCCAAGATGAGCAAATCTCTGGGCAACTGCATCTATCTCTCAGACCCTGCCGATGTGTTGAAGAAGAAAGTAATGTCTATGTACACAGACCCACTCCACGTACACGTTGAAGACCCCGGACACCTTGAGGGCAATACCGTATTTACCTACCTTGATGCCTTCAGTCGTCCCGAACATTTCGGAATGTATTGGCCCGAATATCAAAACCTTGACGAACTGAAAGAACATTACACACGTGGCGGACTGGGCGATATGAAAGTGAAGAAATTCCTCTTGAAGATACTTGAAGAAACACTTGCACCAATACGCGAAAGACGTGCTGAATATCAGAAAGATATTCCTGCCGTTTACGAAATGCTTCGCAAGGGAAGTGAACAGGCACGTGAGAAGGCAGCACAAACTCTGGATCGTGTGCGCAAAGCCATGAAGATAGACTATTTCAACGATGCAGAACTGATTCGTCAGCAGCAAGAAGCCTTCCGGAATATGTAAAGCTTCTATACACATAAAGATTTATCCCAAAATAGTTCGGACAATTCATCTATTCGTTCCGAACTATTTTTTTGTGGCCGTCAATTCGAGAATTGATAAATCTCCGCAACCGTTAAAGAACGAAAAATAACATCTATTTTTGAAAGTACTTTATACAAAAATAGTGGCTTGAAAATTATCTCCGAGCAAAATTCCATTATATCCCAGCAAATTTCTTTTATCTACCAATTAGTTTTTACATTTATTCCCCCACAAAAATAATAAGAATCGAAATCTCAACGCGAGGAGATTTAGCAAATGGCAAAAGGCGCCCTTCCTTTATGGGCGCTTTACTTGAGATTTAATTTATAATGCATAATTTAAATAAGATAATTCGATAAATTCGTTCGATTCGTGGTTAATAATACGAACACGAATGACACGAATATAACGAATATGAGATTGAGATTTCCTGCATTCCCGACGTATTCTGATTATTATATGTGCAAATTAGCAAAAAAAACATAAATAGAATTTAGTCTTTGTAATAGGGAAATGTGTATATTTGCACCGAAAGTCGGCAGGAAAATGTGCGAAATACGCATAAAAGTCGGTAGGAAAATGTGTTTATGTATAAGAGAATGATAGAAAACTGTATTACTATCATAAAGATGGTGGCGTAGAACTTGATTTCCTCATGCAGTCGAACGAATAGTGTTTCTGAATAAGAATTCGTACCTTTGTGACTATATTCAAAGAATTATGAAAAAGTATCTCTCAACCATTCTTTTGTTACATATTTCAATTGCTTTTTGGGGACAATGTCCACCTTTGAAAAACAAGCCCGACGGCTATATATTTGTCGCTGCGCATAGGGCAGATTGGAAGTATGCACCAGAGAATTCTCTGCAATCCCTAAAGAATGCGATATTCTTTGGAGCGGACATCATCGAAACAGATGTCCGCCAAACCAAGGACGGTGAGTTCATAATGATGCATGATGCTACGGTAGACCGTATGACAAATGGTAAAGGTCTAATTGCTAATCTGACTTTGTCCGAAATAAAAAAGCTACGGCTGAAAACAAACTGGGGACAGAGCACTCAGTTCCCCATAGCTACGCTCGAAGAATTCATTATTGAAGCAAAAGGAAAAGCTGTGCTCTATCTCGACAAGGCTGGAGTAGACTTGCCTGGGACAGCAGAAGGATCGACCGTGCGTGCATTACTGCAAGTCCTGCGTCGCCACAAAGCATTACAGGAATCTATGTTCGTGCTTGATTGGTCATATGAAAAGGCAAGACGCATCTTCGGCACGGCATTGGACAGTGTGATATATTGTCCTGTCATAGAAGACAAGATACCTAATCTACCTGATTATGTCAATGAATATATCAACAAGCTACACCCTTTTGCATTCCAATTCCGTATGGCTTCACTCGATACTCAGACATATAGTCTGCTACCACAAGTACTGGAATCAGGAAGCCATGCCTTTGTCGCATCTACTTGGCCCAATCACACCGCACATCACGATGATAATGTGTCTATATTCAAACGTCCTTCAGCAGGTTGGGGATGGCTTATCGATGAAGGATTCACTATACTTGAAACAAATTTTCCAAAAGATTTAATACAATACCTCCAATCGGAACATAGACACTGACTTCTTCATTTTTCCCCATACATAACCTTGCCCAATTTTATTTTGGAAAATCTTAAAGTATCCCCTGTCGGGAATCCCTTTTGAAATGGGAAATCAAGCCATTATTTCGATAAGTTTTCTTAAGGGTTGTTCTAAAAATTAGGCTGTTTTGATTTTTCAAAGATTTTTGAGTGATTTTGTTTTTAATGCCGCAGAAGCATAGCAAGCTATGGTTCAAGGAATTAAAGACAATGGCGCCAAAAAGATTGAAAAAGCATACAGACTAAAAAAAGCTTCACAAAATTTTAAAACCTAATTTTTAGAACTACCCTTAAATAGCTGATTGAGATTTCCTGCTTTCCCGACGGTATTCTGATTATTATATGTGCAAATTAGCAAAAAAAGGACAATTTGCTGAAAGAAGGGAAGCGGACAAAAAATGGAGGAAATGACAAAAAGTGGGCGGGGAATTTGCGAAAGTGAAAAAACTGAGTATTTTTGTGTAAGATAATTTCGCTGTAATCAAAATAAAAGTTAAATTTGCGGACAGAAAAGTGTTGTCACGATTTTTTTGTGACTTGTATTTTGCATCAAACCGAAAGATAAACGACATGAAACTCATTTTGATGACAACGCCGCACTTCTTCGTTGAAGAGCATCCCATTCTCACGGCATTGTTCGACGAAGAGTTAGACTTCCTGCATATCAGGAAGCCCAACACAGAGCCTGTTTATTCGGAGCGCCTTTTATCCCTTATTCCCGAACAGTATAGAAAGAGAATCATTGTGCACGACCACTACTACCTGCACAATGAATATAAGCTCTATGGCATACACGTGACGCAACGAGCCGAATTGCCGGAAAAATACAAGGGGCGTGTGACGTGTACTTGCCAGACTGCCGAACAGGTGAAGGCGTTGAAATCGAAATGCGACTACACGATTTTTGCACCTAACCTGAATGATAACAGTATTGACGGCTTCGATGCTCAGCACCTTAAGCAATATAAGGCGGAGAAGTTGCCCGACAAGAAGGTGATGGCATTCGGAAACATCAACGAAGAGAATATTCAGGATATTGCCAATGCCGGATTCGGCGGTGCCGTGCTCTACGGATGTATATGGAACAGATTTGACACGTATAACACGCAGGATTTCAAAGAGCTCATCAGTTATTTCAGAAAACTGAAGAAACTGGCTAAATGACGGTTTCTTTGCATCCGTAACGGGTGTTTTCACATTACATCGGCCTATCAGCCATACGTTTTGTTTACAAGAATTATTCACGAAATAGCATTATATCATCATGGAACGGAATTTTGTAGTTTTCTCGGGTACGAAGTCAAGATATTTGGCAGAGAAAATATGCGAGAATTTGGGTTGCGAACTCGGTAATATGCAGACCACTTTCTTCTCTGACGGAGAATTTGAAGTGTGCTACGAAGAAACCGTGCGTGGCAGGGATGTATTTCTGGTGCAGTCCACCTTTGCTCCCTCGGACAACCTGATGGAACTGCTTCTGATGATAGATGCTGCAAAGCGTGCCTCTGCCCGTACGATAAATGCCGTAATCCCCTACTTCGGATGGGCAAGACAGGACCGTAAGGACAAGCCAAGGGTGAGTATCGGAGCAAAACTCATAGCCGATATGCTTGGTACGGCAGGCATCAACCGACTTATTACCATAGACCTGCATGCAGATCAGGAACAGGGCTTCTTTGATATTCCCGTGGATCACCTTTATGCTTCGATTGTGATGCTGCCCTACATACAGTCCTTGAATCTGGAGAATCTTTGCATAGCCACTCCTGACGTAGGCGGTTCAAAGAGAGCCAACACCTATGCCAAATACTTCAATTGCCCCCTGGTGCTCTGCAACAAGACACGCAAGAAAGCCAACGTGGTGGATACCATGCAGATTATTGGCGACGTGAAAGACATGGACGTAGTTATCGTGGACGATATCGTAGATACCGCAGGAACCATAACGAAAGCTGCCAATGTGATGATGGAAAACGGGGCCAGAAGCGTGAGAGCCGTAGCAAGCCACTGCATCATGTCGGGCAATGCCGACGAAAAGGTGGAAAATAGCGCATTGGAAGATATCGTCTTTACAGACACCATACCCTACAACGGCAAATGCTCGAAAGTGAAGCAGATATCCACATCTGCCCTGATAGCCGAAACCATTCGTCGCGTGATGAAAAACGAAAGTATCAGTTCACAATATATCAGATAAGTACTAAGAAATGTTCTAATAATTAGTTTAATCTTTGAAGAATCAAAACAGCCTAATTCTTAGAACAACCCTAAAGGTTATAACAAAAGCAGGAGGATACATAATCAAATGTTTCCCCCTGCTTCTTTTTTATACCTCAAATCTTCAGTCTATACCAAAGGAAGTTCGGAATAAGTCTCCAGAAGAATACCAGCACGCGGTATTTCCAATCTATTATGCAGACACGCTTGCGACGAAGCAAGGCCTTGTAAATATGTTTTGCCACCTTCTCAGGCTTTAAGAGCATAGGATAGCTATTTCCGTCGCCAAGAAGTGGCGTATCTACAAAACCAGGTCGGACATCTGTAAAAGTTATCCCGAGCCCCTTAATCTTAGACAGTTGCGAAAGCGCCTGAACGTAAGTATTCTGATAAGCCTTTGATGCAGAATATGCAGGAGCAGGCCCTAAACCCTTGGTTCCCGCAATACTGCTGATAACGCCTATATGTCCTTTTATTCCGAGTGAGGCAAAATAATGAAATGCCCAATCTATTGTCCGGGTAAATCCCTCAACATTCGTTTCTACCGTCAGCAATTCTTTTTCGGAATCCAAATCCCTGTTTTGCCACCCTATTCCAGCAACGTTGAAGATGCAATCCAAATCGCCAATCTCTGAAGAAATATTTTCAAATTCACTCGTTGAATTACAATCGTTTACGTCAATTTGTTTTACAAAGGATTTATAAGGGAATTGCCGCCTGATTTCTTCTAACGGCTCTATCCTTCGTGCACACATAGCCACACGATGTCCGTTTCTGAGGAACAAGAGTGAAACTTCCCGTCCTATACCCGAAGATGCTCCTATTATTAAAATGTTCATATTCTTTTATAACAACTTTATTCCGTTCGCAAAAATACATCTAAATAGTGAAAGACGGAATAATTATGCAGAAAAAACAATATTTTTTTGAGTTTTGATATTTGCTCTCAAAAATTATTTATAATTTTGCCTCAAGTGTAGTAAAGTGCACAACAGAAGTTTATTTCATGCTCAACAAAGAAGAAATAGAAAGACTGGAGAAAATGCTTGCTGAGGGCAAGGTAGATGCTGTGCTCAAGGCCACTACCCTACTATTGCACGAGCATGAAGAAGACGACAGGATTTATTACATACGCGGAAAGGCTTTCATGAGGAAATCCTGTTGGGCAGATGCCACCAACTGCTTCTTGCAGGCAGAATCCATCAATCCCGACTCTCCGGCCGGCGAAAGCAGGAAAATGATAGCCGATATCATGAATTTCTATAACAAGGATTTGTATAACCCATAACAAAAAGAAGATTATGCCTAAAATAGATGGAGCGATTGTCGTGGATGTCAATCGTTGCAAAGGATGTAATCTGTGTGTCGTGGCTTGTCCCACACATACACTTTCATTAACTACAAAAGAAGTGAACCACAAAGGATATCACTACTGCGAAGACACGGGCGGCGGCTGTATCGGTTGCGCTTCGTGTGCTATTGTCTGTCCGGATGCCTGCATCACGGTATATAAAAAGCGGACAGAGTGACCAATCTTAGAACTACGTAATTTTACTCTTATGACAAACGAGAATGACATACTGTTGCTTAAAGGCAACGAAGCCATAGCCCATGCTGCCATTCGTTGTGGTTGCGACGGCTACTTTGGCTATCCCATTACACCACAGTCTGAAGTTCTGGAGACGCTTGCCGAACTGAAGCCCTGGGAAACAACGGGAATGGTTGTGGTACAAGCAGAAAGCGAAGTGGCTTCCATCAATATGCTCTATGGAGGAGGAGGCACAGGCAAGAAGGTAATGACATCTTCTTCAAGTCCGGGCGTGGCTCTGATGCAAGAAGGTATTGCTTATATGGCTGGAGCAGAAGTTCCAGGCCTTATCGTGAATGTTCAACGCGGAGGTCCTGGATTAGGTACGATACAACCATCGCAAAGTGACTACAATCAAGCTACTCGTGGCGGAGGAAACGGAGATTACAACATCATAGTCCTTGCTCCTAACTCCGTACAGGAAATGGCCGACTTTGTAGATTTGAGTTTTGAGTTGGCTTTCAAATACAGAATTCCGGCTATGATACTTTCCGATGGCGTAATCGGCCAGATGATGGAAAAGGTTGTGCTGCCGCCCTATAAACCTCGTAGGACTGAGGAAGAAATAGGACGTGACTGCCCTTGGGCTTCTAATGGCATAGGACTGAAGAAACGCGGGTCGCAATGTATCACGTCCTTAGAGCTTGATCCTGCCATTATGGAAAAGCGCAATCTGCATTTACAGGAAAAATATCGCCAGATACAGGAGAACGAAGTGAGATACCAGACTTCGCAGACAGAAGATGCTGAATATCTCATCGTTGCCTTCGGTTCGGCTGCACGTATTTCACAGAAAGCCATAGAAATAGCACGTGCCCGTGGCGAAAAGGTCGGACTTTTCCGTCCCATCACTCTTTGGCCGTTCCCACAAAAAGAAATCCGAGAATATGCCGAGCGCGTAAAAGGAATTCTTGTGGTGGAAATCAATGCCGGTCAGATGGTTTATGACGTGAAATACTGTGTTGAAGGCAAAATTCCCGTGAGACAATTCGGCAGACTTGGAGGTATCGTTCCAGATCCCGATGAAATTCTGAATGCTCTTGACGAATTAAAGAAGCAGTCATAACATATATTTTAAAATCCAAAATCATGTCAGGATTATCTGAAACAAATACGGACAGAATCATAGAAAAAGAACGCGAACGTATCACCCAACAGAAAAAAGTTGGGAAGATGCTGTATTTCCGCAACATACTGAATAGCATTTTCATTATCTTAGCGCTCGTAGCCATGATAGGTCTGCTCGTATCGTCAAAGAATCCCAACACTTTCTATATAATAGGATTGGTTGCTGTAGGCATCAAGATGATAGAAGTCATTTTGCGAATGCCTCTCACGCCAAAAAACTTAAAAACCAGGAATTATGACAAATAAAGAGATTATATCATCGGAAAATCTGGTATATGCCAAGCCGGAACTGATGAATGATAATACCATGCACTACTGTCCGGGATGCTCTCACGGAGTAGTTCATAAATTGGTGGCAGAAGTCATTGCCGAAATGGAAATGACCGAGAAAACTATCGGTATCAGTCCCGTTGGTTGTGCCGTATTTGCCTATAAATACATCGATATCGATTGGCAAGAGGCAGCTCACGGACGTGCTCCCGCCCTTGCCACAGCCTGCAAGCGACTTTGGCCAGACCGTCTGGTATTTACCTATCAAGGTGATGGCGACCTGGCCTGCATAGGTACGGGCGAAACCATTCATGCCCTGAACCGTGGCGAGAATATCACCATGATTTTCATCAATAATGCCATCTACGGCATGACTGGCGGACAAATGGCTCCCACTACCCTTATCGGACAAAAGACCGCTACGTGTCCTTACGGAAGAGATGTGCATTTGCATGGCTATCCCCTGAAGATAACGGAAATTGCAGCCATGCTTGACGGTACGGCTTACGTCACACGCCAGAGTGTACAAAATGTTGCTGCCATTAAGAAGGCAAAAAAGGCCATTCGTCATGCTTTTGAAAATTCCATGCAAGGCAAAGGTTCAAATCTGATTGAAATCGTATCTACATGCTCCTCCGGTTGGAAGCTCTCGCCCGAGAAAGCCAACAAATGGATGGAAGAGAATATGTTTGCATACTATCCAATGGGAGATTTGAAGGATGTAAAATAAACTAAATGCAAGATACTATATGAAACATGAGATAATAATATCCGGATTTGGCGGACAAGGCGTTCTTTCTATGGGAAAAATCCTTGCATACGCCGGTTTGATGGAAGGAAAAGAGGTGAGTTGGATGCCTGCCTACGGACCAGAACAACGTGGCGGTACGGCAAACGTAACCGTTATCGTTAGCGACGATCCTATCTCCTCTCCTATTCTGAGCAGTTACGATACCGCTATCGTCCTGAACCAACCTTCTTTGGATAAGTTTCAGGCAAAAGTGAAACCCGAGGGAGATTTGATTTTTGACTGCTTCAATATTATAGAACGCCCCACACGTACAGACATTACCTCGTATGAAATGACGGCAATGGAAACAGCAGCCGAGCAGAACATGATGAAATGTTTCAATATGTTCGTACTTGGCGGATTGCTGAAGCTTCATCCCATCGTCAGTGTGGAAAACGTGATGAAAGCCCTGCGCAAGACTTTGCCGGAGCGCCATCACAATTTGCTTCCCATGAACGAACAGGCCATTCTGAAGGGAATGGAAATCATTCGGGCTATCTAAAGGGTTGTTCTAAAAATTAGGCTGTTTTGAGTTTTCGAAGATTTTTGAGTGATTTTGTATTTAATTTCGCAGAAGCATAGTAACCTATGGTTCAAGGAATAAAAGACAAAAGCGCCAAAAAGATTGAAAAATCATACAGACTTAAATGGACTTCCCAATATTTATAAACTAATTTTTAGAACAACCCTTAAATAAGTTTTATCTGCATAACTCTTTATAAAATATCATATTATGGCAAGTCGTAAGAATCTTAAAAAAACTATTAAGTTCATCTGCGAAGGAATGCTCACAGATTGTTTGGTACTCTCACTTATCGAAGATACCAACAAGGAAGAACTGCAACGTATCATCAGCGAAATCTACGTTCTGAGGAACGATATGGTTACTCGTATCTCTCATACAGAACCTGGAGCCGTTAAACTATACTACAAGAAGCTTATTGAGGAATTCGTTACAAAGAAAGACCAGCTTTGTGAAGAACTCGTAAAAGCTTAAATACTACTTCAAAGATGTGTTGCGGGCAAGGATTATGATATACCGCAACGCATCTTTTTTCTAAAACAATAGTTATACGATAGGAAGTTATGATACAATCCATTTGCCATAATATACTTTTCAAACGTTGGGGTTGGACAAAAGAGGTAACCGTGCCCCTTCGTGATAAATGTATTATTGCCGTTGCTCCGCATACCAGTAATTGGGATTTCATCATTGGCGAACTTTACTACCAGTCTATGGGACGCAAGGCGCTCTTCTTGATGAAAAAGAGTTGGTTCTTCTTCCCATTGGGCATCCTGTTGCGCAAATTGGGTGGCTTCCCTGTGAATCGTTCCAAGCGTACCAGCATGACAGAGCAAATGGCTGAATCGGCAAAGCATACCGCACAATTTGAACTTGCCGTTACTCCCGAGGGAACTCGCAGCCGTCGCACAAAGTGGAAACATGGTTTCTATTTCATGGCCTTAAAAGCCGGACTTCCTATCCAACTCTACGCCATAGACTACAAGAACAAGCGAATAGTCTGTACCGAAGAAATCATTCCTACGGGCAATCTGAAGGAAGATATGCAAAAGATTAACAACTACTACGAGCCATTCCTTTCATTAGCCAAGTATCCTGAAAAGTTTGCTCTTGATGACATCAGCGAACTATAATCTTTTCATTTTTCCGTAATTCTTCCTCTCATCATCTTCACATTATTATTTACTTCTTTACCATATTGAAATATTTCAGGCTAATTATTTCAACCATTCTTCTTTTTGGTTTCTTGACATTGCAGGCTCAAGACCATAAGAAGGAATTAAAAGAGAATATCTCACAGGTTCTCAAATTTTGGACGGTAGAAAACTATCGTCCTTCTCGTGTTCCAGACCTTTCTGACGTCATCATTCAGGATAGCACGAAGACGATTGTGATTATCCCCAACGAATCCTTCTTTTCTCAACCCTTTGATGCCAATACGCCCGCACTATTTCAGAAAAAGATAGAAAAAAGCCTTCCAAAGCGCTTTGCTTCCTATCATTTGGTGGTGAGAGATGCTAATGGGAAACCGATAGACGACTATATACCTAACTACTTGCGAAAGAAAAAGAACGTGGATCAGTCTCGCTTGTGGAAGTTTTCTATCGTATCTAAGCCTTGGGTTACTAATATTTCGCAACCCATAAATATTTCCGAAGGACTTGAGGGCAGACATATAGCACTATGGCCCAGTCACGGCATATATTACAAACAAAGCGCCAAGAGTTGGCTTTGGCAACGCCCGCGACTATTCTGCACCTCGGAGGACTTATTCACACAGTCCATAGTCAATCCATTTCTCATTCCGATGCTCGAAAATTCGGGCGCTATTGTCTTTACTCCCCGTGAGCGCGACATACAGACTGCCGAGATTATTGTAGATAATGACAAGCCGCAGTTGAATGGTTCGTTTACAGCCATCAATTACCTGGAGGAAAGAGGCATCGTGACGAACGGATATCTGTCTGTTCCGAGCGATACCACCCTACTCCGCGTTCCCTCGCTTTTTCATTCGGGTAGTGCGATTCTTGCTGCCACTACAAAATCCGAGAACCGCTCCCAGAATTTCAGGTGGACACCATTTATTCGCAAGAGCGGGCAATATGCCGTATATGTCACCTACCCTTTCCATGAAAACAACGTGGAAGATGCACATTATTCGGTTACACATTGTGGTATCACGACAGATTTCACGGTTAATCAACGCATGGGTTGCAGCACATGGGTTTATCTGGGCACTTTCAACTTTAATGCCAATGATACACGCCATAATTATATAGAACTCTCCAACGTAAGCGCTACAGAAGGCTATGTATGTGCCGATGCCGTGCGTATTGGCGGAGGTATGGGCAACATCCTGCGTGGCGATAGCCTGCTTTCTGGATTTCCACGCTTCCTTGAGAGCGCGCGCTACGCTGCTGCTTGGTCTGGACTGCCTGCAAGTTTATATAACAGCAGCAATAACTCAAATGACTATAATGACGACATTCGCGTAAGGCCTTATTATGTAAACCACCTTGCCGCAAATGCCTACACAAAAGCCATTAGCAAACGTGCCTTGGGCGTTCCTTTCGAGTTGGCCTTAGCCGTTCATAGCGATGCCGGATACAAAACCGACAACTCCATATATGGTACACTTTCCATCTATACAAGTAAGTCGGATAACGGCAGCGAGAAATTCCCCTATGGTATGTCGCGCGAGACATCAGGCGATTTCTCGGAAATGCTCCAGTCAAACATCACAACAGACCTCAGCAAGTTTACGAATACCACATGGTACAGGCGCGAACATTGGAATAGAAACTATGGCGAAACGCGACTAACGGACATTCCTGCAGTCATTCTCGAAACCATGTCGCACCAAAACTATGCAGACCTCAAGTGGGGACACGATCCGCTCTTCAAATTCACCTTGGCGCGCTCCATTTATAAATCTGTGGTGCAATATGTGAGTTATATGCACGGCAAGAAATCCTACGAGATTGCGCCTTTGCCTGTTTCCCGCTTTGCCTGCATGCTCAGGTCGGACGAAAAAACGGTAGAACTCTCATGGATGCCGCAAACAGACACACTTACGCAAGATGCCCAGCCCGATGGATACATAGTATATACCAAAAAAGGAATTTATGACTACGACAATGGTACAGACGTGGGTAATACTCATTCTTATCGGGTAACTCTCACACCAGATGTCCAATATTCCTTCAAAGTAGTGGCTTACAATAAAGGAGGAGTCAGTTATCCTTCAGAAGAGCTCACGGCTCTCTGCGCAAACAAAAGCAGGAAAGGACATCATGTGCTTATTGTTGATGGTTTTACACGACTTAGCGGACCTGCACGTATTGAGAAAAGCGACAGTCTGGGCTTTGACTTGGAAAAAGATTTGGGTGTTCCCTACGGATATACGGCAGAATATTGTGGCAAGCAGGTTTCTTTTGATCCCGCTAAGGCAGGAGGCGAAACATACGGAAACTTGGGATATAGTACGTCCGAACTTGAAGGCAAGATTATCGTGGGAAATACAAGAAACCACGCTCTTATTCACGGACAAGCCATAACAGGCGTTAGCGACTTCAGTTTCAGTTCGTGTACCAAGGAGGCATTCGAGCTTCTGCCAAACAAAGTGATAAAACAATTCGATGTCATAGACTATATTGCAGGTTTGGAACATGATGTACCATACAATTCGCGTCCGTGCCAGACTTTTTCGCCAAAAGTGAAGGACAGACTCACAACGGCTGCCGACCATGGAGTAAATATCCTCGTCAGCGGCTCGTATATCGGCACGGATGATTCGTCCACCGACGATTTTGTGGGCAATACCCTCAGATTCTATCAGACAGGCCGTAAGCATATCAACTATAATACCCCGGACAGTCTCTATCAAGCGGAGCGGGTAGTCAAGGGACTTAACATATCCCTTCCCCTACTCCGGCTTCCGAATGACAGGCATTATCATGCAGCCGATGTCGATTGCATTTATCCCATTGATGCACAAGGTTTTTCTGCTTTTGCCTATTCCGATGGCCGTAGTGCAGGCATAGCATGGCCAGGCAAGCGTTATCGTGTTATTGCAACAGGCTTCCCTTTTGAATGTATAGACGACAGTATGATTCGCATGCAGAGCATGAAAGCCTTCCTCCACTTCTTGTGCCGTATAAGATAGATTACTCTATCTGTAACTATGGTAATTCACAAGACAATACTTGAAAAATATTAAACCATCCTAAAATAAAAAGAATTATGAAGTATCCATGTGAAAACTGCAAGCTTAGGGCTGCGTATGACAAGAATCCAAAATCATTTGTCGGTCGTTTCTGGCGTTGGCAAATCAATTTCTGCCCCAGTTGGAGAGGTTATTTCAAATCGCTGCCACCAGAAAAACAAGAAGAACTGCGCAAAAAATATAACTTTAGGAAATACTGAATCCTTCTAGGGTTGTTCTAAAAATTAGGCTGTTTTGATTTTTCAAAGATTTTTGAGTG
>CAMVJO010000043.1 GCA_947167835.1 uncultured Prevotellaceae bacterium
GTATAGAGAGTGTAAGCAAATCAAAACAGCCTAATTTTTAGAACAACCCTATATTATTTTAAAGGAGTGGCGTTTACAACAACGGCAGGCTTCTGTAAAGTCTTTTCTGCAGTGTATTTTTCTATGACGGGCAGCATATCCTTGTCGGTTTCGCCGTAGCGCAGAACGAGAAGGGTGGCATCTGCCACATTTGCTATACAGAGTGTGTCGTTAGTTTGCTCAAGTGGAGAACTGTCTATGATAACGACATCGTATTCGCGGCGCAATTCACTGATAAGTGTCTCTACGCGACCATTACTCAGGAGTTCTATAGTGTTTGGCGGCAATACACCGACGGTCAGCAGGTCTAAACTGCGGTTACCTTCGATAAATGTCTTCATACCTGCCCAATCATCGGTCTTTCCTACCAGATATTTGCTGATACCTTCGCCATGGCTGTCGGCATAGCGGGTTAAAGTATGATTGCGGAAGTCTAAATCTAAAAGTATCACCTTCTTCTGCTGTTTCACGTAGGCATCGGCCAGGTTAATGGCCACGAAGGATTTTCCGCAGTTGCCTTTCACACCGGTAGTGAGGAGCACGTGGCTGCTTTCGTCGGGCAACATGAAGTCTATTCCCTGCTGCACGTTTTTAAGTGCGCGTTTCAAGGCTTCGTTTGCGGTGCTGTCCGAAGATACCATACGATGACGTTTCTTTCTCACCCTCGGAATCCTGCCCAGATAGGGAGTTTTCAGGTTTTCTATGTCGCGCTTGCCCCTTATCTTCGTATCGAAATAATCGCGCAGGTAGATAACGGCTACGGGAAGCAGGACACTGATGATTATCGCCAGCAAAAGCAGTCGCATCTTCTTAGGTGCTACGGGTTTCTTGCTACCCATCGGTGGACTTACCACCTGAGTGTTTTCGCTTGTGAGGGCATGTTGCACCTGATTCTCCTCGCGTTTTTCGAGCAGGAAGACATAAATGGCCTGAGTGACGGCTTGACGACGTTCGGCCGAAAGTAAATCCTTGACTTGTCCGGGCGCTTCGTCTATCTGTGCCTGACTCTTCTGGATACTGCCTCTCATTCCGTTCACTTGTATCTGCAACTGGTTGATAGTGTTGTTCAACGAGGCTTCGATGGCGTGGCGCATGGCAATCAGTCGGCTGTCCATGTCGGCCACTACGGGATTGTCAGCACTACTGCTTTCTGCCGTGTGGTTACGCTTGAGCAATTCGGTGTTATATAGGGCTATCTGTTCTTCGATCACCTTGTTTTGCGAAAGCATATTGACTGGAAGCAACTGATTCTTGGACGAATTGTTGCGCACGTAGTCGCGAATGTATTTTGCCATTTCCAATTCGTTGGTGATCAGCAGCAACTGCGCCTCAGTCTGGGTTGCTTCCTTCATATTGAGCTTTGCCGTTTCTACAATGTCGATGAAATGGTTGCGAGTCTTGTATGCAGAAATATCTTCGGCCACTTCGCCCAATTCTTTTTCGAGCAGTCCAAGGCGTTCGGTGATGAAATCGGTGGTATGTTGGGCAATGCGGTTTTTATCTGCCAGCCACTGCTCTTTATATACGTCAATCAGGGTGAGCAGGAAGCGGTCTGCGCGTTCTATGCTGGGGTCTTTGAAACTTACGTCAATCAAAGTTCCGTCTTCTTCACTGAAATCAGCTCCGAGTTGCTTGCCGACTTCCTCTGCCAGCATGAAACGTTCTTCGCGCAGCACGCTAATGGTGGAATCTGCCTGATCTACGTAGTTTTCTGTAGGCGCAACGGTCACCATACCCAAGGGGGTTTTCACGGGTTGGCTGAGGTGTCCCGATACCTCCTGTGCAAATTTCGTTTTGTTGAGTTTCATCTTGCGCAACGTGAACTTCCCGCCTTTTCCGAAGTGGATATCCATTTCGGCATGGTCGGCATCGTCCAGTCCCTCGAAGGTAACGCTCACGGGTTGGTTCTTTCCGTACAGGGTAATGTCTTTCAGTCCTTCTTTCTTGGAATAACTGATGTCTGCTCCGATGCGTTTTAATGCTTCGAGCACGACGGGGCGTGATTTCAGCGTGAGCAATTCATTTTTCAGGTTGGAACTACCGCCGAAGAGCCCTAAATCGGCAAAATCCGAGAGACCTTTACCCAATAGTCCGCTCTTGGTGTCTTCTTTGATGATGATTTGAGCTGTCCGCTCATACACAGATTCTTTCGACATCAGGTAAATGACGGTGATGCCCGGTATCAGGATAACGGACAGGGCGAACCATTTCCAGCGGTACTGACATTCTTCTATGAAATCCAATATACGAAATTGATTTTGCATGGTATCTTATTCTTGCATGGAACTCTTTTCGGAGTTTCCGTGGTTATTGTGGCTTTATGCTTATTTGTTGTTTCTTTCTGCGGAGTTTATTTGAATATCAGCACAGCAAGTGTCGTTACTACCGAGGCTAATGACAGCCAGAAGGTATAACTCAGGGGTTGTGTGCCGTTAATGGTGGATTCGCGTGTCTTCAATTCTGTAGGACTGACGTATATGATGTCGTCCTGCTGTATATAGAACACGGGAGAGGCGTACAGATTCTTGGCCGATGTGAGGTCTATTCTGTAAACGCGGCTTGCATCGCCTTCCTGACGTATCAAAGTGATGTTTTCGCGGCGTCCGTACATGGTTAGGTCGCCTGAGGCAGCAATGGCTTCGAGGATGGTGAGTTTATCCTTGTATATGCTGTGTATTCCCGGCGATACAACTTCGCCTAACACCATATAACGCCAGTTTCGGTCGTAGATATTGACTATTGCGTCCTTGACATGGGCTTCCTGCCTTAGCAGATTCTGCACGTATATCTCGGCATCGCGCCTGCTCATTCCGGCTATGTGTACCTTTCCTATGCGCGGCATTTCCACATCTCCGTTTTCGTCAATGGTATATGGCATGATGCGGTCAATACCTGTCAGGTTGTTTACGTTGAGGTCGGACACAATGCTTTTGTTGTAGGCGGCACGCAGGTTTTCGTCCTTGGTCTCCACCACTATGTTCAGTTCGTCGTATGGCTGAAACAACATTTTATGCTGTTCTGCCGCTTTCAGGATGTCTCCCTCGTTGATGTCCTGGAAATACACGTAGTTCTTGGGTGTAGCACATGAGCAAAGCGCCAGTATGGCGCCGCATATCATGAGTTTTCCCGTCAGTTTTTTTATATTCATCGTCATAAGTTTATCTGATTCGGTTGCTATGTCTTTTTATTGTGATGTTCAAATGCCGTTCACGGGTTTTTATAATGAAATTATAAGCCCACTATAATATATTAACCAGAAAAAGGCCTTTTTATTGTAGTACTTTGTTAAAAAAGTTGGAAAAAGCCTACAAAAGTACGCATTTTTTTTCATTTCTTGGCATCATACAGTTTTTTCCTTCCTTTATTGTGTTTTTTGGTCCCTTATTTCCTTAGTATCCTCGCGAGGATACTTCAGTATCTCCACGAGGATACTATAGTATCTCCATGAGGATACTGCAGTATCTCCGCGGTGATACTACGAAAACATCGGAGGGAAAAACGCGAGAGCCTTAGGAAATAAAGGGTTGTTCTAAAAATTAGGCTGTTTTGAGTTTTCGAAGATTTTTGAGTGATTTTGTATTTAATTTCGCAGAAGCATAGTAACCTATGGTTCAAGGAATAAAAGACAAAAGCGCCAAAAAGATTGAAAAATCATACAGACTTAAATGGACTTCCCAATATTTATAAACTAATTTTTAGAACAACCCTAAAGGGAATTTGGCAGAAAAAAAGCAATCCAACGCCGAAAGACGCCGGATTGCTTATGTTTTTTGTAAATATTTTTGGACTATCAGGGAAGATGTACTGCTTAAAACAGTTGGTCGAGCACTTCTTTCCAATGTCCTGGGAGGATGATGTGGTGATTGCCGATGGGATTGTTGAGGAAGTAGGCAGTCTGCGTTTTGTCGTCGAGGTGTATGACTTGTTGTGTGCGACACATATTGTTTTCTGCCTGACTGCGCAGGAGTTCTCCCTCTGCCACAAAACTGCGTTTGAGGTCTCCAGAGATTTTGAAGATAGTGACGGGGCCGTTGGCCATGTATCCGCGAATACCTACACCGATGCCCGACTCGAAGTGGGTGTCAAATTCGTAGCGTTCGCACATATTGAGCGGTATGGTGCAGTGGGCAAAGAGTATCTCGCCCGTTTCGGGATTGATGCGTGCAGGATTGGCCTGAAAACCCGACACGCCTGTTAGCGCCCGCGCCACTGCCATGCTCAGCATGGCGGGTACGTCGCCCTCGCAGCCTGCAATAAATCCTTCGGCGTTGAGTTTTGCCAAACCGAGGCAGCCTGTGTTGTGAAGGATGCCGAGCAAATCGAAGCAACGTAGGGTGAAACCTCCGAGACGATGGCGTTCTGTTACGGTTTTGAGGGCTTCGTAAATGCGTTGTGCGCCGCCCAGCGATTTGTCCACCTGCTCGTTTCCGGTAGGTTCGGGTTGGGAGACGTTAGTGTGCTCGTTGTAGGCGTCTTCTACCTCGCTAATGGGGATATCCACGAGTTCTATTCCCAAAACCTGGCGCACGGTCTGTTTATCATAGACACTTGAAATAAGCCAGTCGGACGGTTTTCCGATAATGCCCAGCCGCATTCCGCGAAGTCGCTGGCGTACACTATTCACATGGAGCAATACGTCGATACGTCGGTTGATATATTCCGCTGTGCCGTGAATGATTTCGCCCGCTACGCCTTGTTGTCGCAGAAACGAGAGGATTTCCATAGAGGCTGCCAGGGAATTGCTTTTTCCCGAGGTGAGCAGGTAGAAAGGTGCCGTGCATTTAGCCTTTAGTTCCTGAAACTTTCTGAGGAATACGCCCTCCGTGCCTCCGGTACGCACATAAATCAGGTTTAGCGCGTGCTGTCCGTAGGTAGTGTAGTCGGCATCGTAGAAACTGTAGGGCAACGTGATGGTTGCAAGGAACTCTTTGGTGGCAAGTCTTACTGCCTCCTCGTTATGTAGTTCGGAAGTAAGGGTATAAATGGCTATGTTCATATTTTGTGGTAGTGAAAATTCATTTTTGGGTTATTATGCTTTCTTTTCTGCGTCTGATTCGAGAATTTGACGAGGCTATCTATTTCTTTCTCGTTCCAAAAAACTGATTGTTACGATTAATCAGGAGCAAATTCTTGGTATCGACTTTCAATCTCCGTTGCTTGGTGTATTGTCTCCTTGCTTTTCGTCCATACGTCGGATGACGCGGCACGGATTTCCCGCAGCCACGCAATCGGCGGGGATGCTTTTCGTGACAACGCTGCCTGCGCCAATCACACTTCGGGCTCCTATGGTGACACCCTTGAGGATGATGCAATTCATGCCGATAAACACTTCGTCTTCTATGACTATCGGAGCATGGGCTATGCACTTACTCAGATTTGTGTCGCGGCGTTCTGCGGCACTCAGGTTGTGTGCATCGTTATCCATGATATAACAATTCGCACCTACGTTCACACGGTTGCCTATCTCGATGCTATCAGTAGCCCAGACCGCAGTACTGCTCATTCCTACGTTATTGCCTATTTTGATACGCCCCTTACCACGAGCGCAGAGCGCACCTCTGATGTTTCGGCACAGGGGATTGAAACCGTCTCCGCTGGTAAATGTGAAATTATCGCCGATTTCAATACTTGCCTCGGGTTCTCTAAACAGGTAGATGGAGTTAATGATATTGCTGCCGGCACCTATTTTACAACCGCTCACACGTAATCGCCAAGGGTTGTAGCGTCTGTAAAACCAGAGGCGCAATACTACGGGGATTCGGGGAACACGCGAAAGAAAACTCATAGGGTTATTTTTTTTGAGATAGGGGTAATCGTTTTTGAATAGGGATGAAAAATACGGCTTAATGGGAAAAATAAGAAAAATCTTCTTGAATCTATGAAATCTTCTTCTTAAAGATATATGTCAGGCCTTCTTTGAAAATCACACTGCCGGAAACGTAGAGTATCAGGCAGTAAAGGCTTCCCATCATCGCAATTTTCAGTAATAGTGCGCCCCAAAGCAACGAGATGCCGCTGCAAGTCCACCATGTCAGGGCTGCAAGAGCCAGACTCAGCAGGAAATAGGGTGATAGGTCGCGCAGGAAAACGAAAAGCGACAGGCCGTTTTCTCTTTGCACGAAGTAAAACCACACAAAGAGCCAGGCTATATTCACCGCAACGAAGGCTGTCAGCATATTGCTCAGACCAAACGGATACATTAGGTAGGCTACTGAAACCTGCATCAGGCATAACACCATCGTTACCCACATATAAATATTCGATTTGCCGCGACTGATAACGTAATTAGAGAGCAATGTGATGATAGGTACGAAGGCGCCCCAAACGCATAGGAGCGAAAGCATATCAGCTGAGGCCAACCATTTTTCTGTGATGGTGATAATGATAAATTCGCGGGAGACAATGGCAAGTCCGAACATCAAAGGGAAACTTACCATGGCGGTAAATCGCAACATCTTGCGCAAAACGGCCTGTTGCCGCACACGCGTTTCCTCTACCTTGGTGAAAACGGGTTGTGCCACGCCCGAAATCATGTTTGTCACGAACTGATGTCCCATCGTATTCCACTTATTGGCCTGTGTGAACGTGCCGACTTCGGTTTTCGTGTAGTAATATCCCAGAATAACGTTCATCAGTTGCTGATTGAGGATATTAAAAATATATGTCACGATGAGTTTTCCACTGAAACCGAACATTTCGTGAATGGGCTTCGACGAAAAATGCAGCATCGGGCGGAAATGGCTGTAATAGTAGCTCATTAACGTGATGACAAGCGCATATACCACGCCTTGTGTCGCCAGTCCCCAATAACTGTAGCCCATAAAAACCATACAGATGCCTACCAATCCTGAGATAACCAGGGCGGCAAATCCCATAATGGTGGTTTCGCGCACCATAAGTTCACGAAACAATACGGCACGTGGCGAAATGTTAAAGGCTGATATGAAGAAACCCAAAAAAACGAAGCGAGCCAGCGGGGTAAGTTCGGGCTCGTTGTAGAAATCGGCTATCAAAGGTGCCGAAAAGAAGAGCAGGGCGTAAAGAAGTCCGCCCATCACGACATTAAACCAGAAGACGCTATTGTAATCCTCGCGCGAAACGTCTTTTCTCTTGTTCAAAGCGGAAATGAATCCACCTTCCTGCAACGTTCCTGCCAAGGCCGAGAAAGCCATCAGCATACCAACCATGCCATAGTCTTCCTTTGTGAGCCAGCGGGCCAGGATAATTCCGAATACGAGGTTCAGAATTTGCTGTATGCCGGTGTTAAGGCTTCCCCAAAGCAAGCCACGGGCGGTTTTCTGCTTTAGACTTTCCATTGCATAAGGACTTCTTTCGATTGGCTTCGGCGTGTTTAATACGCCATCTCATCTTTGTTTGAGACAGTGTTATGTACTGTCATCCAGATGATTTTTAAATCGAGCATGAGCGACCAATTCTCCAGGTAGTAGATATCTTTTTCCACGCGGGCCTCCATTTGGCTTACTTCGCGCGTCTCTCCGCGACAACCGTTCACCTGTGCCCATCCTGTGATGCCTGGTTTTGCAAAATGGCGCACCATATACTCGGGTATAAGTTTGCTGTATTCTTCGGTATGTTTGACCATGTGAGGACGCGGTCCGACTACCGACATATTTCCGATGAGCACATTCCAGAACTGTGGCAGTTCGTCGATGTTTGTGTGGCGCATGAAATTGCCGAACTTGGTTTTTCGTGGATCGTCCTTGGTTGCCTGCACGGTATCGGCCTCTGTATTCACTTTCATGCTGCGGAACTTGTAGCACCAGAAGACTTTGCCGCCAACGCCGTTGCGCTTTTGCTTGAAAAATATGGGGCCGGGCATAGTTATCTTCATGATAATGGCTACTATCACGAATATCCAGGGGAATACCAGTATGAGGAATAATGCGGAGAAAACGATATCGAACAGTCGCTTGTACAAACGGTTGTTGAAGTTGCTCAGAAGATTGCGACGAATCACCATTAGCGGCGTGTCTCCGTAAAGTATGATTTTTGTGGGGCGATTTATGTATTTCCAGAAGTTAGGTACCAATCGGAATTCTATGATATCTCTGTCGCAGATGCTGACTAATTTTTCTATTTCCTGTTCGCGCTCGGGCGGAAGGAAGCAGAACATTTCCCTAACCTTGTTGTCGGGATTGCTGGCAAAGGCTTCCACGTCTTCTACGCGGCCTAAATAGGGCACTTCGCCCATCTCGTCGCTTTTCGTGTCGTCAAAATATCCGAGAACCTCGTAACCCAGCGCAGGGTCTTCGCGGAATTGGTTCAGAATGCTGAATGTGGATCTGGAAACGCCCACGAATATCAGGCCGCGCTTGATATTGCTCGTTTTACGGTAGTAACGCATAATCTGACGTCCCAACAGTCGTCCGGATGTGAGGAGCACCAGATAGAAAGCGAAGTAGAAATAAAAACGCTTGTAGTGAGAGAAGATATTAACGCGCATACTAAGCGCGATAATCAGGAATAATGCGAAGACAAGGGCGAACGTTCGGAAAGAACGTATGAGTACCGCTTTTACGGTGATGCGGCGATAGAGCATTACCGGCCCATAGACGAATACGCTGAGGAGGTAGGCGATGTTCATGCTCATAGAAAAAATACTTTCTGCTTCCGGCTTGAACGGTTCGCCCATGAAATAGAAATACAGAGAGGTGTAAAGGTTCAGTATCAACCACTCTATAAATATGATGATGAATTTTATAAAATCTTTGTTACCTTCATCCCAATGACTTACGTTTCCCGACATTTTTTCTGTGTTTTTCAGTTTGTTATCATTCCGAAAATGGAAAAATCCGGAATGATAATTGTCAAATTCCGTTGCAAATATATAATAAAAAAGACAAATAGCGTGCTTTTGAGGGCAACAAACTGCATTTCGTGTGGGTTTTCTGATGCAAAATGCGGAGGGAATGTCATTTTGGTTCAGATTTTCGGTATTACGGGATGACGATATGACGTTATAACGACCTTTTTGCGAATGATTCTTTGGGGGAAATGGGGCTAATGGGCAATTTGGGGGTGAATAGCTCGGAGATATGAAAATTTATCTCCGAGCAAAATAAAATTAGCTCGACACTTTTTAAATTTATCTCCGAGCAAAAATTTTTTATCTCCGAGCTATTTTCTCTTATTTCTGGGGTAAAAGATCAGACTTCTGAACACTTCTTAAACACCGATGAATAAAGGGCGCACGAATGGGTGTGTTTTTTCGTTACTGAAGGCTAATTGGGAGATATTTAAAAATAACTCCGAGATACTTGTTTTTATCTCCGAGTTAATCTCCGAAGCGTTTTTCGTGGATGGGAGTACAAAGCCCAAAATACCCTGTAATATTTCAAAAAACCAGTATGAAGACACAATAAATCGTATATTTTTTAGTTTAAAAAGAACGCACATTAGAATGCGTTGCGATGAAGAGACAGAATAATCCTATGATGTTTGAAATCAGTCACAACAGAATCAAATCACTCGGACTACTCCTTATATTATATATATGGAGTGGATGCTATGTGACTGCTTTCGCACAACAGGAACCCTCATACGTACACTACTTCGACTTGCAATCGCAATATAACCCCGCAACCGTTGGCAGAACTCCGATGTTGCAGATAGATGCTGCCTTCCAAAGTCACGCATCCGGCTTTGAAGATGCAGGAAATACGCTTCTTGCCTCGGCAAATACCGCCTTCCAACTCGGACATACGCGCCACGGCGTGGGAGTGGTGTTCCAAAACGATTTATTCGGTCTCTTCTCCCAGAAACGTATCTCATTCCAATATGCTTATCATCAGAAACTGCTTGGTGGCGTGCTTTCAATTGGCGGTCAGGCCGACCTTCTGAACGAATCCTTCGACGGAAGCAGGGCCGACTTCATAGATCCTGACGATCCCGCCATACCTACCAGCGAGGTGAACGGTTCTAAAATCGATGCCTCCGCAGGTATCTTCTTCCAACGCGGACCCTGGTATGTGGGACTGTCGTCTTTGCATCTGACAGCGCCCACCATTCTGATGGGAGACCGCAACGAAACAACCCTGAAACGGCAGTATTATTTTACGGGTGGATACAATATTCAGACGAAATCTCCGTTTTTGAAAGTAGAGCCCTCTGTGTTCGTGCATTATGACGGAGTGGAATATCATGCCCGTATAACGTCGATAGTACGTTACGAGCATGAGAAAAAACGTCTGTATGCAGGAGCTTCTTACAGCCCGGAACATTCTGTTGCCCTGATGGTAGGCGGTATGTTCCACGGCGTAAATCTGAGTTACAGCTATGAAGCCTTTACAAGTGGCTTGGGAATGGCCGCCGGTCAGCACGAAGTGACAATTGGCTACAGCATGGAACTCGATTTCAGCAAGCGCGGAAGGAATTACCACAAGAGCGTTCGCTGGCTCTGAGAGGAACCTATCGAAATTTTCGACAGGTTCATTAAAGGGTTGTTCTAAAAATTAGGCTGTTTTGAGTTTTCAAAGATTTTTGAGTGATTTTGTATTTAATTTCGCAGAAGCATAGTAACCTATGGTTCAAGGAATAAAAGACAAAAGCGCCAAAAAGATTGAAAAATCATACAGACTTAAATGGACTTCCCAATATTTATAAACTAATTTTTAGAACAACCCTAAAATCTCTTGAATATCAGAAGAATAAGCTTATCGAACATCAGCAATAATAAGAAAAAAGATATGAGACAAAAGACATTTATCAGTTTTCTTCTTACACTCATGGTGCTACTTGTGACATCGTGTGCCGGAAACCGCAACGCGATGCAGAATGGTGGCGAAGTGACGGGCGCACGTGGCGTAGCATTTGCCGAACCTGTGCCCTACGGCATGGTAGAAGTGAAGCGCGGATTCCTGAAGACGGGACTCAGTCAGACAGACAGCCTGTGGGGAAAGAATGTGCCCTCGAAAGAAATTTCTGTTGACGGATTCTGGATGGACCAGACCGAGGTAACGAACTCTATGTACCGCGAATTTGTCAATTGGGTGCGCGATAGTATTATCCGTGAACGACTTGCCGACCCCACTTTCGGAGGTGACGAGACTTTCAAGATAACTGAAGATAAGAATGGCGACCCTGTTACGCCACACCTCAACTGGGCCAAACCTATTCCCTGGAAAAAGCCCAGCGAAGACCAGGAACGCGCTTTGCAGAGCGTATATACCCGTCATCCCATCGACGGAACGCTGATGTTAGACGCCAAGCAGATGATTTATCGCTACGAAGTATTCGACTACGAAAAGGCTGCCTTGCGCAAGTACCGCCTGGATCCACAGGAACGCAACCTGAATACGGATTTGGAGGTAAATCCCGATGCCGTTGTGATGATTTCAAAAGACACAGCCTACGTTGATGAAGAGGGACGCATACATCGCGAAACGATTGAACGACCTTTGAGCAGTTTGTACGACTTCCTCAACACCTATATCGTCAATGTATATCCCGATACCACCTGTTGGGTGAACGATTTCGCCAATGCCAACACGGAAGTCTATATGCGTCTGTATTTCTCCTCACCTGCCTATAACGATTACCCCGTTGTCGGTGTAACTTGGGAACAGGCTCAGGCTTTCTGTGCATGGCGCACCAATTACCTCATGCGTGGCATGGGTGCTCAGGCACGTTACATCCAGCGCTACCGACTTCCGACAGAAATAGAGTGGGAGTATGCTGCAAGAGGTAAGGACGGAAATCCATTCCCATGGGAGACCGACGAAACAGGTGAGCAGTCGAAAAATAGCAAGGGCTGCTATTATGCCAATTTCAAGCCCGATCGTGGTAATTATACCGAGGACGGAAACCTTATCACCTCGCGCGTAGGAACTTATGGCGCCAATTCCAACGGACTCTTCGATATGGCCGGAAATGTGGCCGAGTGGACCAATACTGTCTATACGGAATCGGGCGTAAACTCCATGGCAGATATCAATCCCGAACTGGATTATAAGGCTGCTGCGGAAGATCCGTATTTCCTTAAGCGTAAAAGCGTGCGTGGCGGCTCATGGAAAGATCCTATCAGTTATATACGCTCTGCTTGGCGTACAAGCGAATACCAGAACCAACCGAGAAGTTTTATAGGTTTCCGTTGCGTGCGCTCTAAAGCCAGTACAACGACCGTTCGCCAGAAGGGAAAGAAATAAAGTCCGGATAAAGGATTTCCTATTTAGAATAAAACACTCCTTATATATATAATAGAAATATGCCAAAGAAATTTAATCTTGTCGTTCGCCTGCAAAACTGGATGGACAGCGTACCAGGCCAGACATTTCTGAACTACGCATATAGTTGGGGCGCATCAATCGTAATCTTGGGCGCACTCTTCAAACTTACTCACCTGCCTGGCGGTAATACTATGCTGTTTTTGGGTATGGGAACCGAGGTTATCGTGTTCTTTATCTCTGCTTTCGACCGTCCGTTCGACAAAACGGCTGACGGAAAGGAGATTCCTATGGAATATGTTCCTATGGAAGAAAAGGAAGACGACGAAACAATTGCATTCAACAATGCCGTTCAAACCGAAACCGCCACAGAAGGCTCTTTGGACGACGCTGCTCAACAAGAGAACGCCGATACTACGGATAGTCCGGCTGTAACCCCTGCTCATGTGGGCGGAGGTGTCAATATGGGCGGTCCTGTTATCGTGGGTGGCGGAGTATCAAGCATTGGTTTGGGCGAAGAAAGCGAAACTCCGGCTGGAACAGGCGCTGTGCAGGGCGGAACAATCGTTATCGGTGGTGGCGCACAAGTTGCTGCCGCAGTGTCGGGACAGCCCGCCGAAGGCGCTGCCGTTCTCGAGGAGTCGGCTGCCGCTGGCATCATGATACCTAAGGATGCTAACGCAGAACAACTCACTACCATCATCAGAGAAGCCAATAATGAACTGCTGCAACGCGCTCAGGCCGTATTGTCGCCCGAAATGGAAGCCGTAACGCGCACTTATATCGACCGTTTGCGTGCTTTGACCGACACACTTTCAAAGGTGGACGAACAAAGTGCACGTTTGGCGCACGACAACGACGAACTCGAACGTCTGAGCCGCACTTTGACGAGCATCAATTCTATTTACGAACTGCAACTCAAGGGTGCCAGCACGCAAATCGTTACTATCGACCAGATCAACGCACAGACAAAGCAGTTGGTGACTCAGATAGAAGAACTCAACGGCGTTTACAGCCGCATGATACAGGCTTTGACCGTCAATGCACGCGCTACGGGCGCTGTTCAGCCTGAATAATACGGGTAATTGATGGATACTCCTTATATATAATAATGGAAGTCTAATAAATTCGTTATTTAGAAAGTACCCTTAAATGGCTATTAAGAAAAGACCCATATCTCCTCGCCAGAAAATGATCAACTTGATGTATATCGTGTTGATGGCTATGCTGGCACTCAATGTATCTAACGATGTATTGAAAGGTTTTACGCTTGTAGGCAACAGTCTGAGCCGTACAACGGAAAATGCCATGAAGGAGAACCTGGCATTGTATGCAGATTTCAAGGAACAACTCCGGAAAAATCCGCAAAAGGTGCAGAGCTGGTTCAATAAGGCGCAGGAGGTAAAGAATATGTCGGATTCGCTCTATAACTTTGCCGAGCAAATGAAATGGGCCATCGCACGAATGGCAGACGGCAAGGATGCCAATCCGAATAACCTTAGGAATAAGGAAGACCTCAACGCAGCAGAGGAAATCATGTTGGGGCCGGCACAACGTGGCAAGCAGCTTTACGATGGAATTGTGCAGTTCCGCGAACGTATCCTGGCATATATTTCTGATCCCCGACAGCATGCTCTCGTCATGTCGAACCTTTCAACCGATGTTCCCAAGACAAAGGAGACTATCGGCCAGAACTGGCAGGAGTATATGTTTGAACAAATGCCTGCCATCGCAGCAGTAACGATGTTGTCGAAGCTACAGAGCGATGTCCGCAAGGCAGAAAACGAAGTCTTGCACACTTTGATTGCTAATGTCGATCTGAAAGATATTCGCGTGAACGAATTGGGTGCTTATGTGCTGCCCGAAGCCACTACGCTCTTCCCGGGTGATGAATTCCGCTCACAAATATTCATGGCTGCCGTAGATACGACACAGCGCCCGCAGATATTTGTCAATGGACGCGAGATATCGAGCAACGGACAGTATAGTTTCAGAGTGGGAAGCCCGGGCGAATATTCCTTTAGCGGATATATTATGATGCCCAACGCAGCAGGCGAAATCATCCGTCGCGATTTCACACAGAAATATAACGTCATAGCCCCGCCAAACGGCGCTACTGTTGCGGCAGACCTGATGAATGTGCTCTATGCCGGATATAACAACCCCATTAGCGTGGGTGCAAGTGGTATAAGTCCTGACAAAATCAGCCTGAGTATGACGAACGGTACGCTGACGGCGCAGGGAAATGGCAAATATATTGCAAAACCAACGGCAGTGGGGCAGGATGTTACTTTCTCCGTGAGTGGAGTAGTAAACGGTAAGCAGCAAACGATGGGAAACTTCACTTTCCGTGTGCGTAAGTTGCCAGATCCTACGGCTTACGTCGTGGTAGGCGGCGATCACTTCAAGGGAGGACGTCTTTCCAAGTCGGCTGCGGCAGGTATCCAGCAAGTCGGAGCTGCTATTGACGATGGACTGCTTGACATCCCGTTCCGAGTGCTCAGTTTCGAGATGGTATTCTTCGATCGCATGGGAAATACTCGTCCGGAACGCGCAAGTGGCACTACTGTCACGGAGAACCAGCGCGAACTCATTCGCTCTCTGCGTCCAGGTCAGCGCTTCTATATCAGTGGTGTGAGAGCCATCGGACCTGACGGCATAGAACGTACGCTTACGGGCGCTACAGAAATAATTGTGCAGTAATTAAAAGCGAAATAAACAATATGATTATGAATAGAATCCTCTTGTTCTTAACATTCACATTGGTAGCGGTCGTTATGACGGCACAACCTGCTAAAAGTCGTAAGCAACAGCAGGAAACCAAGAAGACAGAGAACCTAAGCGCAGTAAAACAGAAGAATCAGAAAGGTGCGCTATACCGCACATTCCCCGTAGCACAGGATATGCCCGAGGATGTGGACTGGAAACGCGAGGTATATAGAGAACTCAACCTGAGTCTGGACGAGAATGCGCCGCTTTATTATCCTATCACCCCACAAGGCAATCGTTCCAGCCTGTTTACCTATCTTTTCAAACTCATTTTGAGAGGACAGATCAAGGCTTATAAATACGGGCTCGATGGTGTGGAAAATTTCAGCGAGGCAAACAAGGTCGATCCTAAGGAACTGATGCGTAACTTCGAGATTCTTTTTGAGGAAAACGACAAAGGACAAGTTCGCGTCAATGATGCCGACCTTCCGTCCGAAAGCGTGAAGTGCTATTACGTAAAAGAATCCACTTACTTCGACCAACACACGGCTTCGTTCCACAGTAAGGTGACGGCTATCTGTCCTATCCTGATTCGCGGCAATGCTGATTATGGCGATGGCTGGAATAGAAATCCTATGTTCTGGGTGAATTATGAAGAAGCCGCACCATACCTCGGAAAGCTCGTACTGATGACCAGCAATCTCAACAATGCTGCCACAATGTCTGCCGCAGATTATTTTGCACAGAACCTTTACAAAGGAGACATCTATCGTACGGTGAATATGCAGGATAAACTCCTGGTGAATGACGGCGAAAGCGAAGAGGCTGTCAAGGCTGAACGTGAAAAAGTGGAAAAACAGATATCAGATTTCGAGACACACCTTTGGCGTGGCGACACTATTGCCGTAGATACTACGAAGCAACAAGTTTTAGATGAAGAAAAACCCGCAAAGAAGTCGTCTTCTCGTCGTACCACCACGACCCGTCGTTCGTCAAGCACGAAATCTTCTGCTACAAAGCCCAGCAAACAGAAAACCACCAAGGCCAAATCATCATCCGGCAGCGGATATAGCGTCCGTCGTCAGAGACATTGATATAAAGTCCCTTCCTTAGTGTTTTCAGGGCATAATCCCTCGAAAAATAAAAGCCTCCCGAAGGAGGCAGTAAGCGAGGTCCATCGTTTTTCATATGGCTAACCTCGTGAATTTGTCGCAAAGGTACAATAAAATTCTAAACTCCAAATAAAACCATGAAAAATAAAGGATATGTTGGTTAAACTGTGGGGTAATTCGCTCGAGTTTAAGAATGAAATTTATTCTAAAGGATTTTGTTTTAATATTAAATCGTATCTTTGCGTTGAATATATCAACGATTTACATTTATGAAGAATAGTTTATTTCATATCTCCGTATGGTTCTTTGTAACTGTACTATCATGTGCTTTTATTTCCTGTGAAAAGGATGATACTGGTGGAGCAGGTCCAATCTCCAAAGGGCAACTGTCGGGTAAAGTAGAGAAAGGTCCTTTTGTTCAAGGATCTGAAGTCGTTATCTATGAACTCAACTCCAATCTCGCGCAGACTGGTAAGAGTTTTCGTTCTCAAACTGATAATTATCTGGGTGAATTCAATCTGAATACGGCTATGGACTTAGTTAGCCCCTATATAGAGTTGTCTGTCTCGGGTTACTATTACAATGAGGTGAAAGGCGATTTTTCCGGACCGATTACTCTTCGTGCAGTTGCGGACATCAGCAATCGTAATAGCGTGAATGTAAATTTGCTTACCCAACTCGAAAGGGGGCGTGTGCTGAAACTTCTTCAGCAAGGGATGTCATTCGCTGAAGCCAAGAAGCAAGCCGACCGCGAACTGATGGCTGTGTTCGCTATCACAGATAAGTTTTCCAATCCAGAGGATGTCTCCATTATAGACAACAATGACAACGCAGGAATTTTGCTTGCTGTTTCCACGATAATGCTATACAATCGTAGTGATGCCGAGTTTTCTGAACTTGTTTCGATGTTTTCCAATGAGTTTGCCGAAAACGGGCAAATAGTTAGCACAGCTGTGCGCGAAGCTTTACAAGAAGGACAGAAGAATGCCAAGCCCTCAGAAGTTATTGAGAAAATGAAGAAATTCTACAGCGAACGCGGGACGACATTGCTTATTCAAGATTTTTCTAAGTTTATTGATTTTAATGGCGATGGGGTGATTGATGAAAAAGATGATGCTTTCAAAGAAGATCCAACAGTTGTCGTTGTAGAAGATGATTATTGGCCAAATAAGGAGGCCATATTTACAGCATTGGGTGGATGCTATTATTATTTTCGAGAGTTTGAAACAAATCAACTCGAACTTGAAGGGATAAGGATAGACAGAAATCAAACGCACTCTATAGATTCTCATAATTCAAACGTTTCAAAAACCTATAATGCGGCTTATCGTACTATCAATCTCGCTAATACCTTTATTACTCATGCTTCATCTTTTGTTCGTAACCATCCAGAAGAAGAACAAGAAGTTGTGGCGTTAATTGCAGAGGCGAGAGCTATACGTGCCTTTACATATTACAATCTTGCTATGCTTTGGGGAAATGTTCCGCTTGTTACGGAATCAATTACAACGGAAGATATTCAATATTCTGTTCAGGCCGAACAAACTGAGGTATATGAATTTGCTTACAGAGAAGTTTGCAAAGCTTTACAGCAGATACCTGCCCAGCCTAATACTACAAAAGATTCTCGCTTTACTTACAAATCTATTCTAATGCTTAAAGCAGAATTAGAATTGACGTTGGGGAAGAATAATGAGGCGAATACAACTTTAGATTTATTGGACTCAGACCCAAATTTTGTTTTATCAGGCGATAATAATGCTGAGGTTCCTATTTATACCCCAGTACACCGCTCAGTTTTCAAAAAAGAAGCTTCAGGTAATTCAGCAGAAGCAGCATTGTATTGGCCAATCATTGCAAACTTCTATGGATATTGGGCAGCATTAAAGCGACTTGGCAAAGCGCAGGACGAAACTGGTTGCTACGATTACGAGCTGTTGATGCCTTTCCCCTCTTCGGAAGTAGCAATAAATCCGAATATGACACAGAATCCTGGCTACTGATATCTTGTCTACTATTCTTTTTAGATTATATTGCTATCCGGTAAAAGTCGTAAATCTAGTTCATCCGACAAATGCGTAGTTTATAATACCGCGTTTCAACGTGAATTATTGTTCCTGTTCTATGTGATTTTTGCACCCTGAATTAGTAGTTTCCTGCACTATAGGCTATCAAAACAGTCTGCTAATCGCACATTTTGAACCTTTGAACCATGGATGCCGTAATACTGGCTGACTGATTTCGGAGCCTGATATAGAAGGAAACATAGGCAAAAGTGGTACATTCATATCAAAATTCGCCTGCGAGAGCAGCATCTTGAATCGTTTCGTGCCCTTAACGGATATTATATCGCCCAATAGGGATCAGCGATATCAATATTTCTACTGATAATCAAACATTTAGTTAGTTCTATTGTGTTTCGCGTTTCAGCATTTTAGTAGGGGGTATGTAGGGTTTCAATACCCCCCCTATATAATATATAAATACTTAATAATTAAATAGTTATATATATAAATGTTGAAATGTGTAACACATTTTTTTCAACTGAAACACTGAAACGCTGAAATGCATTAGCCTGGTTGTTACTTATTCCTCTATAAGGCCTTTTAGAGAAATATGCGGGCAGAAGCAATGATACTACGCCAAATCCCAGTCATGTAAATTTGCACGTCCAAGAAGCCTCATTTGCTCACGTCTCTTTTGCGAAAAACCGCTCTAAAACGATTCAAATTTGCAACATATAAATTACAAAATCGTTATTACCTGAAGAAAATCGCATAAAACATGAAAAAAAGATAGGATTTTATTTGGTG
>CAMVJO010000044.1 GCA_947167835.1 uncultured Prevotellaceae bacterium
TACTTTATTTACTTGCTGTCTGAGAGATTTTATCCTGCAAAATGACCCATAGGCCGAAAATCCTAGTTAGACTAGTTGGACTAGTTCTACTAGGGAGACTAGTCTTAAAAAGGCGGCTTATATGCCAAAAAGGCACGCCCCAACAAAAAAACCGCAGCATCCTGTTGAGATGCTGCGGAAAAAATATGATCTTACAGATGATTCCGAAATATTCAGTCGGCAATCAGTCCGAACTCTGCGCCACTGGCATATTCTGCACCGCGCTGTTCGCTCTTAGCCGTGAAGCGGATGTAGCGAGCCTTGACTGGTGTCGGGAAATCTACGCGCTGTTTGCCGCCTGCGTCCTTCAACTGGCCGCTCATTACCTCTTTCCATTCCCTACCGTCGGTAGAAACACTGATCGTGAAGTCTTTTACGCGTCCGTTGGGGCTTCCCTGGCGCGCAGTGTAGGTAAATCCTTTCATTTCCTTCATTTCAAGTGCATCGAAATCGACCCAGTGAGGATATTTGGTGAGGGTTACGCCGTATTGTGTGTGCCAATATGTATCAGCGTTGTCATCGGCAAATTTCTCGCCCTCGCCTTCTCCGGGTTCAAAGCTGGAAGTGTAGATAACCTTGAGTGGAACAGTTTCAATCTTGGGTAAAACTACGCTATGGCTGTATGTTTTGTCGCCTTCGTACCACGCTTTGAGTTTACCTCCGTCGCGCAGTTTAAAGGGTGCCTCATATTTTTGAGCCTTGCCGCCATTGATGCTGTAAAGTATGGTTCCCTGTTGAGCAGAACTCATCTCTACGATGCCGGCTTCGTTGTTGCTGATGCTGATGGGGCACTTTCCCTCTGGATGTACGTTGATTTGTTCGTCAATGTTGCCGTTTTTCACAGGACGAATGACGAAACCGAAGTTATATGCCTCTGCAAATGCACGATCCTTACTCAAAGGACCGCCCTGTCCGCAACTGTTACCGCCAAGTCCGGTCACTTTTGCATCAAGGTGGATCTGCGTGCCTTTTGATTCGGGCAATTCAAACGGATGTCCGGCCTGCATCATTTCCATGTCGGTCCAAGGAAGGGCACTTGCCGACATCGTACCTTTTGCTACGAAGGCCAAACCGTCGCCTTGCTTATCTGTTGCAGCACACCAGCGCACTTCTTCGCGATTGCCCATAGACTGCGGTTTAGGTAGCACAATGCCCATATCGCTGACATAGCGTGTATAGCGTTCTACGAACGAACCCGTGCGACGGTCGTTGTAATTGTTCTCAGGTCCGCGACCATAATACGTAAACTGGTTGAAATCCTGCGGCATCGTCAGTCCGAAACCGATACGTGGCAAAGCCAGGGAATGATTGTTGGAATTGATTGCCGTTTCCAGCTCAATCGTTCCGTCAGGATAGACTGTATAAATCTCTTCGGTGAGGAATTTGAAAGCAGCGGGGTTGTCGGCAAGCGGCTGTTGCTTGTTTTCGATGAAACTGTGTACATCACCTGGTTTACGATTGATATACGATTCGTGGAAGCGGGCTCCGTATGGCGCTTGACTGACTACGCTGAAAACAAGTTCGGCACTTCCGTCCTTACGTTTGTTCACGCTCATGTCAGTTACGCTGTGGTGCAGATTATACAAGCCATTTGCTGCCCAATTGCCATAAGCCCAGTTGTCATTATCGACCGGAGCGCGGAAAGCGTTGAGCAAAACTCCCTCACCTTCGCGAATCATCGTCTTATCGCCATAGACAAGGTTGCTAAGTGAACCGTCTTTCTTATTGAACTGGGCAGAAAAACCATCACCCTTGACTAAAACCGTATTATCCGTCTGCTCTACCGTAACGGCGGCGTGATTGCCCTTCAAATCAACGGATGGTGTCTCGATAACGGGGATACCTACGGGGATTTGTTCCTCCATCTGCACATAACCTCGCTTGGCCCAAGGCTTATCTTCCTTCAAAAGGAACTGAACCTTGACAAAATATTCGTGTTTGCCGAATTCGGGGTTAAGACTGCAGTAATCCAAATGATATACCTGACGTTCGCGCGGTCCAAGTGTCAGGCGAGTGCCTACTATCGGCTGGGTATTGCCGAGTTGCTTGCCGTCTTCCCACAAAGACCACACCATATCGTAATCGCGCAGGCTCTCAAAATAATTCTTGTTGAAGATTTCTATCGTTCCGTTAGTCATATCAATGGGTTTTACGCCCACATTCTGATAGACCTTCTTCACTTCAAAATATTGTGCCTTCGGAGTCAAATCCGGACGCATGATACCATTCATGCAGAACATACCATCGTTGGGCTTGTCGCCGAAATCGCCGCCGTATGCCCAGAAACGTTTTCCTGTCTTGGCATCCCAACGAAGTATAGCCTGATCAACCCAGTCCCAAATGGCACCTCCCATAAAGAAGTTGGTGGATTCTATCGCGTTCCAGTAATCCACGAGATTTCCTACGGCATTACCCATAGAATGTGCGTACTCCGAAATATGATATGGGTACTTAACGCCGGCTTTACCCTTGACAGCGTGCTCTACCCAGCCCACAGAAGGATATTGGTTGGAGCCCATATCCACGATGTCGTTATTACGCTCATATTGCACGGGCCTCTTCTGACGGTCAAGGAACTTAATAGCCTTGTAAGCCTCGACAAAGTTATTTCCCGGGCCGGCTTCGTTACCAAGACTCCATATAATAATAGAAGGATGGTTGTAATTCTGGCGTACCATTTCGGTATTCCTACCAACGTGGGCAATGCGCCATTTTGCGGGGTGCGAAAGCGAAGCCTCGCCGTAATAATATTCGTGACTTTCGATATTTGCTTCGTCTTCAAGGTAGATTCCATAACGATCGCAGAGATAATACCAGTAAGGGTCGTTGCAATAGTGCGAATTGCGCACATGATTGATATTACCCTGCTTCATCAGCATGATTTCCTGACGCATTTGTTCGCGAGTTATGGCATGTCCGCGATTAGGACTGGTTTCGTGACGGTTTACGCCCTTAGTCTTGATGGGTTTGTTGTTTAAATAGAAATAACGTCCGGCCAAACCGAATTCATCGTCGGCAGCAGCAGTTTCACGTATCTCTACTTTTCGGAAACCTACGATGGTGGAGAAAGTTTCTACGGCATTGCCTTTTTTATCCTTGAGTTCGCCCACCAAAGTGTAGCACCAAGGAGCCTCGGCACTCCACTTTTTCACCAAAGCGCCGCAAGCAATGGCAGCATGTACGGTTTTCTCGGCATCTTTCTTCGAAATTTCACCCACGTTCATCGTATAACCTACGCCAGGAACGACAGTATTTTTCTCTCCGTACAGTTCATTTTCATATAGGCTGTAGGTAAGGGTATAATCCTTCAAGGCTTTTCCGGAAAGGTTGCGGATAGTGACGTCTGTCTTGAGGATACCGATGGTTTGGTCGGCATCGCTGAACGTTGCGTCGGCCTGGAAATCAAAAACCTGAACTTTGTTTTTGGCTTGTAAGGCTACTGTGCGGAAAATGCCGGGCAAACGGAACATATCCTGGGCTTCGAGGAAAGAACCGTCGCTATTTCTATAAACTTCTACGGCCAAAACATTTTCTCCTTTATTATTTAAATAAGGAGTGATGTCGAAAGAGGCCACATTGCGGGAGTTTTTAGAAAAGCCTACGTATTTTCCATTGACATATAGGTAGAAAAATGAATCTACGCCGTCGAAATTGATATAAACTTCCTTTCCTTTCCAAGTTTCGGGGATAGTAAAATTCCTACGGTAGGAACCTACTTCATTACGATAGGTATATGTTGTCCAATCCTGGGGCGGAGTGCGCATAACGCCGCCTTGCCAGTCGCCAGGTCGTACGGAATGTTGGAAAATTACCTTCTGGTTGGTGTAAATGGGCACTCCGTATTTCATACTGCCGTCTTTTTGCAGGCCAACTACGTTCCAGTTCATCGGTACTTGGACTTTATCCCAGGCAGATACGTCATATTCTGGTTTAACGAAGTCTTTCGGACGCTGATCTGGCGTTGGTGCCCAATTAAATGCCCATTCTCCATTCAGAGATTGCCAGTATGCACTATTTTCGGGCAGCACTTTTCGAGCCGCTTCGACATTTTCAAAATTAAAGAACCATGTGTGCGGCTGTTGTTTGTTATATCCTAAGGAATCTGGACTTTGCCATTCCCAACCTGTGGGAGCAGTCATATTTCCATAGTAGAAACCTTCCACTTGTGCCGACAACGGCAGAAGAGGTAGCATCAACAGAGAAAAAATCAGTTTGTTTCGCATATATTGTGTGATATTTTTTAGATTTGTTCGGATAGCAATAATATTTTTGCTGTATTTCGTGACGTTAAAGCCGTTATTACAATTTTTTATTCCGGAATAATCCCGTAGTAGGTAAGGGATATTTTTCTATAGTTAAGGAATATCTCAAATTAGCTAAGGGTTATCTCAAAATAACTAAGGGATATCATTTCGTAACTAAGAATTATATTTCCGGAAGTAAGGATTAATATTCTTTACGTAAAGAGTATTCTTCTGTATGTAGGGAATATCATTTCAGCTTCAAGGCTCCTTTTGTAATTTCTTCGAGTGTCAGACGTTTATACATCATCTGATAATAATTTGGTTCCTCTTCGTAGAAGAAACCTATGGTATTGTCGCGCTGAAGTGTCATGCAAGAATAAGCAGAGCCCTTATCTGTAACGAGGAAGCTGCCATTCCAATTTTTTGCGAAGGCCAACGGTGTGAGATAGTCGGCCTGCGAATGGATTTCTTTCCAGTAAATCGTAACATTGGTGCGTCCCGGTCCGGCAGGTACGCTCTGCAGAACGACTTTGACGGGCTTTTTATCGTTTGTGCGGACTGCATCTAAAAGAAGTACCTCGCCATTTGTACCACGTGCGGAGTTTTTGATACCACCTTCGACTTTATCTGAAGCAACGACGGCTCCCCAAGTGCCTGTGGCCAGTTTTTCATCGGTATAGCGGAAAATATTGAAGAAACGTCCGTTATCTTTTCGACTACTTAGGAGCACGCTTCCGTCAGGTAACTCCAAACATTTCGGTTCGTCGCCATAACGGGCACAACTCTCGGTATTACTGCCAAGTACCTTCCAGTTATATCCGAAGTCATCGGAGTAAATCACGTAATTTCCCTTGTGAGTACACAACGCACCGTAGATACGATAGTATTTGCCCACTTTAATCTTCGTAGACTGGCAGATACGTCCGCTTCCCATGAACAAACCATTAATTTGGTCGCCCAAAAGGTCGTGATATACCATTTCTGTTAAATCTTTCGGCTGCTTTTCCCATTCCCACTTCTGAGTTTTCTTGTTGTATTTGGCGTGAGTGCAGACGATACGTTGCTTATGATTTATTTTTGATTGCCAATACGGAACATCGCCTGAGACACAAACCAAAAGAAGTTCGTTGCGGCAACGATCGGCCACGAGGCAGGCATCGCCATATCCGCAGTCTTCGCCTTTTCCGCTGCCTTCGAGTACGGTTTCCACGTCACTCCAGGTTTTTCCGTTGTCTTTCGAGACGCGTTGCAGGATATCTACGCGGCCATAGCCGATATCGTTTCCGCAAGGACGGATATCAGATAACGCAACTACGTCTCCGTTTTTAGCGGTGACGACAGCGGGAATACGATAGGGCACTCCTTTTTCATCGCCGGTGTGGAAAAGACAGGTTTGTGCCGTAACCGTGCAAAAGGATGCCACAGCAAATAGAGTACATAGGATTTTTTTCATAGTATGTTGTTTTTATTATTTTTCGATGAGGATCTTTTAGTCCTTTTGGGCGCACTAATAGAAAAGTCTTTCGCGATAGGTTTATTTCAGTTCCTTATTCCCGTTAATGATATAGACATTTCCTTTCATCATGCGGTTTGTTTTCTTGCCTGCTACGTCATACACGTTGTTTTCGTGCTCATTGTCCTTAACAGCCACGAGTCCTGTTTCAACAGAGTTGAGATGTAAAAGTGAAGTAGCGGAGCGCGTCTTACTAATCAGCACACAGGCTTCTTTCCAGGCGCAGTCGGGCGAAAAAAAGGCGTCATTGCTTGTCGTTGTCAGGAAATAGCGGTCGTCTGACTGGTATAAATTGAAATCCGTTCCCTCATCTCCGAAGGTAAAGGCAGGATAACCGCTGGTTGAAGGCACGGCTGTCAAAAAACTGCCGCCTGCCGTTGCTCCCTGATTGCGCAAAAATATATTTTCCAAGCGCACGGCTCCGTCTGTGGTGGGAGAAGCTACGAATTGCCAGTGAAAAGATTCGTCATCCTGCTTCAACGCACTTCTTTTCAGGCGATAGCCATTGAAATCGCTGTTCGGCGCGGCGAGATTCAGCCCTTCTGTGTCGGGGTCGCCGTACCATTTCTCTACATTCGTCAGCATGTAAATCATATCCAGGCGCGGCATGCAAACGGTCCATACTTCGGGTTTGAAATCGGCGAAATACTTATTATAAAGTTCCTTTACCACTTCGATTTCGTCACCTTCTGCTTCTTTTGTGAACGTTCCGTAGGCATAGGGCGCATCTGTGGGGAGATAGGTGGCATTATTGCTCCGTGTGCCCGTCACAAACGGCCATTCGTAGTAGGCAAACCAACTTTGAGCCACATAGTTTTTATTGAAATACGCCTTCCATCGCGGATAGTAGTAACTACTGAGCAAACCGTTCCACTCTCTGTTTGCGTAGTCGTGCAGTCCACCGGTTTCGCACTGGGCTTTATCGCCCCAGGTGGTGAGCAACATACGCGCATTCTTCTCATAAAGATTTTTTTCTTCGTCAGTCGTTCCCAGGCTGCGTGCCATTTCTATCCAACGTCCCAGACGGAATTCAATACGTGTGCCGAGCAATCGGTCTTGGTCGAGCAACATTTCGAGGAATCGGTTTGCATATTTTCTACGTGCCGTTCCCGATGTATTTCCTAAGGAGTCGAGTGTGAGTTTGGCGTAATCGGACAAAGCCTGACGCATCAAATCTACGAGGTCGTAGCGATAATTGTTGTTATCCTTGAACTCTTCGCTGACAGATAGCATTTCGTAGAGCGCAGTCCGCATTTCATTTATATCCCAGTACCAGTTAGAATTTGCCCAACTGCTGACAGTGCCGGGTTTCAGGGCGGGACGCATCAGAAACACGCTTTCGGTGGTTCCTTGCTGGCGGTCGTTGGGACAATTGTACGCACCTGCGCCTAATCTGTTCCATGCAGAGCATAATACCTGCGTACTTGCATTCGTTTGCTCCGCACCATAGCGCATTTTCACGTAGTCTTCAAGCCACGATTGGCGGGTATAGTCTTCGTTTGTCCAAGGTAGGGCATACAACAGGTCGTACAACATGGCGTTATTGTCGATACCTTCGGGAATGGCTCCGATACCTACGAGATTATTGCTCTTTGCGTTATTGCGGGCTGTATAGAAACATTCTATCAGTCGGTCCATGCGACCGAATATGCCGACATTTCCTCCGAAGTTACTCACCTGTCCCCAGATCCAGTCGTGCGGCGTCCCGTTAGATGTGGTATGATGTCCGGAACATTCGGTATCGCCGCTACTGTCGCCGTGCAGGTCAAGAATGATGAGGCGCTTGGCCGGAACAGTGTAGGTTAAAATGGTGGTAGGGTTGTCTTGCCAGTGCTGACATACCCATATTGCGCTGTTATCGTAGGCAATCAGGGCGTCATACATGGCTTTAACAGACGATTGGGCGTTGGTAACGCCGCTGGGCACGCCACCTTCGTGGAATGGGTCGATGGCATAGAAATGTGTGTCGCACACATCGCCGAAAAGTCGGTCGAAAGCGGCATAGTATTTCTGCGCAAATTCCTTTAGTCGTGACGTATTGTTTACGAAATAGGGACGTGTAAAACTGCACCACGTACCTCCGTTCACGATGTCGGAAGCTACCCATCCGTTAGTCTTATCTGTTGCAGCGTATGTCAGGAATTTCTCGGGCACCATACCCACATATCCGGGGATAACGGGCTTCATTCCGAGGTCTTTCATGCGCTGAAATATTTTTCGTGCCAAGGCGGTGCGTTGTTCATACCAACTCTCGGGCTGCGGTCCGCCCCAACCTGTAAGGTTGTTCATGAAAAACCATCCGTAGTAGGCACTACCGCATACAAACTCGTTTACCTGATCCAACGTGGTGTAGCCATATTCCTGCATCAGCACTTCTTTCCAAACGCTCTCCATGCCGGTGATGGCTAAGGGCATGTTAATGCCGTGAAGTGCCATCCAATCTATTTCTTGCTGCCACCTGTCCCAATCCCAGAAGGACATAGAATAACTGTGTGTGCAGAAATTCAGATAGTATCGGTAATCTACGCTCGACTCGTGGCGTTCTTCGGCCACATTGGGCAGTACTTCCGGCAGTTTTGCCGTAGGATTGTTCCAACTAATGTCGATACCGGCATAATGCTGCAGGAACCAGTTGATACCAGCTGCCACCGAAATAAGATTAGATCCCTTCACGGTGATTTTTTCGCCGTTGCATGCAATGGTAAAGCACTCGGTTTCATCGTTTGTCAGCACGGTCTCGAATTTTTGCGCGTCACCGTTTTCCGGCAGTATGCGCTGAAGCATTTCGGATATCGGATCTGCCTTGGCAAAAACCGCAACAGTCATCGAAAGAATCAGTAGAAGTAAGCGTATAGTCCTCATATATCGGTCTTCTTATTTCATAAATATGCGCAAATTTACGAAAAAGGCGCATATTTGCAAGCGTTTCGAGCCTTGAAAACCGATTTTTTTATGTTTTTATGGAAATAAACCGATTTTTCGGGGCAACAAACATCTTGGAGTGGCGCATATTCGTAGGGTTTCAGACAGGAAAAGAGGGTTATTTCCACAATTCTCCATGATAAGGCTCAGAAATTTCAGGGTAATGGCGGGGCATTTTTCTTGCTCTGGAAATTAAGTCTGAGATAATTTAGTTATCTCGGAGCTAATTTCATTTATTTCCCAATTAGGCTTAGGAAGTGAGAAACAACCCATAGCCATGCGCCTTTTGTTCATCGGTGTTTTCGCGTTGTTTTGAGGTGTAAAAAAAAATATCCTAGAAAAACGGGCAAATAGCTCGGAGCAAAATTTTCTTTACTCCGAGCCAATTAACCCAAACTGCCCAAACGGCCCATTTTCCCCAAGAAAAAGGACTTTTTTAGAACTCGCTGGTGAAATGGAAGCGTATGTTCTTGAAATCTTGTTGCGCCATTTGCAACACATAACCGCTGTCTGCCAAAAATACATCGCGACCTTCGCGGTCTTTCGCCATATACTGATATTTTCGCTTCTTGAAATTCTCGAGTTCTGCGGCATCATCGCTTTCTATCCAGCAGGCTTTATACAAGTGTACAGGTTCCCAGCGACAGGTTGCGCCATATTCGTGCTCAAGGCGGTACTGAATGACTTCAAACTGGAGCTGTCCGACGGTACCTATGATTTTTCTGCCATTAAACTGGTTGATAAAAAGCTGTGCCACGCCTTCGTCCATGAGTTGCTCCACACCCTTGTTGAGTTGCTTGGTCTTCATCGGATCTGCATTCTCGATATATTTGAACATCTCGGGCGAGAAACTGGGGAGTCCACGGAAGTGCAGTTTTTCTCCCTCCGTGAGCGTATCGCCTATCTTGAAAGTTCCGTTATCGGGCAATCCCACGATATCACCTGCCCATGCCTCGTCGATAGTGCTCTTGCGCTGCGCCATAAACTGGGTGGGCGAAGAGAAACGCAGGGTTTTTCCCTGGCGCACGTGGAGGTATGGCGCATTTCTAACGAAACGTCCGCTGCAAACCTTGCAAAACGCGATGCAGGAGCGATGGTTCGGGTCGATATTGGCCGTAATCTTGAAGATGAAGCCAGTAAACTTCTCTTCGTCCGGACATACCTCGCGTTCTTCCGCCTTTGTGGGACGCGGACAGGGAGCAATCTGCACAAAGCAGTCAAGCAATTCCTTTACTCCGAAGTTATTGAGCGCACTACCGAAGAAAACGGGCGCTACCTCGGCATCCAGATATTTTTGCACGTCGAATTCGGGATATACCCCTTCGACAAGTTCCAGGTCCTCGCGCAATTTCTCGGCATCCTGCGCACCAACGTTTTCTTCCAGTTCACTACTGTTGATATCCACGCTTATTTTCTCCGTTACCTTCTGCTTATCCGGCACAAAGAGGTTTAATTGTTCCTCATATATGTTATATACTCCCTTAAATTTCGCACCCTGATTGATAGGCCACGACAGTGGGCGCACCTTAATCTGGAGTTCGCTTTCGAGTTCGTCGAGCAAATCAAACGGATCACGGCCTTCGCGGTCCATTTTGTTGATGAAAATAATGACAGGTGTCTTGCGCATTCTACATACTGTCATGAGTTTTCTCGTTTGTGCCTCAACACCTTTAGCTCCATCGACAACAATAATGGCGCTATCGACAGCAGTTAGTGTCCGGAACGTATCTTCAGCAAAATCCTGGTGACCTGGTGTGTCGAGAATATTGACTTTATAATCGTTATAGTCGAACTCCATCACACTTGTGGTGACAGAAATTCCGCGTTGTTTCTCTATTTCCATCCAATCGCTGGTTGCCGTTTTCTTAATCTTGTTACTTTTTACGGCACCTGCCACCTGAATCTGACCACCGAAGAGCAAAAGTTTTTCGGTGAGGGTGGTTTTTCCGGCATCGGGGTGCGAAATAATGGCAAATGTGCGGCGGCGTTCGATTTCCTGGTTCATTATTTTTATATGGGAGTTGAATTGATAGGGTAGTTCTAAAAATTAGGTTTTAAAATTTTGTGAAGCTTTTTTGGTCTGTATGCTTTTTCAATCTTTTTGGCGCCATTGTCTTTAATTCCTTGAACCATAGCTCGCTATGCTTCTGCGGCATTAAAAACAAAATCACTCAAAAATCTTTGAAAAATCAAAACAGCCTAATTTTTAGAACAACCCTATAGTTATGTAAAGGCTTGTTTCTTTTATATAGGGGGTTATCCTTAGTGCATCAGGAGTAATCCTTGTTACATTCGGGGATATCCTTATTACACCATGAGTTGATGCAACTATTTACGGGAAAGTTCCGGTTATGACAAGATTTTTTACGATTTCATCGGCATTTATTTCAGTTCGTCCAACTCTTTCAGACATTCGCTCAGGGCATCCTGCCACCAAGGTATGATTATTCCGTAGGTTTCCTTGATCTTCGTTTTGTCAAGTACGGAGTAAGCAGGGCGATGTGCGGGAGTAGGATATTCTTCTGTGCGAAGCGGACGGACACGGCAGGAGGTAATGCCCGCTAAGTGGTGGATCGTGCGCGTGAAGTCATACCAAGAAATGGCACCCTCGTTGCTAAAATGGAAAATGCCCGGCACAATGCCGTGTTTCAGGATACTTGCAATCGTTTCTGCCAGGGTTTTTGCCGAAGTGGGCGTACCTACCTGATCGGCTATAACACCTAAATCCGTTCTCTCGCGACCTAATTGCAGCATGGTCTTCACAAAATTCTTGCCGTAGGGCGAATAAAGCCAGGCGGTGCGTATTATCACACTATTTGCGCAGGCTTTCATCACATTTTGTTCGCCCAAGAGTTTGGTACGTCCGTAAGCCGATTGCGGAGCTGTGGGATGATCTTCGCGATATGGGCGACAAGCGGTGCCATCGAAGACATAATCGGTGGAAATGTGTATCATACTGCCGCCTTTTGCGCCGATAGCCTCGGCAAGCAGGGCGGGAGCCAGAGCGTTTACCTTGTTACACAATTCCTCCTCGGCCTCGGCGCGATCTACTGCCGTATATGCAGCGCAGTTCACGACGGTATCAATATGGTGTGCCGCGATAAACGACTTTATGGCGGCAGCATCGGTAATATCCAGGTCTTCTATGTCGGTGAAGTGCCAGTTAGTTTCGTTTCCGAAGGCAGTAGCGGCAATTTGCTGCATCTCCGTGCCTAATTGCCCGTGACAACCGGTTACAAGTATATTCATATTTTGGATTTATTCGTGGATTTCAATAAAATTTTCGTGGATTTCGGGACCTTTTTCGAGATTTTCGGAATATCGCTCGTGGATTTCGGGAATTTGCTCAGAAATATCCCCCGAAAGCATCTTAGAAATCAATAGGTTCTTCCTTGTCTTTCAACCAATAGTCGGAGAGTTGTCCGAGCAGGGTGGAGATATCTGCGGCTGCCTGCTGGGTTTCGGGCGATACCTCGCGCTTTTGCAGACGTAGCAGCATGATACCGTAGAGTGCATTGAAGCAAGTTTCGAGTTCGCCGGCGTTTTCGTCATTTTGCTTGGCACGCAGATTGACTATATGCGGCAGTACCTTGTAATACATCTGCTTGTAATACGGAAACTTGGGCGATTGCAACAAACGGTTGTGCAGTTCTTCGAGGTCTTGCAGCATATTCCTGCAGATTTGCAGGTGTCCTTTTTCTTTTACTCCTTCACTACGCATCATATTGCAGAGGTTTTCGTACCATTCCTCCATCTTTTGGCGCGTATCGGCATCCAAGTCGAATTGTCCGAGGTAGTTTTTCCGCAGGGTGTCGATATCGCAATTGCAAGAACGGATAATGTCTTCAACCTGCCACATATATAACATCAGTTCGGCGCGGTTGCTCTTGCTTAGTCGGTCGGCTATTATCATAATGGAAGTATATGCTAAAAAATATGCCCCATGTGCGGGGCAATGTCAGTATGGATTTATTTTCAGAGCAGGGAGAACTGCAATTTGAACACAGTCATAATTGCGTAAAGGAACGAAATGACGATTACCACGACACCAATGCTGCGATTAAACATGGTAACGCCCTGTAGTGAGAAGAGACGATTCATTCGCGTGATGCCTTTTGTGAGCAGCCACCACCAAAGCATGGCGCCTCCCACGATACTGGCATATCCCACGCATTGCTCGAATAAATGCTCGGGCACCACAAACGCAAGCATGGCATAAAGCGCCGTAAAGAGGAAGATAATCAGCGGATTGCTCACGGTAAGCAAAAATGCCGTGAAGAAATTGTGCAGCAAAGTACCCTTCTTTCCGGAATTGTTCGGCACAAAACCCTTTGTTGCGTCAGCTCGAAACATATAAATGCCGAATATGAAAAGCATGATGCTACCTACCAGTTTCATTACGAAGAGGTTTGTCTCATTACTTACGAAATCCATCATAAAAGACATACCCAATCCCGTAATAAGTGCGTAGATGATGTCGCTAAGTGCCGCTCCCGCACCGGTAACGATGCCATAAATTCTGCCTTTCTGCATAGTTCGTCTGATACATAGGATTCCCACAGGACCCATTGGGGCAGAAGCCAGCATACCTATGAGCAAACCTTTGAACATCAGTTCCAAAGTGCTCACATTGAAGGCATTCCAGAATGCACCGGCGGATTGTAGTAATGCTATCATCAGATAAATAATTATTCAGCAGTAATATCTCTTCCTGATTGCGCCGCAAAGCCCGTTATATCGGGACTTTTTGCATTTAGCGGGCACAAACATGGCTGCAAATTTACTAAAAACAGTTTAATTTTGAGGAAAATATGACTTATAAAATGACTTTATTGCACTTTCCGCCCCAATTTGCAGAAGTTTGAGACTAGGAAATTTTCTCATCGCCGTGAGAAAAGATTCTCATCGCGAAGAGAAAACATTATCATCGCGTTGAGACAACTTTCTCTTCGCGATGAGAAAATTTTTAACCTCGGGAAATGCAGTAAAATAAGGGATTTCCGGATTTTCTCAGAGACTTATTTATGCTTATGGGTTGTTCTAAAAATTAGGCTGTTTTGATTTGCTTACACTCTCTATACGTTTGTTCCTGCAACCCGCAGAGCTTCACCCTACGGGGCAGATAACAAACAGAGTGTGCGCGAAGAATTCAAAGATTTTTGAGTGATTTTGTTTTTAATGCCGCAGAAGCATAGCAAGCTATGGTTCAAGGAATTAAAGACAATGGCGCCAAAAAGATTGAAAAAGCATACAGACCAAAAAAGCTTCACAAAATTTTAAAACCTAATTTTTAGAACTACCCTTATAGTTGATAAAGAAAGAGAGAGTCAGGTGCTATTCCCCTTTTTCCCGCCCCGAACAAGAGAAAAAACGACGATTGGAAGGAAAATAGTTACATTTGAAACGAATATGCGTAACTTATTTGAATTTTAGCAACTTATGTTAGCAAAAACCTCTATAAATGCGGTCTGAAAGTGTGTAAAATTGCTTAAAATGAAGCAGATATTTTGGATATATAGAGAAATAAGCGTACTTTTGCACACAGAAAAAACGGTCGCCCTCGTGACGACGGCTTTTTTATGGTTTATTTTTAACCGCACTTTAGACAAAAGAAAATCTTTATTAACAACACAATTAAAATTATTAGCAATTATGGCAGATTTAGACATCGCAGCAAAAGTGAAAGAGATTATTAAGGACAAACTGAGCGTAGATGATGCAGACGTAAGAGAAGATGCAAGCTTCACCAACGACCTTGGTGCTGATTCTCTCGACACAGTTGAACTTATCATGGACTTCGAAAAGGAATTCAAGATTAACATTCCCGACGATCAGGCTGAAAAGATTTCTACTGTGGGCGACGCTATCAAATACATCGAAGAACACCTTCAATAAGACTTCGCTTTGCAGCGAAAAAGCAACAAGAAATTCAGAAGTTATTCTTTTGAAGATGGGGATATGAGGTGAAGTACGGGGGATAAAGCACAAAATGACATATATCAGGCCGTGCACGCCCCATTCTTCAACGAAAAAAGCTTGAATCACCCTTCAAAACAATAACTTCTGATTTCTATATGTTGAACAAACAAAGAAAAAATCACATATAATATATATTTATGGAGATTAAACGAGTAGTAGTAACAGGTGTGGGCGCTCTTACGCCGGTAGGTAACACCGTTCCTGAAACATGGGCAAACCTTTTGGCAGGAAAGAGCGGAGCAGCACCCATTACTAAGTTCGATGCTTCAGAATTCAAGACAACTTTTGCGTGCGAGGTGAAGAACTTCAATCCTTTTGACTTTGTAGATAAGAAGGAAGCCCGCAAAATGGATCCGTATGTGCAGTATTCTCTCGCAGTGGCCAAGGAAGCTCTCGAAGACAGCGGTATGGATTTGGAAACAGAGGATAAAAATCGCATCGGCGTCATCACAGGCGTAGGTATCGGCGGCATACAGACTTTTGAAACCGAGATACGCTATCGTGGCTGCAACCCCGAAGGCGCTCCAAGGTACAGTCCTTTCTTTATCCCCAAGATGATTAGCGATATCGCCGCAGGACAAATTTCTATTGCATACGGATTTCACGGTCCCAACTACAACACGACAGCTGCCTGCGCATCTTCTTCAAATGCCATCATAGATGCTTTCAATTTGCTCAGACTCGGAAAGGCTAACGCCATAGTAACCGTTGGTGCCGAGGCAGCAATCTGCGATGCCGGCGTAGGCGGATTCAATTCCATGCACGCACTTTCCACTCGCAACGACGATCCCGAACACGCCTCGCGCCCATTCAGCGCAAGTCGCGACGGTTTCGTAATGGGTGAGGGAGCTGGCTGTCTGATTCTCGAAGAACTGGAGCACGCTAAGGCACGTGGTGCAAAAATATACTGCGAAGTCGTGGGCGGAGGCCTAAGTGCCGATGCTCATCACCTTACTGCTTCACATCCCGAGGGACTTGGCGCACGCTTAGTCATGGAAATGGCTCTTGATGACGCAGGTTTGACTACAAAAGACATAGATTATATCAACGTACACGGCACATCCACGCCAGTAGGTGACATATCCGAAGTGAAAGCTATACAGCAACTTTTCGGAGATGACGCTTACAGACTTAATATCTCGTCCACAAAATCTATGACGGGACACCTCCTTGGAGCCGCCGGCGTGATTGAGGCTATTGTCTGCGTACTGTCAGTATTCAACGACGTCGTACCGCCCACTATCAACCACGAAGAGGGCGATGAAGACCCGGAAATAGATTATAAGCTCAACTTCACTTTCAACAAGGCGCAGAAACGCACCGTACGTGCCGCACTAAGTAATACTTTCGGCTTTGGCGGACACAATGCCTGTTGCATAGTTAAGAAGTATGAGGACTGATAAAAATTTTTTATGACACAAATTGTTTCTCGCATAAAGCTTCTTTTCCGTAAGGATAAGGAGCTTTATGCAAAATTAAGCAAAATCCTCGGTTTCATCCCGGGACATATCAATTACTACCAGATAGCGCTTTCGCATCGCTCACAATCCTTCAAAGACAAGGCAGGAAGGAAAAACAACAACGAACGACTGGAATATCTCGGCGACGCCATTCTCGAAGCTGTCGTGAGCGATATGCTTTATAGGAAGTATCCGTATCGTTCTGAAGGATTCCTGACAAATACCCGCAGCAAACTCGTTTCGAGAATCGCACTAAACGAACTTGCCGAGGAGATAGGACTGAAAAGTCTGATACATTCGCACGCCAGCAACGACTCCTATAATAATAATATAGGAGGAAACGCCTTTGAAGCCCTAATTGGAGCAATTTATCTGGACAAGGGTTACAAAAAGTGCCGCGATTTCATTCAAAAGCAGATATTCAGCAAACTAGTGGACGTAGATGATATGGCAAAGAAGGAAGTAAACTTCAAAAGTAAGTTACTTGAATATTGCCAGAAGAATCGTATTCATATAGAGTACGTATCTAAAGCCAACGAGAATACACCTAATCATGCGCCGGTCTTCAGAACTTTGGCAAAGATCGAAGACGTTGTAGTGGGCGAGGGACATGGACATTCTAAAAAGGAGAGCGAACAAAATGCCTCGAAGGAAGCCCTGATTCGCATGAGGAAAAAACCGGCTATCATAGAGCAAATCTATCAGTCTAAGGAGAAACGCACCTCTATGGAGGCTTCAGAATTTGTTGCCCTGCCAAGAATAGACGAGATAGAGGAAGAAATCCAACACGCCAAGGAAGAAAAGGCTCAGAAAAAGGCAGAAAAGAAAAAATCCAGGAATCAGAATTTTGATAATAACACGGAACTATCTCCTGACCGCCAGCAAAAATCTGATCGCGACGGAAAAAGGTTTGATCGCGGCGAACAAAAGCCTGAAAGAGACGGACAAAGACGTGAACGCGACGGACAAAATTCTGCTATGGCCGGACAAAACACAATGAAGTCCGAACTTGAAAGACAGGATATGACACAAAAGGATGTGAATGTCGAAAGAAATGCCAATCAGTCGGCAGAAAAGGAAAACGGCAGGCATAAGAAAAAACATTCGCACAAGAAATCCGGTGCTAACTGGGAGCAAATGGGAAATGCCCAGGCACAAAATGCCGAAAACCTGACAGATTTTGCTGATGGTAAGGCACAAAAGACTAAAGGCAAGGCACAAACAGCTGAGAGCAAGGAGCATCTTGCCGAAGATTCGGCACAAGCAGGCGAAAGTAAGGCTATGGCTGCTGAAAAGCCTTTGCAAAAGGACAATAGCAAGGCTGTAGAAAATAGCGAAGTTGGAAAAACGCAAACTGCTGCGGAAGAAAAAGAAAAGGCTCCCGCAAAAGAACAGAAGGAACCAGCTAAGAAATCCCAGAATCGTGGACGTCAGCGCAAGAATGTCGCCACAAAATCCGATGAAATCGGCGATAATTCTACAAATACCGGCACTACCGCATCCAATTTCCGCGTAGATTTCGGCGATATCAAAGGTAAGCTCAGAGAAGTCAAAGATCTCGCAGAAGAAGTCAGACCTCTTTCAGGAGATGTCAGGGCAAATTCTGAAGATGTCAAGGCTACCTTGAACGAACAGCCTGAGGAAAAAGAAAAAGGCGGAGAAAAGAAAACCAAAACCGCCACGAGAACCAGAAAGAAGGCAGCAAAAGTTCAAGAAGACGCGACTACAGACAATAAGGTCGGAGAAACGACCGAAGAGTCTCAAGCAAAAGCGAAAAAGCCCGCAACAAAAAGGACTAAGTCTGCAAAAAAATCTGAAAGTCCCGAAGCTGTAGAAAAAACGTCCGAAGAAAAACCGACGGAGGCCGGCAAAAAGAAAACCGCTACGCCCAAGAAAAAATCTGCAAGCGGAAAAACTACGGCAAAACGCCAGACTAAAAAACAAACTGACGCAGCAGAAAATCCTTCTGACACCAAAAAGGGCGAAGATATCGCCACTAAAAGTGAGAATACTGCCGTAAAAAGCGAAAAGGCTGCCGAAAATAAAGAAAAAACAGCAGCAGTAAATACGGATGCCGCCTCTACCGCTGAAAACACCCAGGCAAAAGAGGAAAAACCGGCAAAGAAAACTGCGCGTCGCGGACATTCCCGACCACGAAAGGCACTTAGCGAAGCCAATAAGTAGGCTTTCACACGGTTCTTTGGACTAATCAAGCTTTTCAACGATCATTTAAATGGCCTGAACAAGGGAAAGGAACGAACGTTTCGGACTATTGGGTTGTTCTAAAAATTAGGTTTTAAAATTTTGTGAAGCTTTTTTTGGTCTGTATGCTT
>CAMVJO010000045.1 GCA_947167835.1 uncultured Prevotellaceae bacterium
AATCCAATCAAAATCTAAACAAAAACAATGCAGCCTAATTTATAGAACATCCCTACAATTTCTTTGTTGAACGCCGTAAACGGTACGTAAATCCTTGCAAATTTATGTTAAATTTGGATTACCGCCAAAAATATACTCCGATTTTTATCTTAGATATCTACGGATTAAAAGAAAAATACAAGATGAAAACATAAAAATAAGGCAAAATACTTGATTTCGGCTTCAAAATGTTGTATCTTCGCGTTGAGAAAGTTTTCTCATCGCGTTGAGAAAAGTTTCTCTTCGCCGTGAGAAAACTTTCTCAACGCGAAGAGAAAAAATTATTCAAGGAAGTACAAAATAATAATCCTAAATATTTGATTTTATAATCTATTGAAAAAGAGCAATTAACCAACTTTTATTTATTTATCACTTAAAATTAAAAAACTATGCTTAACTTCGATTTTTTTAATGCTACGGGCGCTTGCAACGGCACCTATGTACGTGCTATCACAAGCCAGACAACTAATCTTAACTCCTTGGCGCACAACATTCAGGACACTACATCGTTTACCATCCATGACATCGTCGGAATTGTATCCTCATTGGTAAATGAGATACAGCACGAAATCTCTGACGGAAAGGCAGTTCATATCGATGGATTGGGATATTTTTATCCAAAAATGGCGGGTAAAATTGTGAATGACGCTAAAGGAAAACAGAAACTCAGCGATGCCAGAATAGAAACCCTGAGGTTTATGCCGGAAAAAGGACTGAAACAGATGTTTGAACGGCAGAAATTCAGCAAAATTAAGGAGCACACGAACAAAGGTCGCTCAGTTTCTGTGGAAGAAGCGCTGGAAATCCTCCAATCCAAGGCTACCGCGGAAATGCTCCTAAATGTTTCGGACATAGAGCAGATCTTAGGTATTTCTAAGGCCGCTACTTACAGAATGACTCGTAAACTCGTTGAAAATGATTGCCTGATTCATATAAAACATGGACGCGGAATCAATCTTTATCAACTACAAAATAATTTTTAGGCGTAAGAAAAATTATAATGAAACACACATCTAAATAAATAAGGAATTGAAATCACATTTGTATAGAGCATTTGTCTGAGAAATAATTCTTATCATCAAGAAAATGCCTTAGAATTTTTTTTACATCAAAGACAATTAACGCTACCGTAGGACTATTCGTCTGAAAGTAGCGTTTGTTTTATGAAAATATCCCATATAAATACGATTATCTCTTTTCAAAAAGAATCATCATTATGTTTAATAGCAATATTAAGGAACATTTTTTGCGAGATATTTCTTTAATTAAAGAAAATAGCGTAATTTTGAACCCAAATGAAAGACACGCCCCTATTTTTCCCAGCCGTGCAAATTCTGTTCCCCGACAATTTGATGCAAATTGTTCGGGAAAAGTATGACAAGAACGAAGAAAAGAATGACAACAATGTAGAAAAAAATTACGAAAACGTAGTTGTGGACGAGAATATGCGTCCGGCTATTTCGTTTTACTTGGCTGCCGAAGAATATGTGGCTCAGCATTTTGCAGATCGGCATGGTGCGTGTTATTTCGTATGGCTTACGCCGCCAAGTGTCATAGTCGGTCGGCATCAGGTGCTGAAATATGAGGTAAACCTCGACGTTCTCAGTAAAAAGCACATACAACTGATTCGGCGCAAGAGCGGCGGCGGCGCAGTACTCTCCGATGGAAATAATCTGATGACGAGTCTGGTGCTTGGAAAGCAATATTCCGACCTGGATATCGATACCATTTTCCATAAATACGCCGAGGGAAACATCAAAGCCCTACAGAAATTCGGTATCGAAGCCACTATTTCTGGGCGCAACGACATTCTGCTGGGAAAAGACGGAGAATACGGTAAAGTGAGCGGCAATGCTTTCTATAAGCAACGGGATCACAACATCGTTCACGGCACAATGCTCTATGATGCTGACGTAAACTTGATGGCTGACGTACTACTCCCCGATGATGACAAACTTAAATTCAAGGGTGTCAAGAGTGTTAGAAGTCGTGTCTGCACTATTCGCAAATACTTCGAAAAGCAAGGATTCCAGCCCGAACAAATTCCAAGTCAGGCGGAAGTAATGAGGGCTTTTCCCGACACGCTCTGCAAAGATTCCGTCATGCTGACAGAGGATGACGTAAGAAACATTTGGGATATAGAACGAACCTATCAGGATGTGGCCTATCTTTACGGACATCAAGCTGAAAAAGAGCAGATTGTCTTGAAAAAGCGATTTGATGGCTGCGGAAAAATCTGCATCAGCCTACATACAGAAAACGATGTCATAGACAGCGTAAATGTGTCGGGCGATTTCTTTGAAATACAAAGTGGCGCAGCACTTTCGGCCTTGCAAATCCTGAAAGGGCACCGACCTTACAAAGAAGAACTCCTGCAAGCGGTCGAAAACCTCGACACAACGCAGGCCATTCGTGGATTCAAGCCGGAAATGATCAGGGAACTGATATGCCAACTCGGAGAATAGGAGCACTCCCCTACTCCTATTTATATTTAGGTGGCACATCTCCTGAAAGATGTCAGACATCTCGCAAATGATGTCGGACCTCTCCAAAAAGATATGGGACATCTTGAAAATCAGATGCCAGAAAACGAAAAATAGCTCATAATAAAACTAAAAATATAAACATTAAATCTAATCAAAATGTCTGAGACAGTGAAAGTTACGTGTTTGAACGACAAACACAAGGCACTCGGTGCACAAATGGTCCCCTTTGGCGGATTTGAAATGCCTTTGCAGTATTCTAATATCATAGACGAACACAATGCTGTGCGCGAACATTGCGGCGTTTTCGACGTTTCCCACATGGGAGAGGTACGTGTTACAGGAGCGGAGGCAGAAAAATTCGTTCAGTACATATTTACCAACGATTTGAAGGGCGCAGAATATGGAAAAATCTTCTACGGCATGATGTTGCACCCAGATGGTGGCACCGTGGACGACCTTTTGGTTTACAAGATGGGCGATCAGGAGTTTTTCCTCGTCATCAATGCAGCCAATATCGACAAAGACTATGCTCACATCGTAGCAGAAGCCAAAAACTTCGACGTAAAAACCGAAAATCTCAGCGATTACTACGGACAACTGGCCGTTCAGGGACCGGAATCCGAACAAATTGTTGAGGAAGTATTAGGCCTGCCCTGCAAAGACTTGGTTTTCTATACTTTCGACAAGGTTCCGGCAAATGGCGAGGAACTTATCGTAAGCCGCACGGGATATACCGGCGAAGATGGCTTTGAAATTTACGGAAGTCACGAATATATCCGCAAAGCGTGGGATAAACTCATGGAATGTGGCAAGGTTAAACCATGCGGACTGGGATGTCGCGATACTTTGCGCTTTGAAGTCGGTCTCCCGCTCTATGGCGATGAACTCAATGACGACGTTACTCCGTTAGAAGCCGGACTTGGTATGTTTGTCAAGTTAGATAAGGACGATTTCATCGGAAAAGATGCCCTCGTAAAGCAGAAAGCCGAAGGCTTGAAGCGCAAAATCGTAGGAATTGAACTGCAAGACAAAGCTATTCCCCGACATGGCTACGAAGTGCTCAACGGCGAAACTGTTGTGGGCGTAGTAACTACAGGATATAACTCCATTTCTACAGGAAAGAGCGTATGTATGGCAATGGTAAACATAGATGTTGCCGCACTCGACACACCTCTCAGCATACGCATCCGTAAGAAAGTTTTCCCAGGCGTAGTTACCAAGAAACGTTTCTACAAGAAAAGTTACAAGAAGTAAGAACTCTCATTTTTAATCAAAAATATTAATCATTAAAACATACAAGAAAATGGCAAAATTTATTGAAGGACTTTATTACAGCGAGTCACACGAATTTGTAAAGGTAGATGGCGAATTTGCATACGTAGGAATTACCGATTATGCCCAGAGCCAATTGGGAACTGTCACTTATGTTGATATGCCCGAGGAAGGAGACGATTTTGAAGCAGGCGAAGAATTTGGTGCCGTAGAGAGCGTTAAAGCTGCCAGCGACGTATTTTCTCCCGTTTCCTGCACAGTTGTAGAAGTGAACGAAGCACTGGAAGACGAGCCCGAACTTATCAACAAAGATGCCTTTGAAAACTGGATTATGAAGGTGAAACTCAATGATCCCTCCGAACTCGAAGGCCTTATGGACGCAGCAGCCTACGAAAACTTCTGCAAATAATAAATTTTCGTACACATGAGTAATAACGTGCATCGATATCTTCCGCATACTGAGGAAGATATCAGGAAAATGCTCGAAGTCATTGGCGTAAAGTCCTTAGACGACCTCTATTCCGAGATACCTGCGGAACTGAAACTCAGTCATCCGCTCAATTTGCCCAAAGCAAAATCGGAAATTGAGATACGTAAGGTCTTCAACCAACTGGCTAAAGAGAACAAGCCCTTAATTTGCTTTGCTGGATTCGGGGCTTACGACCATTTCACGCCCAGCATTATTCCGTATATCACCTCGCGTTCAGAATTTTCCACGAGTTATACGCCCTATCAAGCCGAAATTTCGCAAGGAACGCTGATGTATGTTTTTGAATATCAGACTATGATGACGCGACTTACGGGACTTGATGTTTCAAATGCCAGCATGTATGACGGATCTACGGCAACAGCCGAAGCAATGATGATGTGTCAGGCAGCAGCTAAGAAGCGTAATCGCGTACTGGCGAGTGAAACACTTTTACCTCAGGTGAAAGAAGTTTTACGTACCTACGCAAAATTCCATGGTGTGGACTTAGTATTTGTACCCGAGGAGAATGGCGTGACAAACCGCAACGTCTTGACAGAATTGCTTGGCAATGGCGATGTAGCCGGCGTTATTATGCCGCAACCTAACTGCTACGGCATCGTAGAAGACCTTTCCGGAATAGCAGATGAGTGCCACGCTCAGAAATCCCTGCTCGTTCTCAGCGGACCTGCCTCTCCTCTCGGCGTATTGAAGACACCCGCAGAATGGGGTGCCGACATTGCTTGCGGAGATGCCCAGTCTCTCGGAATACCTCTGTCATTCGGCGGCCCATATATCGGCTATCTCTGCGCAACGAGCAGTCTTATCCGCAAAATGCCGGGACGTATCGTAGGACAGACGGAAGATGTGGAAGGACATCGCACTTTCGTCCTGACAATGCAGGCTCGTGAACAGCATATCCGCCGCGAAAAAGCAACATCTAACATTTGTACCGCACAAGGTATGATGTGTCTCTATGTAGCTGCCTATCTTTCTTTGATGGGTACGGAGGGATTGAATAAAGTGAACGAGCTTTCTGCTGCCGGAGCGCACTATCTGCATGATGCCCTTGTAGAAACAGGCAGATTTGCCGATCCTTTCCAGAAAACATTCCTCAACGAATTTTGTCTGGAGTATAAAGGTGCTGATTTGGACGCTCTTCAGAAACATTGTGCCGAAGCCGGTTATCTTTGCGGCGTGAAAGTTAGCGAGAATCGTGTGGTATTTGCCGTTACCGAGCAGAGAAGCAAAGAAGAAATTGATGAATTTGTTGAACTTGTTAAAAATTTCGGATAAATCATGAACAAAGTTTTTTATGGAAAACTGATTTTTGAATGTTCTTCCACAGGACGCCGCGGATATGACTTACCTGAAAATACTTTTGGCAAGTCTCTTAACGATTTCATCCCGGCTACATTGCAACGCCAAGCCACTCTCGTCTTGCCTGAGGCAGATGAACAAACTGTAGCCAGACATTACACCAATATGAGCAATAATAACTTTGGTGTAGATACAGGTTTCTATCCTTTGGGCAGTTGTACGATGAAATACAACCCGAAAATCAACGAGGAAGTGGCAGCCCATCCTGCTTTCACCGCACTTCATCCTGCTCAGCCTGCCGAAACAGTTCAGGGAGCCTTGCATCTTTATGACGAAGTGCAACGTACTTTGGCAGAAATCGCAGGTATGAGTGCTTTCACCCTGAATCCCTACGCAGGAGCCCACGGCGAATTGACAGGTCTCATGGTTATTCGCAGTTATCACATGTCTCGTGGAGACGAGAAGCGCACGAAAATCATTGTGCCCGACTCTGCTCACGGAACTAACCCCGCTTCTGCTGCAGTTTGCGGACTTCAGATTGTAGAAGTCAAATCTACACCCGAAGGAACCATAGATGTCGAAGCCTTGAAACCCCTTCTTAACGATGAGGTGGCAGGTATGATGATGACTAACCCCAATACTTTGGGAATATTCGAGACAAAGATTCCAGAAATAGCACGTCTCGTTCACGAATGTGGCGGTCTGATGTATTATGACGGAGCCAATCTCAACCCGATGCTTGGTGTTTGTCGTCCTGGCGACATGGGATTTGATGTGATGCACATCAATCTGCATAAGACCTTCTCAACTCCACACGGAGGCGGAGGTCCCGGTTCAGGTCCCGTAGGTGTTCGCAAAGGTCTGGAACAATTCCTTCCCAATCCTCGTGTAAGGAAAAACGATGACGGCACTTATGGCGTTTCCAGCGAACCTACTGCCTTGGGTAGCGTAAGTTCCTTCCTCGGAAACTACGGTATTATCATCCGTGCCTACGCTTATCTGCTTTCTATCGGAGGTGATATTTTGCCAATGGTAGGAAAGCTCTCTGTGCTCAACGCAAATTATGTGAAAGAGATACTTAAGGAATACTATCAACTGCCTATTGACGGATTATGTAAGCACGAATTTGTATTTGATGGCTTGCGTCCGGAATTTGGTGGCGATCATCATGACGAAAGTCACGTGACAACGTTGGATGTGGCTAAGCGAATTTTGGATTATGGCTTCCATGCTCCGACTATCTACTTCCCGTTGCTTTTCCACGAGGCTTTAATGATAGAACCTACCGAGACAGAAAGCAAAGATACGCTGGACAGTTTCATCGAAGTGCTGAAAAATATTGCTATCGAAGCGCGAGATGAAAGAGATAAGGTGAAAAATGCGCCACTCACCACACCTGTGCGTCGTAATGACGACGTAAAGGCTGTGAAGGACGCTATCTTTGTGTATAACGCATAATTAAAATTAAAAATGTGGTATGGGAGTCTTATTATGGCTTCCATACCATTTTTTATTTGTGTGTTCTTTGTGTCAAAGTCTAATGTGCCAATATTAGATTGAAGATACTGGACAAAAGATCTTTCCTAAATAAAAAATTCTAAACTATTGAAAAAACCTATTCAAGGATTATGACCGATTTAATCATTATAGGTGCAGGTCCTGGCGGATATGAAACCGCTGTGAAGGCTGCAAAAATGGGAAAGCAGGTAGTAGTGATCGAACAGTCGCATCTGGGCGGCACTTGCCTGAATGAAGGATGTATTCCCACCAAGTGTTTGTGCAAGAGTGCCGAGGTGCTCGAAGAAGTAAGGGAAGCAACTGCTTTTGGCGTGGATGTTTCAAATTACAACTTCGACCTTTCCAAAGCCATTGAGCGCAAAAATAATGTAGTAGCCCAGTTAATCAGCGGCATAGAACTGCTTATGAAAACGCCAGGCGTCACCTTGATGCAAGGAAAGGCGCAACTAAAAGATTCGCATACCGTTGTTGTTGAGAATAATGGCGAACAGACAGATGTTAGTGCCGAGAACATCATCATTGCTACAGGTAGCGTGAGCAAGTTCCTGCCTATCGAAGGAAATCACAGCCGCGATGTGGTGACTTCTACCGAACTTTTGCAAAGAACCTCCCTACCCCGTCATCTTTGTGTCATTGGCGGTGGCGTAATCGGGTTGGAATTTGCAAGTATCTTCCGCAGTTTCGGATCAGAAGTTACGGTTGTGGAATTTTGCAAGGAGATATTGCCAAATCTTGACAGCGATGCCGCAAAACGTCTCAGACTTTCGTTGAAGAAAAAGGGTATTACATTCCATACCGGTGCAGCAGTAACAGCCATCGTCGAGAAAGATGATGATACGTCTGACGTTGTTTTCACGGAGAAAGGCAAGGAAAATACTCTGAACGCCGATTTGGTATTGATGGCCGTAGGTCGCGCAGCAAATGTCGGTTCGCTGAATCTTGCTGACGTAGGTATCGATTTCTCGCCCCGAGGCATTGCTGTGGATGACTGCTTTATGACAAACGTGCCCGGCATTTATGCTATAGGCGACGTAAATGGCATTTGTCCGCTGGCACATGCTGCCACTTATCAGGGATATAGAGTGCTGCAACACCTTTACGAACCCGAGGCAGAACCTATCAACACAAAATTGGTGCCGAGTGCTGTCTTCACCGTGCCCGAATTGGCTTGCGTAGGTGAGAGTGAAGATTCTCTGAAGGCGCAGGAAACACCCTACGAAGCGATGAAATATTTCTATCGTGCCAACGGAAAATCATTGGCTCAGGGAAGCGATGAAGGCTTTGTGAAGATTCTGGCAGATGCCCAGGGCAAAGTTTTGGGATGCCAGATATTGGGACTTCATGCTTCGGACTTGATTCACGAAGTGACGTTACTTATGTCGTTAGGCGGCACAACCGAACAACTTGCCAATACCATTCACGCACATCCTACGTTGAGCGAAGTGGTAATGAAGGCTGTTGAAAAATAATATGCTACAAACTGAGTCTTCATCGCGGGAACTCTTCCTGCGATGGAGACTTATCTATCTTAAATCGAAACATGGAATTTAATATATTCAACCAAACATTCTCGTTGGTGCAGGTGCTCAATTTTCTGGGCACGATAGCAGGACTTTTCTACATCTACTATCAGTTTAAGGTGAGTGTAAAACTGTGGGTGTGGAACCTTATCATGTCTTTCTTCTACATTGCCATCAATCTCATTGGCGGATTGTATGCGCTGACGGGACTATATATTTATTACGTGCTTGCCGCAACCTACGGCATCTATGTATGGACACACCGAAAGCAGGAAGACACGCAGAAGGAGCAGCCAATCACACATATCCCGCTGAAAACATATTTTGTGCTCATGCCTGTGATTGCCGTATTGACGGTAAGCTTGTCTTTCGTGCTGAAATTTATGAACGAAGCGCATATTCTTTGGGCAGACTCGCTCACAACGTCACTTAGCATCGTGAGTATGTGGCTCTTGGCGCAGAAATATGCAGAGCAATGGGTGTTCTGGATTGTCGTGGACGTGATAAACTGCGTCATATACTACATACTCGGTCCGGAATACTACCTATCGTCTGCTCTCTTCGGATTCTATGCCATTGTTGCCGTATTCGGATATTTCTATTGGCTGAAACTGATGAAGAAGCAGGATGTAACTCCCAAAATGTCGGCATAATTGATGCAAGATACCACAGTCATACTTGCCAACGGCGACTTCCCCACGCACCCCACGCCCCTATCCTATCTGCAAACGGCTCAACGAGTTGTTTGCTGCGATGGCGCTGCCAATGATTACGTCAGAATGGGAAATCTGCCTGACATCGTGATTGGCGATGGCGACTCATTGGATAAGGAGACACGGGAAAAACTCGCAGGCCGTGTTATAAACGTCAGCGAACAGGAGGAAAACGATCTTACGAAGGCTTTTCGATATGTTATGTCGCAATGGCCTGAAACGAATGTCGTAATACTTGGTGCTACTGGCAAGCGCGAAGATCACATGCTTGGCAATATTTTTCACCTTACGGACTTTTGCGAAGATTGTCGTGACATCCGTATGGTAACAGACTTTGGTATTTTCATTCCGTGCGAAGGAGATTCTGTTTTTCCGTCACATCTCGGGCAACAAGTCAGCATCTTCAACATCAGTTGCCGCACATTGAGCAGCAATGGTCTGAAGTGGCCCATCAGTCCCTTCCGAAAACTTTGGGAAGGTACGCTCAACGAATCACTTTTTCAGGAGTTTTCAATTCAAGCCGACGGCAAATATATAGTATATCAGGCCTTTTAGCACATACGTTACTATACAATGACGTAAAGGCTTAATATCTACATCATTACGTCATTAAAAAATATTCTCATCGCGTTGAGAAACTTTTCTCACGGCGTTGAGAATATTTTCTCTTCGCGATGAGAAAGTTTTCTCAACGCGAAGAGAATTCTATTTTTCGACAGTCTTTAATCGGATTCGTCGGTTTAATCCTGCTTTGTGCGTTTCTTCTTGGGTTTTGTCAAAGGCAATTCCTTACAAGTGACACGCACCAAGTCTGAAATCAAGTGGCAATCGTCTATATCGGCAATATAGAAATAGTCTTTGGCGCCTTCATAGGGTTTTTGCAGGAAAACGTTGCCTAAAAGTACGCGCCCACCTTCGGTAGGTTTGACATAGAAGCGGTTATCGCATATCAAACCGAAAATCTGTCCGTTGCAATAGATGGCATAGTCGCCAAACATTTTGCGAGTGGTGATATCGCCAGCGCCAGCACACTGGTCTGCAACGTATTGTACGAAGTCTGTATTGCTTGCCATGATGCTTTTTTATATATCGAAGTCTTGTTGCGCTTTTACTCCGTGTCAAAGATTTTTACATTCTCTTACTTTGATTATATTGCCAAAACAAGGTATCATAACTGAGGGATTGCCTTAAAGAACCAAGACCTTTTCCTTTTTCAGCAGTCGGATTTTCCGATCAAGTCCGCCTGCATAACCGGTAAGTCGGCCTCTTGTCCCAACAACGCGGTGGCAGGGAATCATAAGCATGATAGGATTTTTGCTTACTGCCCCACCTACGGCACGTGCTGAGCGATGTCCGTATCTTTCTGCTATATTGCCGTAAGTAGTTGTGTGCCCGTATGGAATGGTGAGCAGATATTCCAATACGGAACGGCGGAAACTGGTGGTACGTAGGAGAATGGGAGGCAGGAAATCGGGGATATCGTCAGAGAAGTAGGTATCCAACCAGTTTTTTGCCTGCTTAAATACGCGTAGTGTGGACAAATCTATATATATCAGTTCGGTACTGATCGGAAGATGCTCCTGCCCATCAAACCAAAGGCCGGTGATGTGGCTTCCATCGGAGGTCATCGTCATCATGCCCAGCGGACTTTTGTAGTGTGTGGCGAAATCTTTTGGTAGGACAGACATATTTCAGAAATTTCAATAATTCAGTTTCTAAATATAGGGAACTAATGAAAAAGAAAGGGACATCTTCTGCAAGATAACCGACATTTCCCTGACGAGGTCAGACTTCTCTAACTGAAACTCAGAGCTTCATTACGCGACGTAACTCCAGATTTTCATAACCTTCGGGACAATGTGTAGAAAGATAGACTGTGGGATTATTCTTTACGAAAGTACGCACATTGTCAAGGGTTTCGCGTGCAGCAGCCAGGTCTTCAAATACAATACTGAGCTTATTGGCTTTGAGAGCAGCATCGCAATAGGTTACATCGCCGTGGAACATATAGAAAAGTCCATCGTGTTCTAAAACTACGATGCTGTTTCCCTTGGTATGTCCCTTTGCCTGAATAAGATAAAGCCCATCACAGATCTTTTCTGCAGCAGGAAAGTTCTTGTATGGACCATCCTTATAGGTAACACGCACCACGTTTTCACCATCTAACTTCATGGCATCTGCATCTTCGGGAGCAATATAAATGGTGGCGTTGGGAAATAAAGAAAGGGCGGCAGTATGATCGGGATGCTTGTGCGTAACAAGAATCTTCGTGACTTGTTCCGGTTTATATCCCAGTTCCGTAAAAGCAGAAAGGTAATCATTGATTTTCTCTCCCATATAAAGTGGAGCGCCAAGGCGTTTGGGAGGAGCCGCAAAGGAACTATCGAAACCGGTATCGACAAGAATAACGCCTTCGTCGGTTTCAATCAAAAAATTCTGAAGGCTACTGCGATATATAACCTGTTCGTCAAAGGATTCCTTACCCTCTTCGCCTCCGAAAGCGAAACTCTGAGTCATAAAACCGCCGTCAAACATTCTGACAGCCTTAATTGCTTTTACTTCCATAGTGTTTTTCCTGATTAAGTGATACTTCTTTTTTAGTAATGGCGTATTCTTTTGCCTTTACCCGCACAAAGATAGGAAAAAATTGGATATAAAAAAAGCGTGTCAGAACAAAATAGTCTGACACGCTTGGGAAATAATAATTTAACCCGAATCGTTTACAGAAATCTTCGGTTAAAAAATTATTCAGCGCGAAGTGTGAAACGCTTGAAGCCTGTCACGGTGAGATCCTTGTCAGCTTGCTTCAGATAGTTGGCAACGCTGAGAGAACCATCCATGATGTATGCTTGAAGAAGCAGACATTGTTCTTGATAGAACTTATTCATGCGGCCTTCGGCGATACGTTCGAGCATGTTTTCGGGTTTACCTTCTTCGCGAGTCTTCTCAAGAGCAATCTTAAACTCCGATTCGCGGATGTCGGCAGGCACATCGTCCTTGTTTACTGATACAGGGTTCATAGCAGCTACCTGCATGGCCACGTTATGACCGTATTCTTCGCTGACAGCCTTGTTAAGGGCTACCATTGTGCAGAGCTGATTTTTACCCTGGTGGTTGTAAGTTGCAATGCTTTCGCCTGTGAGAACCTGATATCCGTCCAGTTCCATTTTTTCACCGGTTACACCACTGCGAGCTGTTACCAAATCGGGAACTTTCTGGCCATCAATAACAAGTGCATTGACTTCGTCCAAAGTCTGGCACTTGTTGGCAACGGCAGCGTCGAGAATCTGCTGTGTCAAAGCCACGAAGTCAGCATTTTGTGCAACGAAGTCTGTTTCACATTTGAGGGCGATGATAGCACCGAAGTTTCCTTCTGCCTTAACGAGCACACATCCTTCGCTTGCTTCTCTGTCGCTACGTTTTGCAGCGATAGCAAGACCGCGTTCGCGGATGAGTTCGTTGGCTTTTTCCATATCGCCGTCAGCTTCTGTGAGTGCTTTCTTACAATCTGCCAGACCAGCGTTAGTCATAGCACGGAGTTTTTTGATATCTTCAATAGAGATTGCCATTTTGAATAAATATTTTTTAATTGATTATATACTTCTAAAAAAGCGAGGATGAAGTTCGTAGTTAAGTATGTCTCAACCCTCCTTTCACCCTCAGCTTGAAAAATTACCGATATCTTATGCTTCAGCGGGTGCTTCTTCGGCAGGAGTTTCTACGGCTGCAGGAGCTTCAGCTGCTGCTTCGGCCTGCTTTTCTGCGCGTGCCTTTGTCGTACGACGACGAGAAGGACGTGCAGGTGCTGCCTCTGCTTCGTTTTGCTGCTCTGCGGCTGCTTCATCTGCCTTTTCTGCCTTGCGTTCTTCGAGACCTTCGGCGATAGCCTTGCAGCAAGTATCGAGAATGAGTTCAATGCTGCTGCTTGCGTCGTCGTTAGCAGGAATTACGAAGTCTACGCTGTTAGGATCGCTGTTGGTATCTACAACTCCGAACACGGGAATGTTGAGACGCTGTGCTTCTTTAACGGCAATGTGCTCTTTCATTACGTCGATGACGAAGAGAGCTGCCGGCAGACGGTTGAGATCTGCAATAGAACCGAGGTTCTTTTCGAGTTTAGCACGCTGACGGGTGATTTGCAGGATTTCTCTCTTAGAGAGGTTTGCATAAGTTCCGTCATTCATCAGCTTATCGATATTGGCCATCTTCTTTACAGCCTTACGAATGGTAGGAAAGTTGGTAAGCATACCGCCCGGCCAACGTTCTGTGACGTAAGGCATTGCAACAGACGTTGCTTTTTCGGCAACGACCTGCTTAGCTTGTTTCTTAGTAGATACGAAGAGGATGCGCTTGCCTGATTTTGCAATTTGCTTCAGGGCTTCTGCTGCTTCATCCAGTTTTACGACTGTTTTGTGCAAGTCGATGATATGAATGCCGTTACGCTCCATAAAGATGTAGGGAGCCATAGCGGGATTCCATTTACGTTTGAGGTGTCCGAAGTGACATCCGGCCTCAAGCAGTTGATCAAAAGTTGTTCTTGACATTTCTTTCTTTTTTTGTTTGTTGTTTACTTTCTTTTTAGTTGCAGGCCTTTTTGTTCAGGCCTTTTTTTATTTAGACAACCAGCAATTTAGTAGTTTCTGTAATGCAGGGATTTGCATTTTGAAAATCTAAACTGTTTAGATGCTAAACTCAAGCCGCGCTTCTGTGGGATATTTCAGAAATTGGTTCCGCTATATCGCTTTGTTTCCTATATATATAATATAAGGAGTGTGTGCGACTTGTATTTTGTCTTCCTTTATCAGCCCGAATATTAACGTTTGCTGAACTGGAAGCGACGGCGTGCCTTTGGACGTCCCGGTTTCTTACGTTCTACTACGCGTGAGTCTCTTGTGATGAAGCCTTCTTTTCTGAGGGCTTTCTTATCTTCGGCGTTAATCTTCACCAAAGCGCGTGCAATGGCGAGACGCAGAGCCTGAGACTGGCCTGTAAAACCACCACCATTGAGGTTTGCCTTGATATCGTACTTTTCTACGGCATCGAGCAGAGCTAATGGCTGTTTTACTACGTATTGAAGAATGGAAGAGGGGAAATATTCTGTGAGGTCACGCTTGTTGATGGTGATCTTTCCGGTGCCTTCTGTAACATATACACGTGCTACAGCACTTTTACGGCGACCTAATGCATTAATCATTTCCATTTTCTGTTATCTTTATTTATATTGGTTAATATCAATGGCCTTGGGCGATTGTGCTTCGTGGGGATGTTCTGCACCTTCGTAGATGTAGAGGTTATCCAGCAACTTAGCGCCTAAGCGGTTCTTGGGTAACATTCCTTTTACTACACGGCGAACTAATTTCTCGGCTCCGTTTTTCTTTGCCAAGATAGTTGCGGGGGTATCTTCGCGCTGGCCGCCAGGATAACCTGTGTAGCGATAATAAATACGGTCTGTCATCTTATTACCGGTCAGAACAATCTTTTCGGCATTGATGATAATCACATTGTCGCCGCAATCTACGTGAGGGGTGAAGTTTGGTTTATACTTACCGCGCAACAACTTGGCGACTTTTGAACCGAGACGACCTAAGACCTGGTCTGTAGCATCAACTACAACCCACTCTTTTGTAGCGGTCTCGCGGTTAACAGAAATGGTCTTGTAACTTAAAGTGTCCACTCTTTGTTAAATTTTAATTCGTTTTACTACTAAGAAATTTAATTAATTCTCGATATCTGCGATTCCCTAACCATCTGCATCCGGCCAATGGAAGCAAACTATTAACACGCAGATTTACACGTTTTTAGCGTGCTTTGATAATAATCGGCTTGCAAAATTACGATTTTCCTTTATTCTGGCAAACTTTTTCTGCTGTTTTTTCATAAATATTTTTTCATATTGCCGAGTAAAAGGCGTTGAATTTACAACTGTGGCTTGCATTTTGGAATTCTCTTCGCGATGAGAATCTTTTCTCAACGTGATGAGAATGTTTTCTCAACGCGAAGAGAAAGTTTTCTCAGCGCGATGAGAAAACGATTAGAACGCCTATTTAAGGGTTGTTCTAAAAATTAGGCTGTTTTGAGTTTTCGAAGATTTTTAAGTGATTTTGTATTTAATTTCGCAGAAGCATAGTAACCTATGGTTCAAGGAATAAAAGACAAAAGCGCCAAAAAGATTGAAAAATCATACAGACTTAAATGGACTTCCCAATATTTATAAACTAATTTTTAGAACAACCCTTAATATATTTATGGTGCAAAATATTGTTGTATCAGAAAATATTTATAAATTTGCAACTTAAAATTGACATAGAAAATTAATGATACGTAGTATATATATGTTGAACTGGCGAGTTTTCAGGATGCTCGCTGTCTTTTGCTGCGTACTTTTACTGCCTTTCTCCGCTCAGGCTCAGAAGGGAAAGGGGAATAAGCGCAACACTAAACCGCAAAAGACTGTGAAGATGGCAGATGTGCAGTCGCTCTTGGATGCCTACAGATTTAGTGAGGCGGAAGCAGAACTGCAAAGCCAGCTGAAGGATGCTGCAAGCCTTGAACCGAATGAGGTATCTACGAAACAGGCACAGATGAAGGCAGCAATTAAGGGTATGGACATGCTTTCGGCTGCTGCAAGGGTGACATTCGTCGATAGCGTGGTGGTGCATCGCAATGAATTGGCGAAAGTATATAAGTTGTCGCAAGATATGGGAACGCTCTCGTTCCTCCCCTACTCTTACGTAAACAGTCTTGAGGATTTGCGCCTAACCCATGAAAAGTGCGACACGATAAAGATGCAGAAGATGTGGCTTTCGCGCAAAATGGGAGGAGGTTGGACTGAAAAGAAGTTGCTTAACGGCACGGAGATGTCGGACAACGCCTCAGACGTACAGGCTTTCCCCTTTATGATGCCTGACGGTGCCACATTGTACTTTGCTGCTGTAACAGAAGAGGGAATGGGCGGTTACGATATCTATGTTACCCGCTACAATAGGGAAACAGATAGTTTTCTGAAACCCGAAAACATCGGAATGCCGTTCAATTCTCCTGCAAATGACTACCTTTATGTGGTGGATGAGGTATCAAACATCGGACTATTTGCCACAGATCGCAGGCAACATCCTGACAGTGTATGCGTATATGCCTTTATTCCCACGGAATCTCGCGAGAGAATTGAGACTGCAAACCAGCAATCGTATATCAATCAGGCAAAACTCAATTCTATTGCCGAGACACAGACAGATATGCAAGCTGTAGCTGCTGCCAAGGAAAGACTGAGAAGCATCAGGCACGACACACCCAAAAGCAAGCAGGAAGAACCAGTGGAGTTTGTCATCACAGACGATATTGTCTATAAGTCTTTGAAGGAATTCAAGAGTCCTAATGCTCGACGCATCGCAACAGAATGGAAAAACAAGATGGAAGAACTGCGTATGACGACAAAGGAGCTTGAAATGCTCAGGAGTTCCAGACAAAGTCCTCGTAGTCGTCTGGTAAAACTGGAGCAAATCACGCTTCGTCTTTCGCAATCTGTGAAGAAGTTGGCTGTCAATATGAGAAAAGCCGAGCTTGGTATTAAATAGTTAAACGATAACTTATTTGATAATCAGATTAGAAACAATAATATCCTATAGTAATACATAAAATAAATCTAAATAAATCAAATCAATATGAAAACCTATTTTGAACCCTCCGAACTAATCATCAATGAAGACGGAAGTGTGTTTCATCTTCATGCAAAACCAGAGTTTCTGGCAGACAAAGTAATACTTGTAGGCGACCCTGGTCGTGTGAGTCTCGTAATAAAATACTTTGACAAAGTGATTTACGAAGTTTCAAACCGTGAATTCAGATTTGCAACTGGCGAATATAAGGGTAAACTTATTACAGTAGTTTCTACCGGCATAGGATGTGACAATATCGACATTGTGCTCAACGAACTTGACGCTATGGCAAATATTGACTTCAACACACGTCAATTGAAGCCCCAACTCCGCAGTTTGGATATCGTGCGAATCGGTACTTGCGGAGGATTACAGGACTATGTACCCGAGGGAACTTATATTGCCAGTCAGAAAAGCATCGGTTTCGACGGATTGCTGAATTTCTATGCAGGACGTAACGAAGTATGTGACTTAGAACTGGAAAAAGCCTTCCTTGAAGCTATGCATTGGAGCGGAAATCAATGTATTGCTCACCCTTACGTAGTAGATGCAAACCCAGAAGTATTAGATCGCATCGCAGGTAACGATATGGTTCGCGGCATTACTATTGCCTGCGGTGGATTCTTCGGACCACAAGGCAGGGAATTGCGTATTCCTCTTGCCGACCCGCATCAGAATGAGAAGGTAATGGCATTCCGTTATGGAGACTTGCGCATCACTAACTTCGAGATGGAAGGTAGTGCCGTAGCAGGACTTTCCAGACTCATGGGACACCGTGCTCTTACCTGCTGCTGCGTGATAGCAAACCGAGTTACTCAGCGTGCGAATACCAATTATAAAGGTGGTGTTATAGGACTTATCGAAAAGGTTCTGGAACGTATCTGATAAGAATACCTGTGGGAATATCTCCTGCTGAGTATTTGTAAAGGGTAGTTCTAAAAATTAGGTTTTAAAATTTTGTGAAGCTTTTTTGGTCTG
>CAMVJO010000046.1 GCA_947167835.1 uncultured Prevotellaceae bacterium
AGACCCAAAAAAGCTTCACAAAATTTTAAAACCTAATTTTTAGAACTACCCTTAATTAAAATTAGCTCCGAGATAAAAAAATTTAGAGCCGAGCTATTTGCCCGTTTTTCGGGGGTAATTTTTTGCACCTCCGAACGATGCGAAAACACCGATGAATAAAAGGCGCACAGGTAGGGACAAATTTCCGGTTTCAAAACCTAATTGGGAGATAATTAAAAATACCTCGGAGATAATTGTTTTTTACTCCGAGATATTTCCCAGAACAAGATTTTTGCATAAGGGAGCAAAGTGTTTTTTGAAATAGAAAAATGGGGAATAGATGGCAAAAAAACGGTTTCCGCATTGTTTTTTTAAGTAAAATACCTTGTTTTAGGTATTGTGCACCTTAATAAATACATATAATTTTGCAGAAAAATTTAGCATTCCTATGAATTTATCGGAATTAAAGACAGGTGAGCGTGGTGTCATCGTGAAAATTTTGGGACACGGAGGCTTTCGTAAAAGAATCATCGAGATGGGGTTCATTAAGGGCAAGATGGTGGAAGTTTTGCTCAATGCACCCTTACAAGATCCCGTGAAATATAAGATTATGGGCTACGAAGTGTCGCTTCGCCACGACGAAGCGCGCATGATCGAAGTAGTTTCCGAAGGAGAGTCCGAGGAAGCAGAACAGACTACCGACACATTGCAAGGCACTACGGAGGTTGTAAAACTTACCGAGGAGCAAATGCGCAATATAGCCCAGCGCAAGCGTCGTAGCATCAATGTCGCCATCGTTGGCAACCCGAATTGCGGAAAGACCTCGCTCTTTAATTTTGCAAGTGGCGCACATGCCCGCGTTGGTAACTATAGTGGCGTAACGATTGACGCCACTACTGCGCACGCCTCCTTTGAAAGTTACGATTTCAACCTCACCGATCTTCCGGGAACCTACTCTCTCTCGTGTTATAGTCCCGAAGAACTTTATGTGCGCCAGCATCTTTTTGAGAAACATCCCGATATCATCATCAATGTGATAGATGCCTCCAATTTGGAGCGCAATCTTTATCTCACTGCCCAACTTATCGACATGAACATCCGCATGGTCTGCGCTTTGAACATGTATGATGAATTTGAGCGCCGAGGTGACAGTCTGGACATCGACACGCTCAGCACTTTGTTCGGAGTGCCAATGATTCCTACGTCATTTCGCACGGGAATGAACGTAGATCTTTTGTTCCACGTCATCATTAACATGTATGAAGGCGCCGATTACATTGACGAGAAAGGACATATCAACCCCGATGTGGCACGCGAAATCAAGGAGTGGCACGATAATTTTGCAAACAAAAGCATTTCCAGCAATCACATCGAAGACTTTGCCGGCGGTGACCGACCTTTGAAAGACGTGTTCCGCCATATCCATATCAATCACGGACAATACGTGGAACGCGCCATAAGTATGGTTCAGCAGCCCGTGAAAATTGCAGGAAAGATACGCCCGCTTTTCTCTACTCGCTACTTTGCCATAAAATTGCTGGAAAACGATAGCGAGGTGGAGCGCATTTGTAAGAAAATGCCCAACGCCGAAGAAATTTTCAAGGCTCGCGACAACGCAGCTCAGCAGATTAAGGAAGATTTGCAGACAGATATGGAAACGGCAGTCATGGATGCAAAATACGGATTCATACATGGCGCGCTGCAAGAGGCAAAATTCCGAAAAGGAGAGCAAGTTGATACCTATCGCATGACACATTTCATCGACGATGTGCTGTCAAACAAATATCTGGGCTTCCCTATTTTCTTTTTCATCCTCTATATCATGTTCCAGACCACCTTTAGCCTGGGACAGTACCCCATGGATTGGATAGAGGCCGGAGTTGATTGGCTGGGCGGCGTAGTATCCGACAAAATGAGCGAGGGCGCTTTGCGTTCCATGCTGGTAGATGGCGTTATCGGCGGAGTAGGTTCCGTTATCGTCTTCCTTCCGCAGATTCTCATCCTGTATTTCTTCATTTCCCTCATGGAAGATTCGGGTTATATGGCACGTGCTGCATTTATCATGGACAAACTGATGCACAAGATGGGACTTCACGGCAAATCCTTCATACCTCTTATCATGGGATTCGGATGTAATGTTCCGGCAATCATGGCAACTCGCACGATAGAGAGCCGCCGTTCGAGAATAATTACGATGTTGATTCTGCCATTTATGAGCTGTTCGGCACGACTTCCCATCTACATTATGATAGTGGGCACATTCTTTGCCGCACAATACCGTTCTGCCATAATGATATCGCTCTACGCCATTGGTATCTTGGCGGCAGTTATCACAAGCCGCATCTTCTCGCAATTTGTCATCAAGGGAGAAGATACTCCCTTCGTGATGGAACTTCCTCCCTACCGTATGCCGACGGCTAAGGCGCTGGGACGTCACACTTGGGAGAAGGGAAAAGAATATTTGAAAAAGATGGGCGGCATTATCCTCGTGGCATCTATCATTGTATGGGCATTGGGATACTATCCGCACGACGAAAATCTGGATAACCAGCAGCAACAGGAACAAAGTTACATAGGACGTGCTGGAAAAGCCATAGAACCCATTTTTGCACCACAGGGATTCAACTGGAAACTCGACGTTTCTCTGATTGCCGGCGTGGGAGCAAAGGAAATCGTGGCTTCTACTATCGGTGTGCTGTACAGTGGCGATGATAGCTTCGGTGATGACGAGGATTTCAGTGACGATAATGCCAAATATGTCCTACTCCATCAAAAAATGGCGGCAGAGGGCATCACACCGCTCATAGGCTTCTGTTATTTACTCTTCATCCTGTTGTATTTCCCCTGCATTGCCACGATAGCAGCCATAAAAAACGAAACGGGACGTTGGCGCTGGGCAATTTTTGCGGCGTGCTACACCACCATTGTGGCGTGGGTCGTTTCGGCAGCGGCCTACCAAATTGGAAGCCTGTGGGGGTAAAACATCTTTAAGCGAATATTTATTTTCATTCTACGCACCTATTTTCATAATCACGCAACCATGCAAGACATTCTCGTAGCCATCATACTTTCAGCCTGTGTCATTTTTGCTGTGTGGCGCATTTGGAAGAATTTCCATCGTCCTAAATGCGACCATGTCTGCGCGGGCTGTCCTTTGGCCGACAAATGCGGGCATGGGTGCTGCCATTGAATATTTTCACTAAGAGAAACAAATTTGAATCTGGCATATATTATCAAATCTCTACGAGGAAATAGAAAAATAATCCGATAAAACGCATCATATCTCCCGACAAAAAATATGTGGTTCCTGTTTGCACTGATTTCTGCCTTCCTTTTGGGTTGCTACGACGTTTTCAAGAAGATTTCGTTGCGCGAAAACGCCGTCATACCCGTACTTTGGTGCAACACGCTCTTCTGTTCCTTGTTTTTTCTGCCCATTATCATCGGTTCACAAGCGGGATTTATTGCTCCAGATGCCACCTATTTTGCAGGATGGCAAGACTTTCGGGTGCAAAGTGCGGTGATGCTGAAAGCCGTCATCGTACTATCGTCATGGATCTGCGGCTATTACGGCATTAAGCACCTGCCACTCACGATTGTAGGTCCGATAAATGCCACCCGTCCCGTACTCACACTCGTGGGTGCGCTGGTAATCTTCGGCGAGAGCCTGAATCTGTGGCAATGGTTGGGTGTTGTAACGGCTATCGTGGCATTTTGGTTATTGAAACGCTCGGGAAAGAAAGAAGGCATCAGTTTTTCGGGCGACCGCTGGGTGATATTGCTCATTATGGCTGCACTCTTCGGGGCAATCAGTGGACTCTATGACAAATTCCTATTGGCTCCCGAGGAACAGGGCGGCCTTGGCCTTTCAAACATCTTCGTTCAGAGTTGGTACAACCTGTATCAATTCATTTTGATGAGTCTTATCACCGCTTTCATCTGGTTTCCGCATCGCAAAAACGGCACTCCCTTTGTTTGGCGCGGCAGTATCGTCTTCATATCCCTGTTTCTCACATTGGCGGATATGAGTTATTTCTACGCACTTCACCTTCCGGGCGCATTGCTGGCTGTTATTTCGATGACACGTCGCAGCAGCGTACTCGTTTCCTTTGCTTTCGGAGCTTTGTTCCTGCACGAACACAACGTACGTTCCAAATTCTTCGACTTGCTGCTGGTGTTGCTCAGCCTTGCCTTCCTCTGTCTTGGCGCTGTGGCGTAGCTTTATGGTTTTTCAGGGATTTTCGTTATAACGGTATGACGGTATAATGTTATTACGAGCTATTTGAGGATATTTTCTTGGGGGAAATGGGCAATTTGGGCGATATGGGGTTAATGGGCTCGGAGATAAGAAAATTTAGCTCCGAACTATTTGCACTTATATTTTGGGAGCAAAATTTGAGGTTCGGAAGAAGAAAAAAACGGATAACATATAAAAAAAGTTCTTACACACTCGAAAACCTTGTTTCCCAAACAATATAAACAAAGGCTATACGTTTAAATAATATTAGGAAAGCAAAATATCCAACCACCGAATGAGCCTTAGAATACTGCTGATGGGCGATTACAGCAACGTACATGCTACGTTGGCTGACGGACTGCGCGAATTGGGACACGACGTTATCGTGGCCAGTGACGGCGATGGCTGGAAAAACTATGCACGCGATGTGGATTTACAGCGCAAAAGCATGAATCGCCTCTACTCTCTTTATTATTATAATAAGGTAAGCAGATTTATTGACCGATGCAGGGATTTCGACATCGTACAGATAATCAATCCGGTCTTCCTTCCCTTGCGCGCAGAGCGACATGAAGGACTTTATGACCGTCTGCGCCGCCAGAATGGTAAGGTATTTCTCGGCGCGTTCGGCATGGATCACTATTATATCAAGGCCGGAATGGATTGCCGGACGTTCAGATACAGCGACTTCAACATGGGTAGCGAATTGCGCCGCTATTACGAAAACGAATTCTGGGAACGCGACTGGTTGAACGGAGCAAAGGGTGCATTAAACCGTCGTATAGCAAAAGACTGCGACGGAATCATAGCAGGGCTCTACGAATACTACGCAGCATATCGCCCCTATTTTGCAGACAAACTGACATATATCCCATTTCCTATCAAGGTGAGACAGGATATAAGCATATCAAAGGAAACGCCCCGACGAGTGAAATTCTTTATCGGCATACAACGCGCCAGAAGCGAGTATAAAGGGACTGATATCATGCTGCAAGCACTCGAAAGATGCCGCGAAACCTATCCCGAAGCCGTAGAAATAATTAAAGTGGAGAGTGTGCCGTTTGACGAATACCGGAAACTGCTATATGGCAGCGACTTTATTTTAGATCAACTGTACTCCTATACTCCTGCCATGAATGCACTTGAGGCTATGTCGCACGGAGTGGCGGTTGTTGGCGGAGGAGAACCCGAAAGTTACGACATATTGGGCGAAAAGGAACTGCATCCCGTGCTCAATGTCCTGCCAAACGAACAGAGTGTCTATGAATGTCTGTGCCACATCGTAGAAAACCGACAGAAAGTTCCCGAACTGCGGCAACAGGCTCTGGACTATATTGCCAAACATCACGACCATAGAAAAGTGGCTCGGCAATACGTGGATTTCTGGATGGGAAACAAAGAGAAAGAATCATAATAATACATAAAGAATATGAGAAACATTACACAAAATCCCCTTTGGCGCAGCATATTGCTGCTTGCCCTCGGCTGTCTGCTGGTATATTTTGCCGAAGATGCACCCAAATGGTGCGTTGTGGCGTGCGGAGTAGCATTCCTGCTGCCCGGAGTAGTAGCACTTATCGGTTATTTTGCAAGCAAAGCAGAAGACCGCCCCATAGCCCTTATACCTTTTATCAGCGTGGGCTGTATCATGTTCGGTACCTACATGGTAATTTATCCCGAGTCGTTCATAAACTACCTGATGTACACCCTGGCCGCTCTTTTGCTCGTGGTTTCGTCCGTGCAATGCTACAACATAGCACTTGCCCGCCGACAAAACATGAATATCCACGCATCATTCTTCGCTCCCCCCGTATTGCTCTTCGTTTGCGCCCTGCTCATCATCTTTTACAAGGGCGAAGTAGTCAAGATGCCGTTCATATTGCTCGGTGCCACCTATATAGTATATGGTGTAGTGGAACTAATCATCACTATCCTGATGCACCGCGAACGTAAACGCCTTGAAAAACTGGTTTCCGAAACTGCAAATATTGAAGAAGCCGACTTTGAAGATGTCAGCGAGGAGTAAATGGCATTTATTGAGCCGATAATCAACGATACTTCCCTGCAAAAGCAGAATAATACGTAAAAAAGAAAGTGTGCCTCACGTTTTGGCACACTTTTCGCATATTAGCAAGCGAAAATAACTAACAAAACAAAAAATACTATCATGAACATTCAACCATTAGCCGACCGCGTGCTCGTTCAGCCCGCTCCGGCAGAAGAAAAAACCATTGGCGGAATCATTATTCCCGACACAGCAAAGGAAAAACCCCTGCAAGGCACCGTATTAGCCGCAGGTAACGGTACGAAAGACGAAGAAATGGTACTGAAAGCCGGCGACCGTGTGCTTTATGGCAAATATAGCGGCACAGAGGTGGAACTCGATGGCGAGAAATACCTCATTATGCGCCAAAGTGACGTACTTGCAATCCTGAAATAAGGACTAATCAAAATTTTTGACAGGTTCAAAATAAACTAACACAACTAAAACAAACACAATCATGGCTAAAGACATAAAATATAACGTAGAAGCACGCAACCTCCTCAAGGAAGGTGCAGATGCCTTGGCAGATGCCGTTAAAGTAACCCTTGGACCAAAAGGTCGCAACGTAGTGATTGACAAAAAATTCGGTGCACCCCGCATTACCAAGGACGGTGTATCTGTTGCTAAAGAAATAGAATTGGATGACGCCTTCCAAAATGCAGGCGCCCAGTTGGTAAAAAGTGTTGCCAGCAAGACCGGTGACGATGCCGGAGACGGAACAACAACTGCTACCGTTCTGGCTCAGGCTATCCTGAACGAAGGAATGAAAAACGTGGCAGCAGGAGCAAATCCTCTTGACGTAAAACGCGGTATCGACAAGGCCGTAGCAAAAGTTGTGGAGCATATCCGCGAACAGGCCGAACAAGTGGGCGAAAGCTACGATAAAATCGAACAGGTTGCCACGATTTCTGCCAATAACGACGAAGAAATCGGTAAACTCATCGCAGACGGTATGCGTGCTGTCAGCGTAAATGGCGTTATCACCATAGAAGATGCAAAAGGTCGCGACACCGTTCTGAAAACCGTCGAAGGTATGCAGTTTGATCGCGGATATCTCTCTCCATACTTTGTTACAGACGGTGAAAAGATGCAGTGTGTGATGGAAAATCCCTACATCCTCATTTACGATAAGAAGATTTCTAATCTGAAAGACTTCCTTCCAATTCTGGAACCCGCCGTTCAGAGTGGACGTCCCCTACTCGTTATTGCAGAAGACGTAGATAGTGAAGCTTTAACCACACTCGTTGTAAACCGCCTGCGCTCACAGCTCAAAATCTGCGCCGTTAAAGCTCCAGGCTTCGGCGATCGCAGAAAAGCAATGCTCGAAGATATCGCAGTCCTCACGGGCGGTGTAGTGGTAAGCGAAGAAAAAGGTCTGAAACTCGAACAAGCTACTATTGAAATGCTGGGAACAGCAGAAAAGGTAACGATATCGAAAGAGAACACGACGATTGTGAACGGTAACGGCCAGAAAGAACTCATTGCCGACCGTATTGCACAAATTAAGAACGAGATTGCCACTACTACTTCCTCATACGACAAAGAAAAGTTGCAGGAACGTCTTGCTAAGCTCAGCGGCGGCGTATGTGTGCTCGAGGTAGGTGCTGCCAGCGAGACAGAACAAAAAGAAAAGAAAGACCGTTGCGATGATGCCCTGTGCGCTACTCGCGCTGCTATCGAAGAAGGTATTGTTACCGGCGGTGGCGTTGCCTATATCCGCGCACAAGAAGCTCTTGCAGGCCTTACAGGACAGAATGCTGACGAGACAACTGGTATTAACATCGTGCGCCGCGCTATTGAAGAGCCACTCCGTCAGATTTGCCTGAACGCAGGACTTGAAGGTGCCGTAGTAGTGAACAAGGTTCGCGAAGGAAAAGGCGATTTCGGCTACAATGCCAAGACCGAAACCTACGAAGATTTGCGTGCTGCCGGTGTAGTTGATCCTGCCAAGGTAACACGTGTAGCTTTGGAGAATGCAGCAAGTGTTGCCGGCATGTTCCTTACTACCGAGTGCGTGGTATGCGACAAGAAGGAGGACAAACCCGAAATGCCTATGGGCAATCCCGGAATGGGCGGCATGATGTAAAAAAATACATACGGGAGTAATCCCTGAATCATCCCTAAATTGCGAGGAGTTGTGGCTGAAAAATGCTACGACTCCTTTTTTTTATTTGAAGTTCCGTCATATCTCTATCTATGGACAAATATGGATGAGATAATCCGACTGTGTTTTTTCCGAACAAATTATTTTTGCAAATTGATTAAGAAGTAAAAATTCAAATCATTTATTAAATAATTATTCATCAAACACTATGAAAAAATTCTTATCATTTGCTGTCATCGCGTTCACAGTTTTCGGATTGGCATCGTGTGACAAAAATGCAGGTAAGGCAAAAGAAATTGCCGAGCAGTTCGTTAAAGCGTATAACGAGGGCGACAAAGCCGGAGTGTACGAACTTTTCACCCTTTCGCGCGACTATAGTTATCTGAGTATGTCAGGTCAGTTGAAGAATGACGACATGAGTGCAGACTATGACGAGGAAAAAGACGTATATACCGTCACTTTGGACGAAGAAGCCACACAACGTTTGGTTCTCAAGGCCGACAGCCTCGGTAATGTGCGCATTATTGACTCTTACGGCGTATTCAAACTTGACACGCTCTACACAGAATTAGGTTTGAAGACAGGTGTGCCCTTGAAGCAACTATCTGACGGAGAACTGGCCGTACTCTTCGATGAAAAAGAGACCTTTATGAACTTCCTCAAGCAAAAGAACAATTTGGCTTACGGCGGAAAAATCGTACCTACCTACGGCGGAAGATGGCATCTCACTAATTCTATTCTGAATTGCGTCATTGGTGTCCAGAACAACGGAACAGAGGCCGTTTCGGGCAAGGATTATTATCTCGAAGTGGAGTTTAGCAAGAATTTCACCAAATTAGGCACAAAAACAGTGGACGGTGTGGATCTTGCTGCTGGCGAATTACATGAAATTACCTTTGAGGCTTCTGAATATCGCAACGTTGCTCGCGAACATGCCCTGAATTGGTACACAACAGTCAAGTTCAGAGGACAATCGCAGGCAGAAATTCTCTTGAAATACGGCACTTTCACAGGCGAAGAATACAAGGATTATGCAGAGAATAAGGAGAAGTATGAAGGAGAATTCCTCGGAAGTCCGGCAACCCTGAAGTCTGACAACGAAGATGTGGTATATGCACACGCAGATTCCACAGCATCGAGCAAAGTTGTGGACACACTCTATCATCGTATGTCAATAATGGTGAGACGCTTCGAGAATTCAGAATGGGTAAAGGTTTGGAGCGAAGGTTTCAAGCCACTCGGATACATTCCCGTCAAGAACTATTGTGCTACCGAACTGCTTTCGCCCGTTTCTATGGAAGAAATGACAGTCAAGAACGAGAGCGGAGAAGTTAAGGTATATAAAGCCCAAGACGTAGATAGTGAAGTGGTGAAAACCGTCAAGAGCGGAACACGTGTCCACATCATTCACGGAGATTTGACGAATGAACACTCAGAAATGGACGGTGACTATATGTTCCTCGGGCTGGTAGAGATTCAACCTAACGGAGCCTTGAAACAAATCGGCTACATTTGGAGTGATGATATCGCTTGGGGTGAATAAAAGACCAAACTAACGACTGGGAATTTCACAGTCTATTCAAAACGAAGCGAGGTATGCAGAAGATTTGCATACCTCGCTCGTTTTATAAGCAACCCTGGAAAAAACGCCTTGGAAATAAGTCCGAGCAAAAATTAAGTATTTCCTAATTAGTTTATGGCACCTTAAAATCGCTCCCATCTATAAGCCCTTTACTCATCGATATTCTCGCGTTGTTTAGAAGTGCGACTTTATACCCCCGAAAAAAGGTAAAATAGCTCGGAGATAAAAATTTTTGCTCGGAGATATATTTAAAAAGTGCCGAGCAAAAAAAGGTACATCATATCTTCCCGTACTTGCATAGTAGTCTTTGTACTTAAGGGATGTTCTATAAATTACGTTTTTAAGAAACTGGTCTCTATTTTATTCTGCTTGTTTTTGAAATCTTTTTGCCGTCTTTAGCTTTAATTCCTTGAACCGTAGCTCGCTACGCTCCTTCGTCATTAAAGCTAAATCCAATCAAAATCTAAACAAAAACAATGCAGCCTAATTTATAGAACATCCCTAAAAATCTACATGGGGAGGAACTCCTCTGTAAAAGACTGCTGGTACGCCATATGCCTCTGCCAATATGATACCATGCTAAGAAGACGAATACACTATCTTGCAGGAAACAATTTTGTCTATCACAGACTTGTAATCATTCGTATTCATGCTGATAATCATCTCGCCAGGAATATATTTCCTCACATCGTTTTCTGTGGTGTATTGAGGAATAACCATGTAATCATGCGACTTCTCAATATTCTTAGGCTGATAAACCAAGGGCATCAGTATTCCTGGATCGCCATAGACTTCCGGACACTTATGACCCAATTTTAGAAATACTTCACGTGTTAGCGGTCCACGAACAGCACGTATATCAAGATGTCGGTAGTTGGCATCCCAATATTTCTCAAACCAATTCGATAGTGTGGTTGCAGCCTTTATTATTTGGTTGTTCTAAGAACTAACCTGTCAATACGGATGAAAAGGAATTTCCTATCGTAATAAGTCAAATTATCAGAACAATTCAAAAATCTAATGCGTGGGAAAACCTATCAATCTCCCCATCCCAGTGCAGCAGCTCCGAGCACAGCAGCCTCACTGCCCTTCAACGTGCTGACAAGCAGCTTTGCTTTTCCGCGATATATGCCCAAGATTTCTTCTTCGTAGGCTTTGGCGATAGGATCCATGATCCAATGTCCGGCTTTCGTCAGACCGCCGAAGAATACGAAGGCTTCGGGAGCGCAGAACAGGGCAAAGTTTGCGCAGGCGTGACCTAAAACAGCACCGGTGTAGTTGAAAATATCCTTTGCTATCTGGTCGCCGGCTTCTGCTGCCTTAAACACATCGAAAGAGGTGATCTGGTCGGGATCAAGGTCGCGCAACGGACTGGGTGCGTCGCTCTTTTCGAGCATCAGTCGGGCTGTGCGTGCCACACCCGTGGCAGAACAGTAGGTTTCGAGGCAACCTTTACGCGAACAGTTGCACTGGCGTGCTTCGGGTGAGCGATCTACGATAAAGTGTCCCAGTTCACCGGCAAATCCATCGCAGCCATAAACTACTTTGCCGTCCACCACAACACCACTGCCGACACCCGTGCCGAGAGTTATCATAATAAATGTTTTCATGCCGCGAGCCACACCGTAAGTCAGTTCTCCGAGTGCGGCAGCATTGGCATCGTTTGTCACACGACAGGGAATACCCAGGGCCTGCTCGAACAATTTTCCGATAGGTACGATACCTTCCCACAAAAGGTTGGCAGCATATTCTATATTGCCGGTATAGTAATTACCATTGGGGGCTCCAATTCCCATACCCTTGATATTGTCAATACCGCCTGCCTCTTCTATAAGCGGTTTCAGGGCATTTACGCCTGCACGTACGTATTCGTTTACATCGGGATAGGCTTTTGTTGAGATTACCGTCTGCGAAAGTATGTTACCGCGTTGGTCCACAATTCCGAAGACGGAGTTTGTTCCGCCCATGTCGAGTCCAATCACATAGGGTTTCTCTTTCGTCTGAATGTTTGGCTGCAATTCCATAGAAATATAGATTTAAAATAAAATAATTTAGAAAATTCTATTCCTTGGGCGCATCTGCGCACAATTCTGTTACAAATATACATTGTTTCAGCGAATAATGCAGAGAAAACGCCCGTTTTTTTTGAAAAATGTAGCGTAATAATAAAAATTTACGCACTTTTGACAAAAAATCAGCACGAAACACTTTCATTTTGAACACATTCCGCAAAGATTACGCCTGCGCTTTGCAGCAACATCCAAATAAAGGGTAGTTCTAAAAATTAGGTTTTAAAATTTTGTGAAGCTTTTTTTGGTCTGTATGCTTTTTCAATCTTTTTGGCGCCATTGTCTTTAATTCCTTGAACCATAGCTTGCTATGCTTCTGCGGCATTAAAAACAAAATCACTCAAAAATCTTTGAATTCTTCGCGCACACTCTGTTTGTTATCTGCCCCGTAGGGTGAAGCTCTGCGGGTTGCAGGAACAAACGTATAGAGAGTGTAAGCAAATCAAAACAGCCTAATTTTTAGAACAACCCTAAAACAAAAAAAATAGCTCGGAGATAAAAAATTTTTGCTCGGAGCAAATTTTAAATAGTGTCGAGCTAATTTTATTTTGCTCGGAGATAAATTTTGTTATCTTCGAGCCCATTAATCCCATATCGCCCAAATCGCCCATTTTCCCATCAGGAAATACCTCAAAAAGCCCCAGAAAAAACGAAATCCCGTCATACCGTCATAACGAAATCCCGCCCCGAAAAAGTAAACCTACCAGCAAGAAAAAGTAAAATCAGAATTTTTTACCTATGGCGATGTAATAAAAAGTGAGCCATAGGATTTTCAAATCATAATGCAGGGAACGATGCTCAAGATAGTAGAGGTCGTATTCCAAACGCTTGAGCATTTTCTCAATATTGTCGGTATATCCGTTGTAAAGTGTGGCATACGAAGTGACACCCGGGCGAATCTGGTAAAGATAGCGGTAGCGGATATCCTTTTCCATGATTCTGTCGATAAAATAGCGACGCTCAGGACGCGGACCTACGAATGTCATATCGCCAACGAAGACATTCCACAACTGAGGTAGCTCATCCAGATGATGATCGCGCATAAACTTACCGACCTTGGTGAGGTTTTCCACACATCCCTCGGCAATAAGTTGCGGTTTGTCCTCTTCGTGCCCTTGTTTCAGGCTACGAAATTTCAGTATGTTGAAGGATTTACCATGCAACCCTACCCTTTCCTGCGAAAAGAACACATAGCCGCCGTCTTCTACCTTTATAGCAATGCAGAAAAGCAGGATAAGCGGCGAAAACAGCACCATACACAGAAACGAAACGACTATATCGAATAATCGCTTGCAGCAACGTTGGCATTTGTTCATGCCGTCGTGTATAAACCGTGTATCGTTTTCGTAATTCAAAATCAAAATCCGTTTTGTTACGCCAAAAGCGGTGCGAAATTAGCAAAAAATATTTGATTGTGTCTGACTGAATGTGAAAAAATACGTATTTTTGCATATTATAACGACATTATGCTGGATTTAACAGCCGTTTATAGGAAATTTATGACAAATAATTTCCTTTCATAGCGGCTCTTTGCATCAGTGTTCCGCCAAAAAACTTTTCTATACGGACCACCCAAACATTTAGGGAAACATAGAAAGTATGCTCACGTACAAAGAACTCAGAAGATTACAGAAAGAAACACCTTCCGGCCTACCATGTAAGCGTATTGCCCTGCTTGGCGACACTGCCACGCAGATGCTTACTATTGCCCTGCGGGGAACAGGCGTTTCCTTGGGGATACACTTCGATATATGGGAGGCGGAATACGATTCCATCGACCGATTGATTTCAGATGCGCAGAGCGAGTTTCTTACCCAGCACTTCGAATGTGTTATCCTGTTTCAATCCACACACCGCCTGCTGCAAAATCACGCCCGCATGGACAACGAGGGCGACAGGGCGGCATTAGCCGACAACCGCTTGGCATTTATCAAGCATGTCTGCACACTACCGCAACTTTGCAGCACTCCAATCCTCGTTTTCAACTATCCCGAAATCGACGACAGCGTGTTCGGCAGTTTTGCCTGCGGCATACCCTCGTCTTTCCTGACGCAGACACGCATTCTGAACGCGGGAATGTGCAAGTTGGCCGCACAACAGAAGAATATGTACGTCGTAGATATCGCTTCCCTCCAGAATAAATACGGACGCGACGCGATGTTTTCTCCCAGCGTGTATGCTTCTACCGAAATGGTGCTGTCATTAGAAGCCCTCCCGCACGTAGCCGCACGTTGTGCCGACATCATCACGGCTTTGTCGGGGCGCATCCGAAAATGCCTGATTACAGATCTCGATAACACGCTTTGGGGTGGCGTTATCGGCGATGACGGATTGGAAAACATCCAGATAGGGCATTTTGGCATCGGGCGCGTTTTCACCGAGTTGCAGTTATGGATGAAAAAACTCCGCGAACGTGGCATTATCCTCTGCGTAGTGTCGAAAAACGATGAGCAAACAGCCCGTGAGCCCTTTATAAAGCATCCTGACATGGAGCTACGGTTGGACGACTTCGCGGTATTCATTGCCAACTGGGAGAACAAAGCCGAAAACATCCGGCAAATACAGTCTATCCTGAACATAGGATACGATCAGATGGTATTTCTTGACGATAACCCCTTTGAACGCGGAATGGTGCGGGAGCATCTTCCCGATATCGTCGTACCGGAACTTCCTGACGACGCGGCATTATATCTAGAATACCTTTATTCGCTCAATCTGTTCGAGACAACGAGCGTTAGCGCCGCCGACAGTCTGCGTACCCGCCAGTATCAGGAAGAAAGTGCACGGCGCGCTACGGCTTCCTCGTTCGTAAATGAGGATGACTACCTGAAATCGCTCTGTATGCAAGGCAAAACAGAAGGTTTTACGACATTCAACATTCCCAGGGCGGCACAACTGACACAGCGCAGCAACCAATTCAATCTTCGCACGCAGCGATATACCGAAAGCGAGGTGGAAACGATGGCGCACTCCGACATGGTGATTCCTTTGTGCGTAGAACTGAGCGACCGCTTCGGGCAATACGGACTTATCAGCGTGGTAATACTCAAAAAGTCCGAACCCGAAACACTTTTCATCGACACATGGCTGATGAGTTGCCGCGTATTGAAACGTGGTGTCGAGGCATTTGTCATGAACAGCATCATAAAAAAAGCGCGCACGGCAGGAATCAAACGTATCACGGGAGCATACATCCCTACCCCGAAGAACAATATGGTGAGCGGCCTGCTACCGCAAATGGGCTTCGCATTAACAAAAACGGATGCCGACGGAACGCAGCATTACGCCCTGAACGTAGCGGACTACAAGGAGCAAAAATGCTTTATCGAAGAGGTTTGAACATTTAGCCGAAGTGATTTGGACATTTATCGAAGAGATGTAAACGCCTAACTGAAGAGATTAAACGCCTAACCGAGAGGTAATATTCACAATAGCACAATTTATTTCAAAAATGCAGGAACAAGAGATTTATAGTGCGCTCAACGAGATATTCAGAGACGTACTTGACGAAGAAAGCATCACGCTTTTGCCCGATACTACGGCAGACGACATAGAAGACTGGAACTCCCTGAGCCATATCCAACTGGTAAGTGAAATTGAAAAGCACTTTAACATCCGTTTCTCGTCGCGCGAGATTATGATGTGGCGGAACGTGGGCGAAATGGTGCAGACAATTTTATCACGGGTGTAGAAAACAGACAATATCTCCGCAAGACGTAGCATCTGCTCCGTATAACCGATAGTTAATGTCGCAGCAGATGAAAACACCTCGGTACAAACAGGTACAACATCAGCCATAAGAAATGAATCTCCTGTCGTTCACATTCCTTGCCAGCATCTTTCTGCTCTTAGCTGTGCAGAACCTGCCGTTTTTCTCAAAGCGGGCAAAAAGTCAGAACGCGCTTTTGCTCGTTGTGGGCTACCTACTCTATGCAGGAACCGACATACGGGGATTTTTACTCCTGCTCGTTTCCACGATCGCCTACTATTTTTTAGGTATCGCCATACAAAAGCGCGTCGGTGCGGGAGAAATAAGAAAAGCCTACCCACTGACATTCCTCGGTGTCGCCTTTGGCGTGGGATTATTGCTATATTTCAAATATCTGGGCTTCTTTATCCAGTCGCTTGCGACACTTGCCGAATCTTTGGGCTGGACTTTCGACACCCCCACCCTACATATCCTGCTACCGCTGGGACTTAGTTTCTACACGTTCCGACTAATCAGTTACGTTATTGAGATATATCGCGCGAGAACTGAGGCCGAACGAAATTTTGTGGACTTTGCGCTTTATATAAGTTTCTTCCCCTGCATCGTATCCGGCCCAATCGACCGACCTAATGCGTTTCTATCGCAAATCAAGTCGGCCAGACTATTCCGATATGCCGACTTCCTGACGGGTTGCCGCATGATACTCTGGGGAATGTTCCTGAAAATCTGCATTGCCGACACCCTGGCGCCCACTACCGACGCAGTATGGCAATCGCTGTCCGACACAAACGGAGCCGCCCTGCTGCTATCTGCTTTGATATACCCCGTACAGATGTATAGCGACTTCTGCGGATATTCTCTCTTGGCGATAGGCATCGGAAGGTTGCTGGGACTGCGCATTACACCGAACTTCCGCACGCCTTTCTTCGCAAGAAACGTGGCAGAGTACTGGCGGCGCTGGCACATGTCGCTCACTTCGTGGATTACCGACTACGTATTCATGCCGCTCAACATACTTTTTCGTGATTACGCCCGTCTGGGAACAGCTTTGGCCGTCATCATCAATCTTATCGTCATAGGAATGTGGCACGGCGCCAACTGGACGTATGCGTTGTTCGGACTATATCACGGTTTGCTGTTTATTCCACTCATTTACGGCGGGCAATTCGGAAAAACAAGGAAGTTGAAGCCTGGCAAGTGGGAACTGCCAAAAGCGGGCGATGCACTACGTATGCTGGCTACCTACCTATTGGTGACAGTCGCCTTCATACTCTTCCGCGCCCCCGATGTCTCAAGCGCTATGGCCTACTTCTCAGGCTTTTTCTCCGAATCATTATTCACGTCTCCACAGTTACCGTCTTTCCGCCTGCTCTATGTGGCGCTTATCATGTTGCTTTTCATCGCAGACTGGGTATATCGCAACGATGAGTGCGTACTCTGTTTTCATGGCAAAGGACTCATGAAATATCGTGCCGCAAGATGGATGGTATATTACGCACTACTCTTTGCTATCTACGCCAATTGCGAGAATTTGCACGGCGACTTTATCTATTCACAGTTCTGAATATAATCGTATGAAGCACCTTTTCACCCTATTCCTCCTGATCATTTTTATTTCGTCCTGCCAAACACCGCTCGACAAGCGCATAGAAAAAGAAGCGCGCGACTATACCGAAAAACATTGCCCAAAATGGATTGATGCCTGCACACTTCTCGACAGCACAACCTACGATATCCCTTCGCGCACATACACTTATTGGTACACAGTCTCAGGTGATGCAGACAATGACGCCTTTTTCTCCGATTTGCAGGCAGACAACATTCTTGCGCGCAAAAGATATGCAGAAGCGCTGCGTAACGATCCAAATTTGAAGCAAACTCTCGAAGCCGAAATCAACATTCGCTATCACTATCGCTCACAAAGCAACGGTTTGCTGCGCTTCGCCATTACCGTTACGCCAAAAGATTATAAATAGTCATCCCTTAAATATATGTTAAATATTTGATTATCAATAAAATATACGATTA
>CAMVJO010000047.1 GCA_947167835.1 uncultured Prevotellaceae bacterium
TAAACAGGGCGAAACCTTGCACAACAACCTCATCCTCGCCAATGTTTATAGGCGCAGAATACAAAAAGTGGAGTTCACAATCAAGATGAAAAAAACGTCGGGCAATCGGCTTGTCCGGGCGAATCAAGAACAGATCAATCGAAATTTGTATGATTGTACCAAAGAAATCTATTGGATTAATCGTCCTTTTGTTAATGCCTTGTTTTGCCGTTGGTCAAAACTTCGTTGACAGCACAGCATTCAGACAAGATAGCATAGACATTAGAACAGACACGTTACGTCAGCGGAATGCTATGTACAACTGTGATACAGTTAGAAAAGACAGTTTTCCAGAGCAACACAGACTATATTTTGTCCGCAAAGAGCAAGGACTGACACGAGGCATAAGTCCTAATGCTGTAAAAAAGCTGAAGTTCGATCCATATAAGAAGAAATTTACCGATATGCGGATAATGGAAGTTATAGGCTCGCACATAAGCAGATAAGCTAAACTCCAATTTATCGGACTGCTACCATATAACAGCTGCCTATCTCGACATCCCTTGCTGGTACTTCTGTATTCGTCCATCATATCTGCTTTCGGCAACTCCGTTAACTTCATGGTCGGCACGTCTGAGTTCGTTGGCATTGAACCTGCCCAAGGTGCTTGCCAGCCAGACAAACCAGTCTGCCACCTGCTTCAAGGTGGCACTGGCAAGGTCGGCAAACATCTTTAGGTATTGCTTGATGGCAAATGACTCGTTGTCCCAGAAGATGTCACCATGCTTGCCGCCACGACCTCCGAAACCAGAATAGGCGTAGTCCTGAATGGCTTTGATGCAGAACTGCAAGCCCTCGTCAATGCGGTAGATGTAGGCAGACATGGCAAAGAACATCGGGTCTTGCCAGTTGCCACGCTCCTTGATAGTGTAGAAGTCCCGCAGCTTCTCGTCGGCTTTCGCTGACAGTCCCGCAACTTCCTGTTTCTTGGCATCAATGGCATCATCAAGTGCCTGGGAGCGGTTCGTCTTATTCCTGATGTCAAGGTCGAGGCGGTTGCTGCGCTCTGCTTTCGTGCGGTTGGCACTTGTCAGATAGTCGTGTTCCTTCCACAAGTCTGCCACTTCCGTTTTCGCCGCTTCGACCTCTGTTTCCGCTTCCTCCTTCTCTGCAACGACTTTCTTTGCCTCTTCCTGGAACTGTTTCTTCTTGCTTTTCTGCTTTCCTGCTTTCGGATGATGAAGTCAATGATGTTAATGAAGTCAATGATGTTGTTCCTTATCTTAAAGATTTCTGCCCTGACAACAATCATCCTCATGCTATAGATATGGGTGAAGCAGGTATTTGGGCTTGCTGCAATGTAGGTGCTAATTCGCCTGAAGAATATGGTGGCTATTATGCTTGGGGTGAGACTGAAGAGAAATCAGACTATTCGTGGGACACTTATAAATATTATAAAGCGTATCAAACTTATTATGGTGAGTTTTATGGCTATACGAAATACTGTACCGATGAACGTTATGGCTATGGAGCTGGCAATTATAAAAACAGCAATAATAAAACAGAATACAGGGATGGCTTCACAGACAACAAAACAGAATTAGATCTTTCAGACGATGTGGCGCGTCAAAAGTGGGGTGGCTCTTGGCGAATGCCATCTAAAGAAGAATTTGAAAAGTTGGTTGCCAATTGCACGCGCGAGTGGACACAGATAAATAATGTAGGTGGCATGATGTACACATCCACTAATGGCAACCGCATCTTTTTTCCCGCTGCGGGTTTCCGCTATGGCACGTCGCTCGGCAACGCAGGTTCATTCGGCTACTTCTGGTCGCGTACGCTCTACGCAGACGATCCGCGCGACGCGTACGGCCTGTACCTCTACTCTGGCGACGTGGACTACTACTACTACGGCTACCGGAGCTATGGGCGCCCTGTCCGCCCCCTGCGTCCCAAGAACTGAAAGTGCATCCTTACCAAAAGTCCCAAACGCACAGATATGAGACTGTTCTTCTTTGTGGGGGCGCAAACCAAAGGCTTTAGCCCCGCGCCCCCACAAAGAAGAATAGGCTCATATCTGTTTAGAAAGAAAGCACTTCCGACTTTTCGAGTGATGAGTAGCTTGGATTTCATTTGCAATTCAACTTTTACCCACTATTTCTTTGTTGGTATGTGATAAAATGCTAACTTTGTGCGAAATAAGTAATTAGTTAAGATTATGGCAACAATAACATCACCCAGACAGGTACTTGTAACCATTGACGGTAGTGTGAACTTGGCCAATGTGACCCGTGCCATTCGTATGCTCCGTGGCGTAACTTCTATAGTTCCAGCGAAGCCCGCTACTAAGAAGGCTCGTCTCTATGATCCAGAGACAGGAGAGTTCCTCAATGATAAAACAATGAAAATCATTGAGGACGTTCGTAGTGGGAAGGAGCCTACATACGAAATGGGTTCGATGGAAGAATTCAAAGCATGGTGTGAAGCGCTTTGAGACTATGGCAAAGTATATTGTAAGGCTAACGGGGCCGTTTCGCAAAGACTTGAAACTGGCTAAACGCAGAGGACTTCCGTTAATTGATTTGTATAGAGTCGTTGGGATGCTTGAAAACGACGAGCCATTGCCTGCGAACTTGCACAATCACCTTCTCACAGGTGACTATAAGGGCTATTGGGAGTGTCATATCAATCCTGACTGGCTTTTGCTTTATGAGAAGGATACGGAAATCCGCATTATATCCCTTTATCGTACAGGAACACATTCAGACCTTTTCGGGAAAGGCAAGAAACGATAATCCTCTTATTTAGTTTTTTTCTCATCGTGAAGAGAATCTTTTCTCATCGCGGTGAGAAAATTTTATCATCACGAGGAGAATCTTTTTTCTTCGCGAGGAGAATGGGCATTGATGGACTTGGTGGGTTTTGATGGGGCTGCTGGGTTTTATGGGGTTAATGGGTTTTGTAGGTTTTGTGGGGCTAAAGGTTTTAATGGGCAAATACCCATAAATGCCCAATCAGCCCATAAGACCTATTAAACCCATTAGAATAATCCTAAGCGTGTCGGCGTGTCAGCGTGTCAGCTGAAATGCTCTGATTATCAGATTCTGGTCTTTTGCGAAGTGCAAAAAAAATGGCCAAAGGTGTTTGTTTCCTTTGGCCACAGCGTTTATATGGAGCAATGTTGATGCTAATGTCACCAATGCTGCAACTAATGCTATCAATACTCCTACTACTACTATCAATGCACGGGCATTTTGTCGATGCGTTTCTGGTGGCGTCCGCCTTCAAAGGGTGTTTCGAGAAAAGCCTTTACGCAGCGCAGGGCTTCGTCGGGTTGGATGAAGCGTCCTGGCATGACGAGCACATTGGCGTCGTTGTGCTGGCGTGTGAGTCGGGCTATCTCTTCCATCCATACGAGGGCGGCGCGGATGCCTTGGTGCTTGTTGAGCGTCATGGCGATGCCTTCGCCGCTTCCGCAGATACCTATGCCGCGTTCTGCTTCGCCTTGTTCTACGGCTTGGGCCAATGCGTGACCGAAGTCGGAGTAGTCGCAACTGTTCTCGTCATAGCAGCCATAGTCCTTGTATGCTATGTTGTTTTCACTCAGATATTGTTTCACAACCTGCTTCAGGGCGAAGCCGGCGTGGTCGCTTGCTAATCCTATCATGGGGAAAATTTTGATTTAAGGGTTTAGAAATTCATTATTTCAGGAATGATTTCACTTCCTTCTGGATATTCTGTGGCGTGAAGCCGAGTTTCTCGTCGAGCACCTTGTATGGAGCGGAGAATCCAAAGGATTTCATACCAAAGATGCGGCCACTGGTTCCTACAAGTCCGAGCAATGTTACGGGAAGTCCCGCAGTAAGACCGAAACGTCGGACATCTTCGGGGAGAAGTGCCTTCTGATAAGCCGTGTCTTGGCGACGGAAGAGACCTTCTGACGGACAACTGATGACACGTGCCTGAATATGGTCTTCGGCTTCGAGCAACTGTGCTGTATGCAGCAATGTCTCTACTTCGGAGCCCGAGGCAATCATCACCACATCGGGGTTCTGTGCTTCGCGCACTACGTATGCTCCGCGACTTACCTTTTCAAAGTTTGTGGGCTCGGGCAGACTTTCGATGTTCTGGCGGCTCAGGATGAGTGCCGAGGGAGTCTGTGTGTTTTCGAGCGCCACACGCCAGCATTGTGTAGTCTCATCGGCATCGCAGGGGCGTAGAACGCGCACACTGTCCTGTCCGTGATGATTTTGTAACTGCTCCATCAGGCGTATCTGTGCTTCCTGTTCTACGGGCTCGTGTGTAGGACCGTCTTCGCCTACGCGGAAGGCATCGTGCGACCAGATGAACTTCACGGGAACTTCCATCAGGGCTGCCATACGCACGGCTGGTTTCATATAGTCTGAGAACACGAAGAAAGTACCCATAGCCGTAATCAGTCCACCGTGCAGAGCTATACCGATGCACACGCAAGCCATGGTGAGTTCGGACACGCCGGCCTGTAGGAATGCGCCCTCGAAATTGTCGCGTGAGATGACTGTGGCATGCTTCAGGAAACCGTCTGTCTTGTCGGAGTTGCAAAGGTCTGCCGACGATACAATCATATTTGGAATAGCCTCCGAGAATGTTTCAAGGCATACCTTTGATGCTTGGCGCGTAGCCTGATTGGGTTTCTGCACGATGGCGTTCCAATCCAGCTTGGGAGCTTTTCCAGAGAGCCATTCGTCGAGCAACAGAGCCTTTTCGGGATGAGCTTTGCGCCACTCCTGATTCTCTTGCTCACGCTCGGCCATCAGTTTGCGGAGTTCTTCGCGGCGGGCAGCATAGAGATTCTTCACTTCATCGAATACCACGAAAGGATTGTCGGGGTTGCCTCCAAGATTCTTAATGGTATTTTCAAATGCTCCGCTTCCGAGTGGTGCTCCGTGCGTCTTGATATTGTGTTCATAACTGCTTCCGTCGGCTTTGAGCGCACCTTTCGCCATACGGCAATGACCTATGATAAGGGTGGGGCGCACTTTTTCTTGCTGAGCCTGGAGCAAAGCCTCGCGAAGTTCGGCAGGATTGTTGCCATCTACCTCCAAAACGTTCCAGTTCCAGGCTTTGTATTTCATAGCCGTATCTTCTGACGAAACAGCGTTTGTTTCTGACGAAAGCTGTATCTCATTTGAATCGTAGAACATGATGAGATTGTTCAATCCAAGGTGTCCTGCCAAACGGCCTGCACCTTGCGAGATTTCTTCCTGCACACCGCCATCGGAAATGTAGGCATAGATACGTTCGCGTCCGAAGCCCGGGTGTCCCGTGCGGGCATAGAGCAATTTGGCTGCTATGGCTGCTCCTACGGCGTAGGTATGTCCCTGTCCAAGTGGGCCGGAAGTGTTTTCTATGCCGCGTGCCACCTCACGTTCGGGGTGACCTGTGGTGGGAGAACCCCATTGGCGGAAGTTCTTCAGTTCGTCTATAGTGAAATAACCGTGCAAAGCAAGCGTGGCATAGAGCATGGGCGACATGTGTCCGGGATCAAGGAAAAACCTGTCGCGGAACGGATCGTCAGCTTTGTCGGGATTGAAATTAAGAAACTCGGAATACAGCATATTGCTGAAGTCTGCGCCACCCATAGCGCCTCCGGGATGGCCGGAGTTGGCCTTTTCGACCATTGCTGCTGCCAGAATTCGGATATTGTTGGCTGACTTAATCATTAAGGCTTTGTCGTTTTTCATATTGTTTTATTTAAGGTTTTTTTGTTTTTCGGAGAATACTCCTTTATAATATATATTATAAGGTGTCTTTTATCTTTTGTTGATAGAAAGGCAATTCGAAAATAATAGTGTATGTGCGAAATATGTGCTACAAATTTAGCATTTTCGCAGCAAAGGAATGCCATTCTTACTTACCTTTTTTCTTTGCGGCTTTTGCCTTGTTGTCTGAAGCTGGAGGAGCGGGGATAATTTCTTTTTTCAGTTCGGATACAAAAGTATCGATTTTATCTTTAGTGACATGTTGCATCACCACAATGTGAGCCAACTCTCCACCAAAGTTAGAATCGTTTCCAAGGGCCAGCTTGTATTTTTTTACGAGACTTTCAGAGGGACGACGGAAAAATACGGTATTGCTGTATTTGTTTGACCAGCATGGCCACTTTATAGCGGTGAGCTGTTGTTTCAGATAGGCGGTGCATTCCATTATTTGATTGCCTTGCTTTGCCCAACCTTTAGCGCCCACTTTTTGAATAAGCCACCAAAACTTCAGGGGTTGCAGGGCATCGCGCGAACAGTTAATCATTCGCATGTTAGCGTTAAGGTATGTCACTTTGAAATCTTCTTGGCTGTCGTAAATATCGCGTGTGCAGAGAAACAAACCGCAAGGTGAGTCGATGCCGAAGAATTTATGTCCGCTGACGGCTATTGATTCGAAGTGCATTGCCTTGTGGCTTACCATTTGTTTATGTTGTGTGAAAGGAAGGTAGCCGCCGAAGAGCGCAGCATCCACATGTCGGTAAATGCCGGGTATCTCGGGGTGGCGGTTGAGCACTTCGTTCAGTTTTTGCATGTCGTCAATGGCTCCTTTGAAGGTGGAACCCATAGCATAAACTATAAGCACGGGGCGCGATGTGTCGAGTTCTTTTTCCAACTCTTCGGGAATCATGCGTCCCATTTTGTCGCTTTTGATAAGTTTAATGTCAAGATTCTGCAAGTGTGCCAAGCGCATATTTGAATAGTGCGCTTCGTCGGAAACATAAAGCACGGGATTAAGATGTGTCTTGTTTTTCAGGTAATTCACTCCGAAATAGATGCCGTGGTTGTTGCCGTCGGTGCCGCTATGGGTAACAATGCCCCAAACTTTATTGGCATCGAAGCCGTAGTATGGTGCAAAAAACTCTATCACCTCGCGTTCGAAGGCTTGTGATGACATCTTCTCGGGGTTATCGGTCATGGGGTCGCCGGCATTGTTGAGATTGACAACATCCATTCCTGTACTCACATACCATTCGTAGAAATCGCTCAATTGCGATTGCTCGTTGACGGGATAGCCAAAGAATGTTTGCTTTCCTGTCTTCCATTTTTCTACCCATTGGTCGAGTTCTTGAAAACCAGACGTTTGTGCTATGGATAATTGTACACAAACAAGAAACGTAAACAGTGAAACAACAGTTTTTCTCATTTATTAGATTTAGGGATTTAAGGATTGTAATCAGGAAGGTCGAATTGTGTCGCTCAGATATCTTGTGTTGCGAAGTGAGCGCAGGGAAATTTGTGTGCTCTCTGCTTCTTTTTTTCTTTGTTCAGGCAGCAGGAGTGCGTACTATCTTGATTTTGCTGATACGTCGGTTCTTGATTTGCAGGATTTCGAGTATCAGGTCTTCCCAAAGCACCACTTGATGCACTTTCGGGAAACTGTTGCAGAGCGAGAGGATGAAGCCCGCCAGAGTCTCGCTCTCGTTTGAGACTTTCTCCACATCGTCTTCGTTAAGGTTGAAGAATTCGCAGAAAGTGTTGATGGGTGTCTTGCCCTCGAAGATGTATTTGTTTTCTTCCAGGCGCACGAAGATTTTCCGGTCCTCGTCAAATTCGTCATTTATCTCGCCAACTATTTCTTCCAGGATATCTTCCATCGTAACGATGCCTATCATACTCCCGTACTCATCGACCACGATGGCGATATGCACCTTGTTGTTCTGGAACTCTTGAAAGAGGTCGTCTATCGTTTTGTTCTCGGGCACAAAGAAGGGCTGGCGGATGACGTGAGTCCAGTTCTCATGTTCTTTCTCTTCGTTGAGAATGGGTAGCAGGTCTTTGATGTAGAGTATGCCGACGATGTCTTCGGTCTCGTCTTCGTAAACAGGGATTCTGGAGAACCTCTCTTCTCTGATAACGCTACGCACCGTCTCGAACGTGCTTTTCTTGTCAATAGAAACGACATCAATGCGTGGTGTCATAATCTCCACAACGGTTTTGTTGCCCATCCTGACAATTCCCTTCAGCATATTGTTTTCGCTAATGTGGCTACGCTGAACGGTCGAATCGAAAGCGCGCGTCAGGTCGTCTGTGTCCATGTTTTCCTCGGGTTCGGCCAATCGTGCCTCGAGGCTCTTGCTATAGGGGTGGTAACGTCTGTTTACGCGGCAGAACATCTGGAAAAACGGAACGGACACGATGGCTGTCTTTTCGCACCATTTGCCATTTAGTCCCAATGCCAAAAGCGAGGGCGTGAGCATCAGTATGACCGTCAGCACTATCTGTGTCCAATCAAACGAGTTGATGAGTATGACAGCAAGGGCAGCCATCGCCGCAACGATGATAGCGGATATCTTGAACACGAGAATGGTGGAGAAGATGTCTTCAATATCTACAGTCTCGAAAATCTTCTCGTATTCGTCTTTCTTGTCAATCAGGTTGAGTGTGCCTTTTTCCGCAACACTGAAAAATGCCACAGCTATCAAGGCTATGATGGCTATGGCATAGGGAATAGTGGTTGATATGTCTGCGTATTCCGGCATATTCTGGCACAAACTGATTGTTTTAATCCATCCGTTTTGTGATGCGTCCCACTTAGAATGGTCTGTCGGGGTCGCTTACGGGATTTGCAGGTTGTGCGGCGGCATTGCTGGCGGCTACTTCTGCATTGTTGGGCTTTGGTGTGAGCATTTCCATGTTCGAGGCCCAGATTTCGGTGACATAGCGTGTAATGCCTTTGGAATCTACATAGTTACGTGTACGTATCTCACCTTCAATGTAGAGTTTATCGCCTTTGTGCACGTATTTCTCTACGACTTCTGCCAGTTTGTTCCACAGGATGATGCGGTGCCATTCTGTTCTGTCGGGCACGCTGGTGCCGTTGGGCAGGGTGTAGCCTTTTTGTGTAGTTGCCAGTCTGATAGTGGCTGTGCAAACGCCGTTTTCTATGTATCTTACTTCGGGATCTGCACCGAGATTTCCGATAAGCATGGCTTTGTTGAGTGACATGTTCCAGTAAAAGATTTATAGGTTAATCAATAATAAACAATTTTAACGTATTCTGTCTGCATCCCTCACGAGTTTTTCATCGTGCTTAATGCCTTTGTATGCCAAATAGTTTGATACGGGGGCAAGCAGGGCTGTGAAAAGCGCAAAGCCGGGTTGCAGCGTGAAGTTGAACGAGCGCATGGTGGCATAAACGGCACAGGCTGCGACAACAATCGTGAGTATGTTGGCAAGGATGGCAGAACGGGTAGTGCGCATCTGCTTCTTGCGATTCTTGTAGCCGAAGATAGCAATCGAGCTCAGCAGCATAGCGCAGATGTCGAACACTAAGATAGTCCAGACGGGAAATCCCGTGATTTCTGCCTGGTTCGCATCCTGAATGTGCAGGGCCGTCATGCAGAAAGCCTCACCTTGCTCGGGCACAAACGTAACAATCGTAAGAAATGCCGTGAGCAATGAGAGCAGGGCTGCAACAAGCAGGTAAACGGTCTGAATGCGTTGTATCATTTCAAGACGTTTTAGTTCTCATCCAGTTTGCTACGGTCTTTCTCTGGGTTGCGATAATAAATCTTATCGTCGAGAAATTCCTGAGTGGCTATGAGTGTTGGTTTCGGAAGCTTTTCGTAGTAGCGGCTGATTTCGATTTGTTCGCGGTTCTCGAAGGTCTCTTCCAGGTTGTCGTTACCTGTGGCAAATTCCTTGAGCTTGCGCGACAGTTCTTCCTTCATCTGGTTAGAAATCTGGTTGGCGCGCTTTGACATGATGACAACACTTTCGTAGATGTTGTCGGTGCCTTTACTGAAGTCGTTCTGATTGTGTGTGACCGTGTTTGTCGGTGCTGTACTTTTCTTGTAATCCATATTTTGTTTTGTTTTATTTTCGTTATTCTGCGTTGGTGCTTTTTGTAGTTGTATCTCCGTATTCGTCTTCCGTGCCCGAAATCACACCGCCTTGCTTCTTCACGGCAGCCTGTGCCTTGTTGAACATTTCGGTGGCGGCTTTCATGTGCTGCGATTCGGGATATTCGTTGGTGAATCCATAGTATTCGTCAATAGCGCTGTTGTAGCGTTCCACCTTGCGGCTCTCGATGCTGTTGCGTGCCAGTTCGTATTTGGCGCGCAGGATGAGAAATGCAAACTCTTCGCGCTTGGAAGAATAAGGGTAGTCGCGAATGGCATTTTCGGCCGTGATGACGCAGGCTTGGTAGTTACTACCGCCATTGGAGCAGTTCATAAAATATGTGCCCAGGTCGAAATACAACTTTGCCGAGAGGTATTCCTTCTCTACCAGCTTATCCTGCAATTCAAATATCTTCATTTGCGCATCGTTGCGGAGCGAACTCATGGGATAGCGTTCCAAAAATTGGTGGAACTGCTTCAAGGCATCGTATGTGATGCTTTGGTCGAGTTTTGGTTCGGGAGTATCCATGTATAGCGTCACACCGCTATAGTACCATGCCTTTTCGGTATAAATGCTATTGGGATAACTCTCGTAGAACTTCTTGAAATATGAAGAAGCCGCCTCGTAATCGTGCGCATTCATGCTGCTCATGGCAAGGAGGAAGAGTGTTTCCTCACCTTTGTTCGTACCTTTCATGGCAGCCAGCACATCATGCAGGAGAAGTGTGGCCCTGTTGTAATAGCCCTCGGCGTAATATTGTTTTGCCGCCTCGAATTTGTAATCGTTGTCTGTGCTCTTCTGCAAACTGTTGTAGCTGTTGCAAGAAGTGACGGCCAATAAAACTGCGGAGAGTATGGAAAATGTCAGTTTATTCATCAGTCTGTTTCTAATTTGCGTGCAAATTTACTTTAATTGCCTTGAATAGCAAAATATAGTTGCAGACTTTTTGTTTTTTTAAGGGTTGTGAGGGCAGATAGCCGTCATTTCCTTGGAGATGTGGCTTATCTTTTGCGAGAAGTGGCTTGTCTTTTTGGAGAAGTGGCTTAGCTTTGGCAGATTAGGGGAAATGGGCTTAATGTGTCTAATGGGTTTATTGGGCAGAGTGGAGCGGATGGGCTGATTGGGCTTGCCCATTATCTCCATAAAGCCCATTAGACCCATCAACCCCATATAAAGGGTAGTTCTAAAAATTAGGTTTTAAAATTTTGTGAAGCTTTTTTTTGTCTGTATGCTTTTTCAATCTTTTTGGCGCCATTGTCTTTAATACCTTGAACCATAGCTCGCTATGCTTCTGCGGCATTAAAAACAAAATCACTCAAAAATCTTTGAATTCTTCGCGCACACTCTGTTTGTTGTCTGCCCCGTAGGGTGAAGCTCTGCGGGTTGCAGGAACAAACGTATAGAGAGTGTAAGCAAATCAAAACAGCCTAATTTTTAGAACAACCCTAAAAAATAATCCCAAGCGTGTCAGCGTGTCGGCGTGTCACCAGAAAAAAGTGGCCAAAGGCGTGTTTTGCCTTTGACCACCGATTTCTTGTGAATGGAAGCTACTGCTTATTTTGCCTGAGCGTTAGCTTCGTCCACCATCTTCTGGCTTGCTACGAGGTAAACCTCTACGCGGCGGTTTTGCTGACGGCCTGCAGCTGTGTTGTTGTCGGCAACGGGATTTTCCTCACCCTTACCAATCACAGTCTTGATTTGTGCGCTTGAGAGACCGGCCTTAGACAATTCGCTAACCAAGTAAGTGTTTACGGCGTTGGCACGCTGTTCGCTGAGTTGCAGGTTCTTCTGCTGGCTCTGTGCAGCAGTCTGACCTTTCCAGCCCTGATTGTCGGTATAACCTACGATGGCTACGTCCATGTCTTGGTTCTGACCCAATACGTTGGTAGCAAACTTGCTCAGGTCGCTCTTGGCACTTGCGCTAAGGGCAGACTGACCTGTTCCGAAGAGGATACCGCTATCGAAGGTAACTCTAACGTATGCTGTTCCGTTCTCGTCCTGCAAGACTTCAGCCTTTGCACTTTCGAGAGCCTCGGCTGCTTTCTTAGCCTTGTCCATACGGTTACCGATGAGCACGCCTGCGCCTGCACCAACGGCAGCACCGATGCCTGCACCGATTGCAGCACCTTTGCCCTTGCCGAGAATACTACCGAGCACGCCACCTACGGCTGCGCCTGCGCCACCGCCGATGAGTCCGCCCTTGGCTGTGTTAGACATGTTACATCCACTCAGAATAAGCGTTCCGCTAAGCAGAACTGCCAGTAATTTCATACTTTTCATAATGCTGATAATAGTTTATATGTGTAGAATTTGTGTTGCGTTATCGGGATAAAACACTCCAATATTAAGACGAAGACAGCAAAAGTGTGCTCCGTCGTGCATATTTTCAAGGCAAAATTACGAAATCATGCTGACAAAAACAGAAAATGTCTAAAAAATTCGTAATTTTGTGCGAAATTTAACTCAAAAGACCGAAAAATGGCTAAAGAACTCAAAAATCTGACGAAGCGCAGCGACAACTATTCTGCGTGGTATAACGAGCTGGTGGTAAAGGCTGACCTGGCTGAACAGGCTGACGTACGCGGCTGCATGGTGATCAAACCTTACGGCTACGCAATATGGGAGAAAATACAACAGGAACTGGATAGGAGATTCAAGGAGACAGGTGTGCAAAACGTTTACTTCCCTATGCTCATCCCTAAGTCGTTTCTCTCCAAAGAAGCCGAACATGTGGAAGGCTTTGCCAAGGAGTGTGCCGTCGTTACCCACTATCGCCTGAAAACATCCGAGGACGGTGGTTCAGTGGTCGTAGATCCCGCTGCAAAACTCGAAGAAGAACTCATCATTCGCCCTACAAGCGAAACAACTATATGGAATACCTATCGCAAGTGGATACAGTCTTGGCGCGACCTGCCTGTGCTCTGCAACCAGTGGTGTAATGTGATGCGTTGGGAAATGCGTACACGACTTTTCCTGCGTACCAGCGAATTTCTCTGGCAGGAGGGCCACACGGCTCACGCCACTCGCGAAGAAGCAGAGGAACGTGCCATTCAGATGGTGCATGTCTATGCCGATTTCGTGCGCGACTTCATGGCCATACCTCTGGTGGTAGGTGTGAAAAGTGCCACAGAGCGTTTCGCAGGTGCCCTCGATACTTACACCATTGAGGCCATGATGCAGGATGGTAAGGCTTTGCAGTCGGGTACCAGCCACTTCCTCGGACAGAACTTCGGTCGCGCATTCAATGTGCAGTTCGTGGATAAAGAAAACAAGCTGGATTATGCCTGGGCAACGAGCTGGGGCGTAAGTACCCGCCTTATGGGTGCGCTCATCATGACACATAGCGATGATAATGGCTTGGTACTTCCTCCGAAGTTGGCACCCATTCAGGTTGTCATCGTACCTATATATAAAGGAGAGGAGGAACGTGCTGCCTTCGACGCGAAACTCGGTGCTCTGGCCGACCGTCTCCGCAGTAAGGGTATTTCCGTGAAATACGATAATGCGGATAACAAACGTCCGGGCTTCAAATTTGCCGATTACGAACTGAAAGGCATTCCCGTTCGCCTCGTAATGGGTGGTCGCGACTTGGAAAACAATACGATCGAGGTGATGCGTCGCGATACCTTGGAGAAAGAAACCGTTTCCTTTGAAGGTATTGAAGACTACGTGGCACATCTGCTGGAAGAAATCCAGGAGAACATCTACACTAAGGCCAAGAACTTCCTTGACAGCCACATCTACGAATGTAATGACTACGAGGAATTCAAAGAGCGTGTACAGCAGGGAGGCTTCTTCCTCTGCCCTTGGGATGGTACCGAAGAAACCGAAGCCAAAATCAAGGAAGATACACAGGCCACCATACGTTGTGTCCCCTTCGACGTAGATCAGACAAATCCCGGCACGGATATGGTAAGCGGCAAGCCTGCCAAATATCGTGTCATCGTAGCCAGAAGTTACTAAAAGGACTTCCCAAATTTATAAACTGATTTTTAGAACAACCCTAAGCCCATTAAGCCCTGAGCGCAAGCAGCAAAGTCATAACCTTGCCCGATAATTGCTTGATTGTTTGGGCGGTTTGGTATTTTGCAGTATCTTTGCAGGCCAAAAACGTGGAGTGAAGATGAAAGAGTTCCCTTTTAAGACGGCATTGTTCGACTTGGACGGTGTTTTAATCGACACCGAACCGCAATATGCCGTGTTCTGGGGAAACATAGGGCGAGAGTTCTTGCCGGAGATGCCTGATTTCGCAAACAGGATCAAAGGTAAGTCGCTCGTTGATATCTTCGATATGTTTTTCCCAGGCAATCACGAGGCACAGCAGCGCATCAAACAACGGTTGCTGGCGAGTGAGAGGAATATGTCCTATCCGCTCTTCCCGCATGTCTTGGAAGTTGTCGAAGGTCTCAAAGCCCTGGGCGTAAATGTAGCCATCGTCACCAGTAGTGATGCCAGCAAAATGCAATCGCTCTATGCTTCGCATCCCGAACTGCGCACGGTCTTCGGAAAAATCTTCACGGCAGAAAACGTGACGCGTTCTAAACCTGCTCCCGACTGCTATATCAATGCGGCGCGGGCTATGAATACGGACGTAAGTCGGTGCATTGTCTTTGAGGACAGCACCAACGGATTGATTTCTGCCCGCGATGCCGGAACGCACGTGGTCGGGCTGACAACAACGATGAGTAAAGAACTCGTAAGTCAGTATGCTGATGAAGTATATCCCGATTTGTGGGAATGGTGGCAGCAGCAATCCTGAAAGAGTTCGTAAATAAGTTTTGAAATGTATATAGTAGAAGATAAAAAGAAGATTACAACCACTCGTATTCGTCAGATGAAACAGACTGGCGAGAAGATTGCCATGCTTACTGCCTACGATTATACTACGGCCGGCTTGGTAGATGAAGCCGGTGTGGATATGATTCTCATTGGCGATAGCGCGGCAAACGTAAAGGCCGGTTACGACACGACTTTGCCTATAGGTGTGGACGAAATGATATACCACGCTCGAAGTGTAACCCGTGCCGTGAAGCGTGCCTTGGTGGTTTGTGATATGCCCTTCGGTTCCTATCAGATCAGTGCGGAAGACGGTGTGAGAAATGCCGTTCGCATGATGAAAGAAGGCCGAGTGGATGCTTTGAAAATCGAAGGTGGCGAAGAATACTCCGAAGTGATTTCGCGCATAGTCACCGCCGGTATTCCTGTGGTGGGACATCTCGGATTGACTCCCCAGAGTGTACACCAGTTTGGCGGATATGGCCTTCGTGCCCAGCAGGATAGCGAAGTGGAAAAACTGCTTCACGATGCTCAGGTGCTCGAAAAATGCGGCGTGTTCGCCATTGTCGTGGAAAAGATACCCGCTGCTGTGGCAGAGCGTGTGGCAAAGGCTGTCAGCATTCCTGTTATCGGCATTGGAGCCGGCAGTAAAGTAGATGGCCAGGTGCTTGTCGTCGATGATATGCTCGGAATGAACGACGGTTTCAAACCCAAATTCCTGCGTGTCTATGCTGATTTGCATAAAGTCATCACAAATGCCGTCGGCACCTATGTTGAGGATGTGAAAAACGTCACTTTCCCTTCAGAGAGCGAATCTTATTAAAACGGTTTAAAGAGTAGTCTGTCTTAAGGGTTGTTCTAAAAATTAGGCTGTTTTGATTTTTCAAAGATTTTTGAGTGATTTTGTTTTTAATGCCGCAGAAGCATAGCGAGCTATGGTTCAAGGAATTAAAGACAATGGCGCCAAAAAGATTGAAAAAGCATACAGACCCAAAAAAGCTTCACAAAATTTTAAAACCTAATTTTTAGAACTACCCTTAAACAATAGAAATATCATCAGTCGTGGTAGAGTTTATTAGTTTTGGAAGCGGTAGCAGCGGGAATTGTTATTATTTCCGCAAGGGAGACGACTCCTTTGTCATAGACATGGGAATCGGCATCCGTCGTTTCAAGAACTATTGCAGAATGTACGGCATCAGTCTGTCAAAGATCCAGGCTGTATTCCTTACTCACGACCATACCGATCACTCTCTGGCGGCTGGTGCTTTTTCTCAGGAACTGGGCGTGCCTGTCTATACTTCTGATTTGGTGCATAAGGGCATTGTGCGAAACTATCACGTCCGTAAGAAGATTAAGCCCGAGCATACCAAGGTGTTGGAGCAGGGTGGCAGCATCAGGGTAGGGGATTTCACCATTACCTCCTTTAATGTGCCGCACGATAGCGCACAAAACAATGGTTACTTCATTTCCACCTCCTGCGGCTTCAACTTCTGTCTTTGTACTGACGTAGGCCATGTCACAACCGAGATGGAAACTTTTATTCAGCGGGCACAATATCTCGTTATCGAAGCCAATTACGATTTGGCTATGCTCCTGACGGGCAGTTATCCCGGATTTCTGAAGACACGTATCATGGGACCGAACGGCCATCTGTGTAATGACGAAACGGCTCAGGCACTTCTGAACTTTGCCTCCGATTATTGCAAGAAAGTGTGGCTCTGTCATCTCAGCGAGGAGAACAACCGTCCGCAACATGCCCTTGATGCCGTGTTGCATGCGTTTAGAAAAGCGGGTAGGGAGGATTTCTTCCAGAATTGCACGCTCGAAGCGCTCCCTCGTACCGAGCCAACCAACTTTTTCAGCCTGGCAGAATAAAAAAACAGGAAAAAATTTGGCCTTTTCGCAAATTCCTCGTACTTTTGCATCGCTTTATCCGAAAGCACCTCTATGGTACCTTGACCGAGTGGTTAGGTAGCGGTCTGCAAAACCGTGTACAGCAGTTCGAATCTGCTAGGTACCTCAACAATGCTTAGTTCTATCATTTGAAACCTCGTAATAAAAAACTTGCAAATGCACTCCTATGAGTCATTAGCAAGTTTTTTTTGTTTAAGATTTCGATGCAAACTTAAAGTATATGGGTTACATCTTTCATTTATAGTTATTTGTCGTGGCAGGTTCAAAGAGTTGTATGAATATTACTACAAGTGCACGATATTTAGTGTCTCGTATTCTTATACTCTTGTAATAGTTTTGAATCTTTGCCTTTATAAATCCTATTTTTATCGAATACTACCCATTCACCTAAATCAATTTTTTCAAATGTTGCAGGATCTGCGTTGGGAATTATAGAATCTTGAAAATAAACATACTTATCATCTTTTCCATAATTAAAATCAGCACCCGAAAGAATCCTTTCTTTATTTAAATATGTATAACTATACACTGGTTGTATAGTTTTGGGATTTGCTTTTTCAACCAATTTATTCTGCCACCACACATGGTTCTTATCTACATACCAATTAGTATTCTCTATTTGCCTGAATGTATGTAAATCTGCTTCTGCTATTCTTTTTAATTCATGGGAATAAAGGTTTTTCCCATCTGAAAAGAAGCTTCCAATACTAGATAACTTTTTATAATCCTTTACATCAGAGACTTCCCTTTTGTAATAAACACGATGCTTGTCCTGTCCAACTTCATAGTCTATCTCAGTAAATGTTTGGGGATCTGCTTCTTTGATGATATGATCTTTATAATATACATTATCTTTATCAGCGGCATAAGCATATGAGAGGATACTACTTTTCCCTTTTATTGGATGAAAGCTTTCGTAATCAGACAAGAATACGGAAGATTCTCCCATAAAATATGCTTTTTTCCTATCTTTAGCCCATGTCGTATTCTCTTCATCAATATCACCAAGAACAACAAATGTACTCTTATCAACTACATGTATAGGAAATCCTCTCCAATAGAAATCTTTTGAATCCTCTGTTAAATAGTCGTCCCTTAAAAACGCGGCTGTCCTGCCCGCAATGTTAATGATGGT
>CAMVJO010000048.1 GCA_947167835.1 uncultured Prevotellaceae bacterium
AAAGCATACAGACAAAAAAAAGCTTCACAAAATTTTAAAACCTAATTTTTAGAACAACCCTATACTTATATATATATAGGCATCATTTGACTAAGTAGAAAAGGGGAAAATCGGGTGACACGCTGACACGCCGACACGCTTATTGACGAGAGGCTTCCGAAAGACAAGAATATAATACAGCGGAAGTCTGTGAATGTCAATAAAAAAGAAGGAGACAATACGCATGAACTGCATATTGTCTCCAAACGAAATGATAATTAGAATACTTCTATACCGAAGTCTAATCAGGGATTTGCAAGATACCAGTTGGATGGTGACAGGAGTTTGGCATAAAGAGCGTTGTCCATTGTAGTAGGACTTGCATAAGGAGCCAAATCCAAACCGCGACGGGCAATCATCCAAGCAAGCCACTCAGTACCATAGTTTGCAGGGAGATTGACATCGTTGTTCTTGTGACGAGCCATACGCATGAGGTCGAAGAAGCGTGTTCCTTCGAAAGCAGTTTCGAGAGCGCTTTCTTCTGCAATGTATGTCTCAACAGCATTCTGCATGATAGAGAGGTATTCGCCTGTGAGCGGCTGATACAAACTCATATCAAGAGGAACAACGGTGTAGGTGACAGTAGGATCGTTGGCATCGCCCACAAGAATGTTTTCGGTCTTGATGCTGTCAGAATACTTCTGTGCAAGTGTCATGTCGAAACCGGAACGTGTAGCCTCGTCAAGGATACGCTTAGAGATACAAGTATTGAAATTGTATTCGGTATTTGCTCTCTGTGAATAGCCACAACCGAGTTCGTGAATACCGTAGGAGTTATCACCCCACTCGCTGAACTTCATCCACTTCACATTGCCATAAGAGCCTGTAGGCAGAAGCTTCTGCAATTCGTTAGGCACATTACCCGAGCGAAGCAGTTCGTCTGCGGTGATATAGTCGGCACCACCGCTGATATTGCTGGAAGAAGAGATGTTTTCTGCTGTAGAATCGACTCTGAGACATACGGTCTTTGTGGCAGCAGTATTGTCGCACAAGGTATCAATTCTTAAAGTAGGAATCTTGTTCGGTGTCAAACCATCGCGGAGGATAGCAAAAGCGAAGTGAGGATATCCGGCACGGTTCAAAGCCTCTGCATAGTGCAAATAGATTTGACGTATGCGATAGATGGGAACTGCATAGCGGAAAGTGAAACCACCTGCTGCTATATCGTTATTCTGACGTGTGGCCGGAGCGAACTTCTGGATGAAACGCAATGTTCCTACTTCGTTTGTCTCAACAAGGGGAGAAGAACCGGAAAGGCGGGCATCGCCAACGCCATCAGGATAACTGATATCCGTCCTGTTGTTCTGATCCTGCAAGCAATATGCCTGAGAAGTGTTCAAATTAAGATAAGACTTAGAGGGCTGAAGCTGACGGAGCTTATAATCAGGACTGATAGTGATGGTACCAGACTGGCCATCGGTAGTTTCGCCGTCTTTAGAAGCATTGCTGGCCTGCGAGTTGATAGCAAATCCGTAGATATGCGGAACAAGAGTCAATACTTTACCGATTGAAGCATTAGCTGCGGAAGGCATTGCTGTCTGGAGGTCACCGCTTGGTAAACCTGATGTAACACTGGCCAAAGTTCCGTTCACAGCAAAGGTAGAATTAACCCAAGGTGTGGCATTAGCCTCATAAGTGATATTACTACCCCTCTGATTACGTGTATAACTGGCTATAGCGTTGGAAGAAGAAATCTTCGGACGTTTCTCAAGATAATTGTAGTAGCATTCGGCAGCAATTTCGTAGTCGTTCTTATTGGCACCACGGAGCAGGTAGAGTTCAGCCTTTATCAAGTCGGTTGGGAACATGAGCAACTGGCTGGCAAAGTTTACACCGGCACCGGTATTGAAGGTGCTATAATATGGGAAACCGCCATGAATGTTGTTTTTCTCAAAAGCCTCAGCCGTTTCCAAGTCGCCTTTCAACAAAGTAACGAGATTGTCGGCATCAGCCCAAACGCCACCAGGAGGATTCGTTTCCCAACCTGTATCGGCACTGCGGATGGGTTCTACGATAAAAGGTACACGACCGTAAATTTGAACCAACTGCATATAGGCCCAAGCACGGATATTCAGAACCTGAGCATACTCCTTACGCATGATGTAACGGCCATTCTTCTGGGCAAGCGTATCAGCACGATGCAGATAGAAGTTGCACTGATTGACAACATTGTAATATGCAGCACGGTTGGCTATCACATTTTCTCCGTCGCTCACATTCTCAAAATTGGCAATCTTTGAAATAGAATCGCTAGAATAATCGGTCAGAGAAACCAGATCACCACGAGATTCACCAATAATGATGCCTTGCTCTACCGCATTCTGCACGCTGTTAATTATTCCCAAATATGTATATACGGTATCGCGAATGGGACCATCGCCATCCACAAAGTTATCCATATCGGGAGTCAACATGTCTTCGCATGAAGTGGTGAAAAGACCAAACGACATGAGAAAGACGAATAGGCTTATAAATGATTTTGCTTTCATTTGTATATTCTATTTTAGGTGGAAGCGCTCCGTCATATAAATATTCTATAACGGAGACGCTCCCGTAAGAAATATTAGAGATTAACAGTCAAACCAAAGTTGAAGTTACGATTTGAAGGAAGGAGACCTGCATCGATTCCTTGATAGAGAACTCCGTTGCCAACTGTGAATTCAGGATCGCTGCCAAGATACTTGGTAATTGTGAACACATTGTTGGCTTCACCCCAAACGGTGATACCCTTCAACCATGACAGACGTAGCGGCAAAGAATATGTGAGACGAATCTTCTTGAGTTTCAAATAAGAACCGTCTTCAATCCAACGATCAGAGAAACGTTCGTTATTAACCCACTCACTGCTGCTCTTACTCATCACGCGAGGCACATCGGTCTTCTGACCTTCATAACGCCAACGATTGACAACAGCTGTAGTTTGGTTAGCAATAGTTCCCCATACATCGCTTTCAGATTCCAACATAGAGCGTTGGTAGTTGAATACGTCATTACCCAGAGAATACTTGAAGTTCAAATCAAGTTTGAAGTTCTTCCATGTAAACGAAGTAAAGAGGTTACCATAGATATCGGGATTAGGATCACCGATAACTACGCGGTCGGCCTCGTTAATCCAACCATCACCATTCTGATCCACGAAACGAACGTCACCAGCCTGGAAATGCTGATAAGAACGTCCTGCCTCGGCCAAACCAGTGGGATAACGCAGATAACCGTCGCCAACAGGAGTAGCAGTAGATGCCTCAGCTGTGGTAGAGAACACACCATTTGTTTGATAACCATAGAATACTCCAACAGGCTGTCCCACAGCGGTGAGGATATTGTCGGTTCCGTAAACAGAAGATGTGTAACCATTGATGACTTCCATCAGAGAAAGATCGCGCTGACCGGTTGCATCCAAACCATAGTTCACGATACGGTTGTTTGCAGACTCAGGAAGTTTGGTAATCTCATTCTTGTAGTGACCAATGCTGAAACCTGCCTGCCACTTGAAGTCCTTAGTATTGATAAGAAGACCATCGACAGTAAGATCGAAGCCATTGTTCTTCAAAGAACCGTCATTACTCCAAATATATGGCAGACCGATAATGTCACTTACGGCACGACGGGTAATCAAATCAGATGTGCGAGAGAAATAATAGTTGAAGCCTACTTGCAAGCGATTCTTCAACATGCTTGTCTGGAAGCCAAGGTTTACGCGGCGTGTAGTTTCCCACTTAACCTTCGGGTTGGCAATATTACCAAGCTTCAAACCAGTAGCATTATCCATAAACTTGAAGTTCTCAAAGTATGTACGGCTTGAATAGTAATAAACATCATCATTACCACTAATATCATAACCTACAATAAACTTCAAATAGTCAATACCCGAAACATTGAACCATTTCTCAGAAGACATCAACCAACCTGCCTGAACAGAAGGGAAGAAAGCCCAACGTACACCAGCAAGTTCAAGGCCACCATCGGCTTTGTCGCCAAAACGACTTGAACTTTCCATAGCTGCAGTGACATTCAGGAAGTAAACGTTGCGGAAGTTATAGTCTGCGTTTGCATACCAAGTAAGATTTGTCCAACGGTCTTGGTTACCACCGTAAGTCTTGTATTCCAATTCATTACTCATGTTAGGCATCTTATCGTTACCTTTCTCTGAATTGGTATAACCAGTGATACGGCTGTTGGTGAAGTCATAACTGGCAATACGCAAGCCACCCATCACGTTAAGGAAATGAGAATGGAACTGCTTGCGGAAATCAGCTGTGAAATCATTGTAGATAGTAGTCTGCTTGGAGAACTGAGAACTGATAACGCTCTGCACCTGTCCAAGACCTTCAACAGTCTTAGAGGGAACACCATTGATAGGCAGATAATACTTCTCGTTGGTACGATTGATGATGTAACTGAATCTGTCACTCAAAGAGAAATTGCGACTAATCTGATAACGCGGGGCAAGAGTGATAGCAAATTGTGTTTGCTCCTGATAGTTCTTGTTGTCGCCTTCACCATTCTGAAGAATCCAGTAAGGATTGGCAACACCCGGGTAACCAAATTTGTTAGCATAAAGCAATGGGTTGTCTGAATCCATGAAATTCTTACCACTATACACACTATTTGAAGCTACAGTAGCCAAATCATTGGTAGAAGAATCGAAATAGATGTAGTTAAGGTAAGGGCTTACAAACGGAGATTGCAAAAGGCCCAAAACGTTCGGAGAAGAAATGTTTCGACGTGAGTAATCCTGGCCCCAACCATTATCACGCATGTTGTAAGCACCACGAGAATAAGCAATGTCAAACTCTGCAGTAACTTTACGGAACATATTGATATCTGTATTGAAGCGGATATTCAGACGATTGAAGTCATTCTTCTTTGCAGTAGCTTCTGATTCTGTGTAACCGAGTGAAAGATTATACATAGCAATATCATCACCACCTTCTACACTGACTTTGTAGTTCTGTGTGAAAGCTGTATGATACAAATCCTTTTGCCAATCGGTATTATGGTGATACATATTATAATATGGGTTGATAGTCTTTTCAACACCATTTACAATAGCTTTGTATGGGTTCTCATTTAAGAATGGAACCTCATAATCGGAAGCAAGAAGATCGCGCTTGTCTGTAGTACCAAGGAATTCTGTTACATAGTTACGGAACTGATTACCATCCATCATCTTTGTCAGAGAAGGAACGGTCTCAAAACCACCGTATGCACGTACATTAATCTTTGTTACCTGGCTATGTCCACGACGTGTATTGATAAAGATAACGCCATTAGAACCTTTAGCACCATAGAGGGCTGTTCCGTTTTTAAGGACTTCAACACTTTCAATATCTTCAGGGTCGTACATATTGAGAGGGTTGTTATAGAAACCATCATGTAAAGCCGTACGATTATATTGATTATCCTGAACAATACCATCGACAACAATGAGAGGTTGTGCATTGGCATTAAGAGAATTCAGTCCATTAACGAACATCACAGCACCCTGGGCAGGCATACCGCCACGATTAACGGTACGAACCATGCCATTCAAGCTGTTTTCAATGTCATCCTCAATAGTGACGGCACTGGAGAGTTTTACATCCATGCGTCCCTTTGCCAACAAATCAGTAGTTTCTCTATAGAACTCTTTGTTGAGTCCAAAATACAGATAGACATCCTGATTTTCTACACCTTTCAAAGGAAGCTGGGCTGCATTATGCTCCGGAGACTTTACATAAAGTACGGTTACAAACTCAGGCACACGAATTGTATATGCACCATTTTCGTCTGTCGTTGCGGAATAGTGAAAAACGATGTCGGGATCATTGCTCAAAGCCTGGACACGTGCTCCAGCAACACCTTTTTTCGTGGCAGCATCGAACACATTACCCTTGATCTCCACTAACTTATACTGTGGAGTCTTAGCCTTTTTAACAGACTTAGTCTGCTCCACTTCATTGCCTGCCCCATCTGTAGAATCGTCTGATTGAGCCGACATTCCTACAGAAAGAGAAAAGGCAACTGCGAAGAATCCTATACGAAGGATACTTGGTTTAATGTTGAATATATTCTTATTCATTTTCTTGTATTTTTTCGTGAGAAAAGTTTGATGAAGAATATTTGAAAGAATCAAAGAACAATCATTGTTCATCTTCTCTCAAAGGTTCAAGAATAATTTTAACAATGTTCAGTGCGTAGTTATTCTTATAAGTCACGCCACCTGATTTACCATTTTGGTGGTTCTTATCTACTTCAATCTGCAGATAAGGGAAGCTGTCTGCATTATCAGGAAGTTCATCGTAGCAACGATCGAAAACAAGTTTATCGAACACTACATATTCCTTAACTGAATCCTGATCCACTATGACATTTGCCTTAGAAGTGGTAACTTTTTTCGGAGACTGCTTTGTGGTATAGTCATAGTAAACTTCAGCAGTAAAACCACTAACAACTTCTGCTTCAGATTCATCGACAAGATTATACTTATTGATGTAAGCCGGAGCCATAACCATCTTCAAACGATAGGCTGTGCTCTTAACCTTATCTAACTTAATGCAAATACGAAGAGTTGTAGATTTAGTGTGATCTTTAGTATCAAAACGACGGAAACGATTGTTCTCTACATCACCATAGATAGTATCATTTCTGTTTTCTGAATCCAAACGAACAAGTTCACCACGATCTGACTTACAAAACTCAGTCTTGATAACATAATACTCGTTACCTGCTAAATCAAGATTGATCTTTTCAGCCCAAATATCACAAGGATCTGCGTTGAAGTTCTGAAGTTCAAATACATATCCGTTAGATCCACGTACAGGTGTAAGTCCCTGGAACAAAGGATTAACTCCACCCTTGTTAGGATTATAGATAACAACACCCGCTGTGGTAACCAGAGAGTCTGCTGTCATAACATAATCTATAAACTCGGCAGAATCAACCTTTGTGTCGAATCCACAAGAAGAGGCGCTGACAAACATAGAGCGCATGATGTCTCTATGAGCATTATAGAGGGTTACAGAGTCTGTATTGAAAGATTTCGCTGTTGTAGTCTTGTTATTCTTGAAATCCAAGTTCTCGTAATCCCAATCATTGAAATAGTATGCGCCGTATTTATACAACTTCTTGATTTTTGAATTCATCTGATCCCAAGCAGCATCAGTTGCAGGAAGAATACCGACATAGAGAGAGTCTTCATCAGAAATCTTAGCACGAGATAAATTCAACATTTTATTTGTTGTGTTATAGATGGTATCAAGATAAACCATATAACCATCATCGTTCACAGCACCTTCAATAGACTTCGACAAGTCTGTAGAATCTATCTCCTCATAAGATCTTAGAACAGTAGTAAGAGAATCATATCCGGAGAACAAGAATTCACGCATATTGTGCATAAAGGGATATACACCGTTTACTATATGAAGTGAGCCATTTGAAGACGGGATATTTTCATAGCCATCAACCAAAGTGAGGTTACCAAACTGTTTTTTTGATGAATTATAATTTGTTATCTTAGAATTCATAAGAACAACACTTTGATCACCTGTAAATGACTCATAATTAAAACGAGCTAAATGGTTCTGAACAAACTGATGGCTAACTTCATATTTCAAACGAGCAGCAACAATAGGATCTGTTTCCAATTCAGCCTGGGCAAGCAGGTTGAGATATTTTGTTGCATCGTAGGAACCATCAATAGGTGCCCAGAATGTGAAAGACTGAGTACCGCTAAGAAAATCCTTGTAGGTCAGAACAGACTTGTTATCAGTTTCTGTTTTCACAACAGGAGCCTTTTCCAGGATCTGCTTTAGCTCGGTGAGATTTGGTTGAGATTCAATATTCTCCCAAATGGATTTTGACGCAACAGCATCGTCACTGATAACATCAAAATGGCTGTCATCCGTGCAAGCATAGCCAAGGAAAGCCATGGAAACTACTAAAAATCCACCCAGAAGGCTTTTGCTATATTTTGCAATCATATTATTCTATTTTTATTTTAGTTATAAATCCTATACAGAATATAAAACAAACATATTATGAAAACTACTCCTTATATTATATATAATGAATACATTTTCTTTTTCTATCTTTTACCTAATGAAATGATGTATAAAGAAGTTATGTGATTTTATATTCCTGCTTAGTAATATATTTTTTACTTATCCGTACTATAACGTTGCCAAACTGGGTTTTGATGGACATAGCCACCGTAATCGACACCGCAAGTCTTCATCTGATCCTGACAAATAGGGTTATAGAAAGACCAGATGTTACGCATACGATTCTTCACCAAAGTTGTTACGCTTACAAACTTTGAAGACAAATCTTCCATAACTTTCGTTGAGCCTGCAACACTGTAATAATTACCGGCTTCTGCTTCACGAACTAAATCGAACCAACGCTTGCCTTCGCCTACGAACTCACGCTGACGCTCTGTATAGACTTTAACCAGCAAATCAGAAGCTGTAGTAGTAGAAGTGGTATCCATAGTCGTACGGCACGGATTATTACGTGCATAAATATGGTTTACCATCCAGTTTACCTGTCCGAATTTAGCTGTGATGTTGGCACGAACGATGGCTTCTGCCTTGATAAGCATAATATCCGTTGAACGATATATAGGGAAGTTAGCATCCAGGTTACCTGTTCTGTAAGTAACATTGAAGCCCTCACTCAAATTCTTCAAATCTTTATATGTGAGGTTCATTGCAATATTCTTATGAATAGGGAATGCGTTTGAACTTGCATATTCTTCACTATAGGCAATTGTCTGCAAGCCACGTATATCGTATTTTGAGAAACCACGTTCAGCATTATCCTTAGTCATATTGCTATGAAGGACATCGGCAGCTGTAAGCATAGAAGGGGTTACTGTTCCACCACTTGCAGAGCCAAAGAACGTTGAGAGTGCACTGTTAGAGTTACCACTTGTTCCCTCGTAGGCTAATTCAAAAATACTTTCGTCGCTATTCTTTCTACCCCAAATCGTTGAATAGATTCCATCTTCCTGATTAGTTGTAGGATCGTTTTCTTCTCTATTGAGGTGATGCAAAGGATATGTTTCGGCACGTTCCTTAGTGCTGATAGAACGATTCATCTGTCTGTTTCTATCGAACACAACCATAACTTTATCCAATGTTTCATCTGCTACAGATATAGCTTTATTGAAACATGCTAAACTCAAAGCATCACAATAAGCATCGTCAATAGCGGTACCATCTTTTGCCTGCCAACTTAAAGTATCACCAGTGGTAGCATCCAGAACAGGTACATCGGTAGTATTTACTGCACGCAACTTACCGTTTGCAGTGAACTTCTTACTGTAATTCTTCAAGAGACATCCTCTCCACAGATACATATCAGCAAGCAATGCTGCAAGGCTTGTCTGGTTAAACCTGCCTTTATTGTCCAAGTTGGTAGCTGTGTTACGATAAACCTCTAAAGTGTCAATCAAGTCACCAAGAATAGCTTCACCGGAAGTAACACCCATCTGCTGAACTTCGGCATCTGTGCTTATAGAACTATTTATATAAGGAACATCGCGGAAAGCACGTACCAAATAGAAATAGTATAAAGAACGAAGTCCAATTAACTCGGCCTTATCACGATTGAAATCGCGACGACTATATGCAGGGTCTATTTGATTTGCAGGATCTGTCATCTCAAATCCCTTTTCTATAGCCTTATTGCAATAGTTGATACCTTTATAGAAGTCAGCCCACTCATATTTATCATTGTCTGATGGGCGGAGAATAGCCTGTTGCATATATAATACAGAAGTGTTGCTCATCTGGTTCAAACGAACATTATCTGAACGAACTTCACCCCAATAAAGTATCTTATTGGTAACACTTGCGGAAACAAGTTGCATATATGCACCGGCACGTGCATTATTAAAGTCATTTTTATCTTGCCAGAATTCTTCCTCAGTAATCTGAGTTGTAGGATATACGGTCAAGAAGTCGTCACATGCTGTAAACAGCACGGAACATAAAAGACTTCCAAGAATCAGCAATTTATTCATATTATTCTGTAAACTCATAATTACGTAATTTTTAGAATCCGAAATTCATACTAAATGTAAACGAGCGGTTACGAGGTGTCGGGTTTCGGTCTGTTGTCGGAGACGCATTACCTTTACTGCGGTCTGCACCGATTTCAGGATCCACACCCGAATACTTAGTCCAGAAGTATAAGTTATTACCGCTGAGAGAGAGACGGAGACTACGGAATCCATATCTCTTCAAGACCTTAGCAGGTACATTGTAAGACAACTGGATGTATTGGAAACGAAGGAAGTCTCCTGGTTCAACATAACGAGAGTTAATCAAGGCGTTATAACTAACACCACCATCAACCCTTGTACTCAATGCACGAGGAATTTCTGTTTCCTGACCGTTCTTTCTCCAACGGTGATTTACAGAAGCGGCCTGGTTGGTATTGGTACGCATACTCTCGGCCTCAAGACGGGCATAGTTGATAATCTTGTTACCTATACGGAAGTTGAAGTTTGTTTTCAACTGCCATTGGCCATAAGTAAAGTCAACACCGAAACCACCATTTACTTTAGGATTGGAAGAACCTAAGTAAACAATATCAAGGTCGTTAATCTGACCGTCATGGTTGATATCTTCATATATTACATCACCACCACGGAACTGATAGTTGGCGCCACCATAGTTGAAGTACATAGGAAGCGGATTTCCATCCTTGTCGTAAATCACATTACCCTGTGCATCACGGGCAATAGGAGTAGAAAGTTCGCGTCCTGTCTTGTTTACACGTGCTGTGTTTCTAACAGGATTTCCATTCTCGTCAAGATTGGCGTCAAAATAGTCATTCTTGGTTGTATTATAAGTACCGTTTTTATCCAAGAAGTATCCATTGTGCTCATAATCATAAGCATAAACACCTTTATGGATAAAACCATAGATACCACCTAAGGCATTACCAATTTGAACGCGGTTCATTACAGAAAGGTTTTCGTAGTTAAACGGTTGATTGAAAGAAGCAAGAACCGTTGCGTCCATATCCGTAATTGTATTGATAGTCTGTGCTATATTGAAGCGGAAATTCATATAGAACTTACCAGTCTTGAATAATCTGCCGGTATTTACATACAAATCCCAACCTTCATTATTTACAGCACCTACGTTTGCAGCAGACAAAGTCTTGAAACCTGTGTAAGAAGGAATACTAACATTTGAGTTCAACAAGTCAGTAGTTCTGCGCTTATAGATATTCAAGTCAAACTGCAAGAGATCAAACTCAAATAAATTCAAATTGAAACCGAGGTTCCATGAAGTTGTCTTTTCCCATTTGATAGTTGTCAAACGCAAAGCATCCGGCGTCATAGCCAAGACACCATTGTATGAACCATTCTTTGAATATGTGTTATACTGTGAATTCTGAGAGATAGCTGATTCATTACCAGTGATACCCCAACTTGCACGGATAGCAAACAAGTTGATTGTAGGTTTCAGAGACTGGAAGAATCCTTCATCACTGACATTCCAACGTCCTGCAACACCAGGGAAGAATCCCCACTTGCTACCAGAACCGAATTTTGTACTACCATCGGCACGGAGTGTGAATGTCAGAGAATATTTACCACCATAAGAATAGTGGAATGAACCGGTACCGGCCATTGTATGAGACTTACCAGTGCTGGTACTCGGAGAACGAAGGTAACCAGGAGCAGTAGGAGAAGTGATACCGCCGTTCACTCCAGTTGAGGTATAACTTTGACCTGTAGAAGTCGTTGAAGACATTTCACCACTCATCAAAACCTGCAAAGAGTGTTTCTTATTAGCAAACTGCGGGCGGAATACAATGCTATGCTTGGTCTCAAATTTCAAACTCTTATACTCACTGTTTGCAGTAATGTTTACACCAGAACCGGCGTTCCACTGACTTGATGTAAGTGACTGCGGATAATATGAGTCATTGGAGTTTGTATAAGCATTCAAATAAACTTCACCAGTATAATTCAACTGTGTTTCATTATCTTCCTTTCCAAGGAACTTATACTCCAACTGCAAGTTAGGAGTAATAGTGTAAGTAGATTGTTCCCTCCAGGCAAACTTAGCATCTGCCACAGGGTTACCATTACTTACCATATCAGAAAGATAATATGAGGTCTTACCACTACTATTATCCAAAAGACCACGTGCAGAGGCTGCTTCTGGCAAGATGAAATACTCACCGGTATTAAATGCTTCCTGCGTTTCATTATTAAACTCGTAACGGAAAACAGACATATTAGGCATTGCTTTGTATGCCATATTCAAAATACCATTATAGTTTCCGTGGTTTTTTGTATAAGTCAATGAGAATGTTGAAGAGAACTTGATACGGTCTGATACCCAGTAGTCAAGAGCCATACGGGTAGTGATACGATTCAGTTTCTGCTCGATGATGTGACCGGTTTCGTAGTCATAGTTTGCAGATATACGGAAAGTAGCTTTTTCACCACCACCATTGATTGTCATACCGAAGTTATGTGTCTGACCGAACTGAGTAACTTCTTTTTCCCAATCAGTATTCTTATTGAAGTTGTAGTAATAATTGGGGTGTGAGTTCTTTCTGTACATCAACTCGACGATACCTGCGGCTTCATCGCTCTGTTGTGGATTGAAGTAGGCTTCTTTCAACATCATGGTGTAGTCGTCACCATTAAGCATCTTCCGACCTTCGGGCATCCACTTACCTGAGAATTTATACGAGAAGTCAAGTCTTGTTTTTCCGCGAGAACCACGGCGAGTGGTGATTTCAATAACACCATTCGTACCACGAGCACCCCAAATAGCCGTAGCAGCGGCGTCTTTCAACACTTGAATGCTCTTAATATCCTCGGGATTAATCTGCAAAAGGTTTGCAAATTGCATTTCGTCTTCAGAGTTGGTAAGGTCTAACTGATCTGAATCATAGTCTTCAAGAATATGTCCATCAACTACGATTAAAGGTTCAGCACTTCCGTTAATAGAAGACACACCACGCAGGCGCATTGAAGTACCTGCACCAAGGTTACCGGAATTGGCAATAATATCAAGACCGGCTATCTGTCCCTGAAGGGCTTCACCCGCAGTTTCAAACGAAAGGCCTTCCATCGCATCCATATCCAAGGTTTGCTTGGCAATAGATACTTCATGTTCAGGAATTACAAGACCGTTTGAACGAGTTTTACGGGTTGCCTGTACTTCAGCAACGTTCAAAGTCTTACGATCGCGCATTTCAATACGGAAAGATGTAGCACCTTTCAATTCGCGACGTTCAGTAACATAACCGATATAAGAGACCTGCAATTTACTCTTATCAGGATATTTCACCATCAACGAGAAATTACCACTGGCATCGGTTCGAGTCTGGGATACAACACGGTTTGATGCGTCCAACTCGACAACGGTAGCCATTACAACAGGACCATCGCTTTTATTCCAAACGTGACCCGTTACACGCTTCTGGGCAGATAGAGCTACGAAACAGAAGCAAAAGGCTAAGGTAAGTAAATATTTAATATTATTCATATCACTTTATTATTTTCTGATTCTGTACTTCTTTACGAAATTCATAGCTTTCTTTGGTGAAGCCCAGGCTCCGTCAAAACGTTTGTTGCTGCCTGTCCAATCGCCAGAAGTGAGGAAGTTCAAATAGTTATTTACAGTATGGATTACAGCGTATGAATTTACCTTTACGTGACCCTTCAGAGAACTTGAGTTACCAGAAGTGTTTACTGTAAATTCCATATCGTTTGCCAACTGGTTCCAAGGTTGCTGTACGGTAACAAAATTACCACAGGCATCCTTGACTTCAAAGTTGCCGCCTTGCTGGATCGGTGTCAAGGTAATATATGCACCATTGTAGATACATGAAGTCTGGTATGTTTCACCTGTACCTCCTGTCTTGACATCTGCATTCAATGTGATATTATCAGCAAAGATACTGTGGTCTTGGAAGTGATACTTCAAGAAATTCAGAAGCATCGTAACCATAGCGCGGGCTTTAGCCACACGAGCCAGTTTCTTATTTACAGTAGCTTCGCGTTCTGCCTTCTTATCAGGAAAATCTGCCACTTCTTCCTTTGTAGGAATCGTTTGGAACTCCATTTCGTTCACAATGCTGTCATTTACGAACTTAGTAATATCAGCCCAAGTGGGAAGTCCTGCATCGTATGCAGCCTGCATAGCTGTATTAGTCGGAGCATAGATGGTGTAATGGTAGTTATTGAAGAAACGAACCAGAGATTCTCCAGCGGGAGTAAAGAAATTATTAGTATTACCCGTGCGGAAAATATAGAACTTCTCACGGTCTTTGTTCCAGTCGGCTGTTGACATTGTGGAATCTACCAATACGGTTTGTCCGTTTACGGTTTCTTCAACATAGTCGAAGCCTGCGCTCTTAAGCAGATCAACATCCACACCGTTACAAGCATCAAAGAACATAGAATAGTCAGTATTTGCTTTGAGAATCTTATATACTGGATTCAAAGTTGCCTGCATCGGTCTGTCAATGATGTAAGTCATACCATTACCATAGCTTTCTGCGCCGGTTTCACGGTTCAAACCTGACTGGTCATAAACACGAAGGATGTTACATTCCTCATCATTTTCAGTAATGTCATCACCATTCAGCATTACTTGCAAACCACCTTCTATTGAAGTGCCGGCATCGATAACTTTTGTAGAACCTACAACAGATGATACTTTATTCTTCACATAGACAGGAGCACCATTTCTTGACAAGTACCAGTTTGCATCACTGGCAAGTCCATCTTTCTGAGAAGCATCGTGAACTATAATGTGATGATCCACCATTTCCGTAAGCAATGTCTTACGTACTTCACCCCAAGACTGGTCGTCTGTGGTGTTACCCGACACATTACCGCGAACTAACTGGATACCTGCAGCATTTTTGTCGTTTACACTATTTCTTTCCTGCTCCATAGTCCAAACTTTTGCCTGAGCATCAACAGGAATATATTTACCAGAAGGAATACGGTTGTTGTTAAACTCAAAAGTCCAATAGCGCCAACGAGCTTTATTCGTTTTTGCGTCACCGAAAGAGTAGGCATACGGATCGACAAGTCCGTAAGTCTTCAGAGCTTCATCGGTCGGGATAAAGAAAGAGAAGCGAGACTGCATAGCTTTCAGGTAAGTACTGTAATACTTCTGCAGCGGAGCTCTTGAATAACCGTCGGCCAATTTGATTGTAGGCTCGTCAGCTTGAACAAGTGCTTTGATGATCTGCGTATTTGAGTTATAAATAGCAGGCGCAATGACACTTGCATAGTCTGCAGGAGCAATCATTCGGTCTTTCAGCACATAAACCACACCGTTGTTGGCTAACATAACGGTATCAAACAATGCTTTAAAGTCGTTCAGCGAAGGATATTGTGCTGGCGGGAACATCTGGTCCTGAGCATCGTTCATAATGGTTTTGTACTTACTGGGAACTGATTCGCAGAACGAGGGTTTCATCAAGTTGTTAATCATAGACTTGATGATTTCCAAAGGAATCTGGAAGAGGTTCTCCTTAAGATTATCTTTCGTCAGCTGTTCAACAGGAACCTTTGCAAAACGTTCCATGATAACGCGACCGGAACCTTTTACGAAGAAGTTATAGAGTGATTCATCCGAAGGAACGAACATCACAGCCATATCCTGTTCTTTTGTAACCGAGTTACCAACAGCATACTGGTTCCAAGCTGGGTCAAAGTTCAGCTTCGGGAAAGTTGCGTCCAGAGCTGTGTTGTCTGGCATCGTTGCCGTCTCACCCAATCTGCCGTTCTTTGAAACGTAGAGCTTCGTAAATACGGAGTCGGTGCCGATATTGTGCATCGAAGCGTAGTTACGTGTCAGCGTAGCGTCATAATACGGATAAGAGAAACGATCCAACATGGCGCTGAACAGCTGCGTATTCGGATTTTGACGGATAGCTTCTGCCATATTGGGAGGAGTGAGCAATACGCCGTCGAGCACGTGGATGTAACCATTGGTACAAGTCACGTCGGCTTCGACAACTTTGCGATTATATATATAATCTCTCTTTTCTCCGTCCTCTGGCCAAGGATTCTTATCGTTCAAAACGAAAAGGACGTCGTCGTGTGTAATACTTTTCTCCTTCATCTGACCTTCAAGGAAGTGAGTAAGCATGGGGTCTGTGCCGTCAACGGCCATATAAACACCCAAACTTGCATTTTCCCTGCGATTAGCCCAGAAGTCATTGTTGTTCCACCAAACTGAGTCGCTCTTAAATCCATCTACCGAGAGGTTAAGATTAACAGGTAGTTCGTTAGCGGAAAGCAACCAGTAAGGAATAGAGTCTGTTGCTGATGCAGATGTACCTTGACGCAAGCATTGGTTTTTGCTCAACGTTGAATTCAAGGTCACATTAGTAAGCATTTCCATCACATACGCATTGTCCAACATTGAGTTGTACAATAAAAGGCGTTTCTGGCTTTCTGTGAGCTGTTCATAGCTTCTTACGGGAGAACCCTGAGCATCAAGCCAGTTTGTTGTGCGGAAAAATTCTGCGAAAGCGTTGTCATCAGCAGCAAAGAGGGTTTTAGAACCCGTCTTGTCCAAGACTTCTTTTTCGCCCAGGTCGTCAATCAGCTGAATCATCGTCTTGAACGAATGGGGGTCTGAGGCCGACTTCGGTCTTGCACATAATTCAGCATAGATACTTCCGTCTCCTAAGAATACAGGACGCTCATCATCCAATGTGTACTCATCTTTACAGGAGTTGAAAGCACCGCAAAATGAGACAAAACACATAACTATTAGCATGTCTTTTGCCATTTTACAAAAACGGTTTTTCATACGCATTAATTAGTTTTTATTTATTTATTATTTTGTTTTGTTCACGTTTTTGCCTTCTGCGCATAGCAATAGGCGTAGCAAATTTAATTGTTTTTTATATTTTGATACACTTTGTAAGGTAATAATTATAATTATTTTAAGATTTTTTAAGAATTAGCGAGGACGCGTAAAATTTGTATTCTGAGGCATCCGTGTGATTTACAGCACTTTCGACAAAAAGTACAAGAATCAGGCATTTTTTTTACAATTAACAACAGAATGAGCCAAACATCTGAAAGCGGACACCTTAAATATAAATACACGCGCGCGCGTAAAAGAATCTGATGGTGGTGCAACAAAAGGATCGTATAGTACTACATGTAAAGATACTTAACGTATGATTATCGCTCTGGAAAATACCTCGGAGCTAAAATTCATTATCTCCCTATTAGTTTTTGAAACAACCAAACAAGCCATAGCCATACGCCTTTTATCCATCGGAATTTTCAGGTTGTTTCGAGATGCTATTTTTACCCCTCGGAAAAAGGGGAAATAGCTCGAGGGCACTGAAAAAGTCCCTATAGACTATTTTTAGGGTAGTTCTAAAAATTAGG
>CAMVJO010000049.1 GCA_947167835.1 uncultured Prevotellaceae bacterium
GTCAGCCCCTAATTTTGCGGGAGTAAAGATGATTTTTAACCGGACAGCAATATTTAAATTTAGCTCGGAGCAAAATTTTTTTTGCTCGGAGCTATTTGACTCTTCTTTCCGGAGCGTTTTCCGTTGTGCCGTTATAGCGTTATCACGTTGTCACGAAATCTTTGCGAAAAAGGATGTGGAAGAGTGTGGGAGCGTGATATTGTTTTGTGTCTCGCCGTATGACGGAAATGCCTCTGGTATCAGACTGTTTTTGCAAGATGTATGCTTCAGTGGTGCTGCGCAATCGTTGTCTTGCAGGGGGGTGTGAGAAAAATAATGAATAATTATTTTGTCAGTTTCGGGGTTTGTTGTAATTTTGCAACCCGAAAAGGTGTATTGTACCCTTTTCTCACTGAAAATGAAATAGAAAGATAAAAAATATATAATTAAAAAAACAAACAAAAATGCCTACAATTCAACAATTGGTAAGAAAGGGAAGAGTTGTGGCCGAAGACAAATCTAAGTCTCCTGCTCTCGATTCATGCCCTCAGCGTCGCGGCGTTTGCGTGCGTGTTTATACCACCACGCCTAAGAAGCCTAATTCAGCGATGCGTAAGGTGGCACGTGTGCGCCTTACAAACTCAAAGGAAGTAAACTCCTACATTCCAGGAGAAGGACACAACCTGCAGGAACACAGCATCGTGCTGGTTCGTGGCGGTCGTGTGAAAGACCTTCCCGGTGTACGTTACCACATTGTGCGCGGCACACTCGACACAGCTGGCGTAGCAAGTCGCACACAACGCCGCAGCAAATACGGAGCTAAGCGTCCTAAAGCTGCGAAGAAGTAACAAAATCATCTGACGAGAAGAAAGGAGCAATTGATGGGCGGAGATACTCCTTTTAAATATGTATAAGACAAAGAGGACGCCGCAAGTCAATTGTCTTCCCTCTCTTTTCGGGATGAAACTTCCAAACGGAACAAATTTTCAGAACACATAGATTTGGTTAGCAAAGGGTTGAGTAAATACTCCGACGGGAGTGTTGAAGAAAACACCAAAGCAGCCTAAAATTAACAACCAAACACATTTTAAGACAATGCGTAAAGCAAAACCAAAGAAGCGCGTGATACTGCCGGATCCCGTGTATGGCGATCAAAAGGTATCAAAATTCGTAAATCACTTGATGTACGACGGAAAGAAGAGCATTTCCTACAAAATCTTCTATCATGCCCTTGAACTCGTCGGAGAAAAAATGAAGGATAGCGAACAGGCTCCCCTCGAAATCTGGAAGACTGCCCTCGATAAGGTAACTCCCCAGGTGGAAGTGAAGTCTCGCCGTATCGGTGGCGCCACTTTCCAGGTTCCCACCGAAATCCGTCCCGACCGTAAGGAAAGTATCTCCATGAAGAACATGATTAACTTTGCCCGCAAGCGCGGTGGAAAGACAATGGCCGACAAACTCGCAGCCGAAATCATGGACGCTTTCAACGAACAGGGTGGCGCATACAAACGTAAGGAAGATATGCACCGCATGGCAGAGGCTAACAGAGCATTTGCACATTTCAGATTCTAATAACTAAGCTAAGAGAAAAAGACAATGGCCAAAACTGACTTGCATTTGACCCGTAATATCGGTATCATGGCTCACATCGATGCCGGTAAGACAACAACTTCAGAACGCATCCTGTTCTACACCGGAAAAACCCACAAGATCGGTGAGGTACACGACGGTGCTGCAACAATGGACTGGATGGCACAAGAGCAAGAGCGTGGTATCACTATCACATCTGCTGCAACCACATGTTCTTGGAGCTATAAGGACAAACAGTACAAGATCAACCTGATTGACACCCCGGGACACGTCGATTTTACCGCAGAGGTAGAACGTTCGCTCCGCGTATTGGACGGCGCTGTCGCCACATACTGTGCAGTAGGCGGCGTGCAGCCACAGTCTGAGACCGTTTGGCGTCAGGCAGACAAATATAACGTACCACGTATCGGTTACGTAAACAAAATGGACCGTTCAGGTGCCGATTTCTACGAAGTAGTTCGTCAGATGAAGGACGTACTCGGTGCTACTCCCTGCCCGCTCTCAATTCCTATCGGAGCAGAAGAAAACTTCAAGGGTATCGTCGATCTTATCAAGATGAAAGCCATCTTCTGGCACGACGAGACAATGGGTGCCGACTACTCTGTAGAAGATATCCCCGCAGAACTCCAGGCCGAAGCCGAGGAGTGGCGCGGTAAGATGATTGAAACCGCTGCAGAATGCGACGAAAATCTCATGGAGAAGTTCTTTGAGAATCCCGACGCCATCACAGAAGACGAAATCATCGCAGCAATCCGCAAAGGAACCCTCTCAATGGAAATCGTTCCCATGACTTGCGGTTCTTCATTCAAGAATAAAGGCGTACAGACCTTGCTTGATTACGTTTGTATGTTCCTTCCCAGCCCATTGGACACACCTAACGTTGTAGGAACCAACCCAAGCACAGGCGCAGAGGAAGATCGCAAACCCTCAGAAGAAGAAAAAACCAGCGCCCTCGCATTTAAGATTGCAACAGACCCGTATGTAGGCCGCTTAACCTTCTTCCGTGTTTATTCAGGTAAGATCGAATCCGGTTCATATATCTACAACGTTCGCTCAGGTAAGAAGGAACGTGTGAGCCGTCTGTTCCAAATGCACTCAAATCACCAGAATCCCGTAGAAGTTATCTCTGCCGGAGATATAGGTGCCGGTGTAGGTTTCAAAGATATCCGTACAGGTGATACACTCTGCGACGAAGATGCACCTATCGTACTGGAATCTATGGACTTCCCCGATCCCGTTATCGCTATCGCCGTTGAGCCTAAGACTCAGAAAGACCTTGACAAACTTTCTAACGGTCTGGCTAAACTTGCTGAGGAAGACCCCACATTTACCGTGCACACCGACGAACAAAGCGGCCAGACAGTTATCAGTGGTATGGGAGAACTTCACCTTGATATCATCATTGACCGTCTGAAGCGCGAGTTTAAAGTAGAATGTAACCAAGGTAAGCCTCAGGTTAACTACAAAGAAGCAATTACTGAGACAGTTAATCTGCGCGAAGTCTATAAGAAACAGACTGGTGGTCGCGGTAAGTTTGCCGATATCATCGTAAACGTAGGTCCTGTCGATGCTGATTTCGAAGGCACAGGCTTACAGTTCGTTAATAAGGTTACCGGCGGTAATATTCCTAAGGAATTCATCCCCAGCGTGCAGAAAGGTTTTGAATCTGCCATGAAGACGGGTGTACTTGGCGGTTATCCCGTAGATACCTTGAAGGTAGAACTTCTTGACGGTTCATTCCACCCCGTGGACTCAGATCAACTTTCATTTGAAGTCGCAGCAATCAGCGCTTACCGCAACGCATGTGCAAAGGCAGGCCCAGTATTGCTTGAACCTATCATGAAACTCGAAGTTGATACGCCGGAAGAAAGCATGGGTGACGTGATCGGCGACCTTAACAAGCGTCGCGGACAGGTTGAAGGCATGGAAAGCACACGTAGCGGCAGCCGCTTGGTAAAAGCTATGGTGCCCCTGTCTGAAATGTTCGGTTACGTAACAGCTCTCCGTACAATCACTTCAGGTCGTGCCACAAGTTCTATGACTTACGACCACCACGCTCCTCTGAGCTCAAGCATTGCACGCACTGTGCTCGAGGAAGTGAAAGGTCGTGTGGACTTGGTAAAATAATTTTCTAACATTCAGCATCCTTTTGGGCATCGGCGTTAACAAATGACTCTTAACGCCGATGTCCGAGAGGAGTAAAACAAACAAAAAAGTATATTATGAGTCAAAAAATCAGAATCAAACTGAAAAGTTACGATCACACTCTCGTTGAAAAGTCAGCTGAGAAGATCGTTAAGAACGTAAAAGCTACAGGTGCCGTAGTAAGTGGTCCAATTCCCCTTCCTACTCGCAAACGCATCATCACTGTAAACCGTAGTACCTTCGTAAACAAGAAGAGTCGCGAACAATTCCAGGTTTCTACCTACAAGCGCTTAATTGATATCTACAGTACTACATCAAAGACCGTTGATGCCTTGATGAAGCTCGAACTCCCCTGCGGTGTTGAGGTAGAAATCAAAGTGTAGTCTTTTGCTTTCTGAAAAGATAGAAGGAGTTGCCCGATTCGTTGGGCAGCTCTTTTTTTGTACCTCTTCCCAAGTGCGGAAGGGGTATTTGCCAAAGCGAAGTCCCTCTGAGATACTTCTCGTTTTTCCTGTGCTAAAAGGTAAAGTCTTGTCTGTTTTGGTAAAATATATGGCTGATTTTTCGGCTGATAGTAATAAAAATCCTAAATTTGCAGCGTAATTGGATAAATGTGTCCATTCTTCGTGTGAATATCAAAACAAAACATTCATTATATGAAAAGAATTTTACTTTATCTCCTTCTGTTCGTTTGCTGTGCCTCGGTAAAGGCGCAAGACGAACGCTTCCCGTTGTTTACATACGGACAAAGTGACGGAACAGAGGTACAGGCACGTTGTATTGCCAACTCTCGCACAAATTTTGTCTTCTATGGCACTACCGACAACGTAGCTCTCGTTAGAAATGCCAAGGGCGATTTGTGTTATGCCAGAGTTGAGGGCGAACATCTGGTACCAACCGATGTTTTGGCTCACAATCCCGGACAACGTTCGCCGGAAGAGGCTGCTTTGGCCGAGACAACGATTACTACAGACGAGGCTTTCGAGCACGTAAAGGACCGTCGCGAAATTATTCCCGAACTTGGTCTTCCCACCAACCGACTTGTCTCCTACGATGGCGACGGAATGGGAAAATATGGTAAGAATGCCGGTGGCGCAGTCGCCAGTATCGGAAGTTTTGCCATACCTGTTCTCTTGGTAGAGTTCCCCGACAGAAAATTCGTGAGCAGCAACCAGCAGTTTGACGATATGTTGAACAAGGAAGGCTACGATTTCAATGGCAGTAAAGGCTCGGTAGCACAGTTTTTCAAGGACCAATCGTTCGGTTTGTTCACGCCTACGTTTGAAATCGTGGGACGTGTGACACTTCCTGACAGCTTTGCCGTTTATGGACACGACAATGATGACATGAAAGACCCCAATTTCTGGTCTTTTGTGCAGACCTGTTTCCAGGTATGTAAGGAGCAGGGTATCTCTTTCCGTAAGTTTAAGAATGCTACCAATAATAACGGTGTGCCTCTCGTGGCTTTGCTTTATGCAGGTACGGGACAGGCTACATCAGGCAAGGCCGACGATTTGTGGCCTAAGGAAATGGACCTCGGAGGCTGGGTAGAACCTGGTGGTGTTCCTATCAACTCCATTTTCTGCGGTAACGAAATGCGCGGCGGTGTGTTCAGCGGAATGGGTACCTTCGTACACGAATTCGGTCATGCGCTGGGATTGCCCGATATCTACTGCACCACGTATTCACACTCCAAGCCATTGACGGGTTACTGGAGTACGATGGAAAGCGGCTGCTACGAAAGCAACGGTTATCGCCCGATGGCATATCTTGCCTTTGAGCGTTCATATCTGGGTTGGATGAATATCCCCGAGATCACCGAGCCGCATTATATTACCCTCTATCCTTACGACGATAGCCGCCAACCTCATGCCGTCTTGGTGCGCAATGATGCCGACGAAAAGGAGTATTTCATCTTGGAGCACCGTATGCCTGGCACATGGTCGCCCGATAAATACGGTTCGGGTATGCTTGTCACACACGTTCACTACGATAAGACGGTATGGGGGCGCAATACGGTGAATAATGACGCCAATCACACGCGTTTCACCGTAGTTCCTGCATCGGGAAGCCTGCTTGCTCAGGCCAGCGACCTGTTTAATCAGAGCACGCGCAACAGTTTTACCGATACATCCAACCCTTCTCCGAAATTGTTTACGGGCGAGAAGTTGGGTAAGCCGATCTACAATATCAAATTCAACAGCGATTCAAAAACAGTTAAGTTCGCTTATCTTTCTACTCAGGTTCCTGAATATTATGATGGCGATACCGTATTGTTAGCTTCGTATAAGGTATATTGTCGTGTCGAACCCAATTTGCGTATGACGGTGGTACCGTCGCCTTACAGCCAATATACAGGACGTATCACGTTGCCGAATGATTCTATCTTCTTTGACCGTCGTCGTTTCAAGGTGACATCTATCGAATCCCGTGCATTCCGCGACTGTCCCTCCCTGCGTGCTGTCGTTATCGGCAACCGCGTAGAGAGTATCGGCGAGGGCGCTTTCAATAATACGCCGTCACTTGAGGAAATCACTATCTCGTCGAAGGGTAGTTCGTACTTTGATGCAGCCGATGGAGGATTGTTCTCGAAACGTCTGGCCAACGAGGTGATAGGTCAGCAGGACACTTTGCCTTTCTACATTAATGGCGATGATGCTGCCGAGCTGGTGGAAGAATGTCTGGGCACGGACGAGGCCGGTGTGACATCCTATCTGTATCGCGAGAACGGTCTGAAAGTACTGATGACTGAAGCTACAAATACCGAGTCATTCCTGTGGTTAGCCTCGAGCGGTATCACGCGTTTCCGTATGCGCCGCGACAATACCATGACTATTGCGGCACCGAGTGGTTGTGAAATTACGAAAGTGGAGTTTAACGCTACGACATTCAACATTACCGCAGAGGAAGGTACGCTCGAAAACAAGGTATGGCAGGGTAATGCCGAAACCGTGACGTTCACCTCAACGGGCTCGTCGTATATCAGCAGTTTTGTGGTGTATGTAGAGCGCAAACGTCTGAGCGACATACATTTTGTTCAGGCTCCCCAAGCTATAACAGGCAAGTATGTTGTGCCCGAGGGCGTGCAAATCGTGGATATGGGCGCATTCAAGGATGCTAAGTACGATGTAGTGGAACTTCCCTCCACACTTGTAGCCCTGCATACCGATGCTCTCAACACGGCAAGCCTTGATACCATCATCGTTCACGCCGCTGTCCCTGTTACGGTCGATGAAACCGTCTTTGCCCAGGTAGATAAGGCCAATTGCGTGCTCGTCGTTCCCGAGGATGTGCAGGAAGCCTATCAGAATGCCCCAATCTGGAAGGATTTCGTCAAACGTGAGACAACGAAGCCTACGGGTATCCACCTCAATGTCGTATTGGGCGAGAAACTCAACGACGAAATCTATGACTTGCAGGGACGTCGCCTGCCTGTCATCCGTCAGAAAGGTATTTATATCATCGGTGGCCGCAAGGTTCACGTAAGATAACGTCTGCCTGACGGTGATAAACTTCATCCCCCGCCTTCTTTTAGCAAGAGGGTGGGGGATTTTTCTGTTTTTCCTCGGGGAAATGGGCGCCGAGCTATTTTCTCTTGTTTCGGGGAGCAAAAAAAGAAAGCATCTGCAAAGGGCGAAAAGCCAGCGTTGCAGATGCTTTATGAGGTATATATGGAAAACGACCTGCTAACTATTGATCAAAGTAAGCAGATTAGTGGTGAATAGACGGACGGCAATGGCCAGAAGGATGACACCGAAAAACTTGCGGAGCACATAAATAATGTTTTGGCTCACATAACGGTTGATTTTGTCGGCAGCACGAATCACGATATACACGAAAATCATATTCAGTGCCAGGCCAATCATAATGTTTGTCGAGGCATATTCCGCTTTCAGCGAGAGCAGCGTAGTAAATGCTCCGGCACCTGCAATCAGCGGGAAGACAACGGGAATCAGCGTGGCCTCTTTTGACGGTCCGCTGTACTTAAAAATCTCGATGTCAAGCAGCATCTCCAATGCCACGATGAAAATGAGCACCGCACCCGCAACGGCAAACGATTGGATATCCACATTGAAAAATTTCAGCGCCGCATCGCCCGCGTAGTAGAAGGCAACGAGCAATACCGTGGAGAGTAAAGTGGCTTTCAGCGCATTGATAGGTCTTCCGCGCTCTTTAAGACTGATGAATATAGGAGTAGAACCCAGTACGTCGATAATGGCGAACAATACGAGGAAGGCACTGGCAATTTGTTCCCAACTGAGGCGTGAAATGATGTAGTCAATAGAAAAATCCATGTGCTATTTTTGGTTTTATGTGTTGTTGAACAATTTTTAGGCGTGCAAAATTATAAAAAACTGCGAAGATGTGTCGCAGTTTTCCCCAAAAATATAATCTTTGTCATTATTGAAACGAAAAATGAGCGACACGCCAATAAACAAAGCGTCTTTCGTATGTAAAAAACCGTAAATAACACGGAATTATCGCCAAATATAACAATATAATTGTTAAAGATTATCCAATACGTGTTTCGTTTGATTAAAATTTGTTATATTTGCACGGCATTAGTGCAGTACCCTCCATTGGTGCTACTACTAACCTATTTTGAAAAACACATTAAACGTATCTGAGACAGATATAAAAAGAAAAAATAATCTCATTTTTATGAAAAAAATTCACAAATCCATCAACATCTTTATGCTATGTGCAAGTTTGATAGGAGCAGGATGGATGCTCCCCGACTATGCGCAAGCCGAAGTTGCTGAAGTTCAGCAATCCTCTGTAGCAACGGGAACTGTCGTAGATGAATCAGGAGAACCTGTCTATGGCGCCCGCATTACCGTCGTAGGTACAAAAACTATGGTGCTTACCGATGCACAGGGAAAGTTCAAAATCTCTAATGTCCGCAAGGGAGCCTCTCTTTTGGTTTCATATATCGGACATAAGAGCCAGACAGTGAAATGGGACGGCGCAGCCCTGAGAATACAGTTGGAGGAATCCAGCAGTACCCTGAACGAAGCCGTCGTTACCGCTATGGGTATCGTCAGAAAAGAGAAGTCTCTGACATACGCTACCCAGCAAATCAAGAGCGACGACCTGATGAAAGTACAGGACCCCAACGTAGCCAATTCGCTCGAGGGTAAGATTTCAGGTATCACCATCACTCCGAGTGCCGGTGGCGCAGGTGGTGCTTCTCAGATCGTACTTCGCGGTAGTAAGTCCATTCTCGGTGGAAGTTCACCCCTTATCGTTGTCGATGGTGTGCCCATGACAAACGAAACCCGTGGCAGAATCAGCGACGAAAAGAACCTAACCGAAACAAGTTCGGCAGAAGGCTCCGATCCCCTGTCAATGATTAACCCTGACGACATAGAAAGTATGAACGTCCTCAAGGGAGCTAACGCTGCTGCCCTTTACGGTTCACGTGCCGCCAATGGTGTCATCATGATTACCACGAAAAAAGGTAAGGAAGGTAAGCTCTCTGTGAATTACACAGGTAACGTCACCTTTGACACCCCGCTATTGTTGCCCGAAATCCAACAAGTTTACGGTGCTTCCCTGACATCTGCCGCAGGCTCCAGCATACCTGGTGCTACATGGCTGATAGGCGAGGCAAACGGCTGGGGCGACAAAATCACCAACACACCCACAACCGGTGTCTATGCTGCCGCCAACCCTGCCCAAGGCATAGCAGCACAGGAAGTGCACATGCGTAATTTTGGCAACAATGATGTGAACGATTTCTACAAGACAGGTTGGACTACCAACAACTCTCTGTCTTTCTCCGGCGGTACAGAGAAGATTCAGTCTTATGTATCATTCGCCAACTCCCACTCAAACGGAATGATTGAGAACAATAATTACAATCGTAACACATTTGCGTTCCGTCAGACCTACAAACTTTGGGATCGCCTGAAGATTGACGCTTCTTTGAACTACACACAGACAAAAACAAAGAATCGTATGGGTGGTGGTACCGTAGGTAACCCCATGTATCACCTGTATATGACTCCTAACAACGTGGATATGGGTTACTATCGCGACAACTACTCCATTGCAAACGGCAATTGGCTCAGCGGAAAGCGCGACTACTTTGAATATGACAACACTATCAGCGCCTATAAGAAGGTAATTGCACAGGTTCCCCTGAGCGGTTTGATGCAAAACTGGGTATATATGGCTCCACGTCAGAACAACCCATACTGGCTTATGAACCAAAATCAGAGTGTGAACCGCGAAGACCGCGTAAACGGTAGCATGACTGGAACAGTGGACATTATCAAAGGTCTTTCCTTCCAGGCACGCGTAAGTTTCGATCACTTCAAATATGATTCCGAAGGTGTACGCTTCGCTACTACCTGGGGACCTGCCGATATCTACGACACAGGTACCTATCATCGTGGCGTGAGCAAAACTACTGAGCTCTATACAGACTTTCTCCTGTCATACAACAACGTATTTGCCGAAGACTGGAGCGTAAGTGCTACAGCAGGTTACGTAGGCCACACCACAAAAGGAAACAGCTACAGCACTTATCTTGCAAGCGCCACATACATCTACAGCGATCAGCCTATCAACACGATAAATATGTTTATGCCTGACGCAGGTGACAGAGGTGTGACAAGCAGCTCGAACTCTTCAAACTGGGATAAGGCAGCACTTTTCACAGCCCAGCTCGGTTGGAAAGAAAAGGTGTATGTAGATTTCTCATATCGTCAGGACTGGTATCGTGTGTACCGCCAGTTTAAGAATGCTGGCAAGCCTACAGCCGATAACTACGGTTATTTCGGATTCGGTGCCAACGCATTGCTGAATGAACTGATTCGTCTGCCGAAATGGTGGGACTACGCAAAATTCCGCGTATCATATTCAGAGGTAGGTAACAGTATTCCAAACTCTGTGCTGAATACTTTCTCAACAAATACGAAGACCGGTGCCATAAGCGGTACTATCGTGGATTATGCTAACCCACTTCCTGAAACAACCAAGTCATTCGAGACAGGTCTTGAGATGTTGTTCCTTGAAAATAACCTGAACTTCGACTTTACTTACTACCACGCTATAATGACCGACCTCTATATGAACGGATCTAACGCCAGTGGTAAGGCCGAGCCTATCAACTCAGGTAAAATCCGTAACACAGGTTTTGAAACCACCCTCGGTTACAATTTCCGTCTGGCACGCGACCTGAGATGGAAGACAGCCTTCAACTTCTCGTACAACGAAAATAAGATTCTGGAAACTGCAAACGACGCAGACGGCAGCGAAAAACTTTTCTATAAGGAAGTTGCCGGCGTACGTGTACGTTATAGAAAAGGTGGTTCGGTAGGTGATATGTATGTGCGCGATATCCGTCACAATGCTGACGGTACTATCTTCTTGACCGAATCCGGAAATATGATTAAGGAGAATCGTTACACGAAGTACATAGGTAATATGAATTCCAAGTACCAACTCGGTTGGAACAACACATTTACCTATAAAGACTTCCAACTCTCCTTCCTCATCAACGGACGTATCGGTGGAAAGGTGATCTCTCTTACAGAAGCTTACCTCGATGAAATGGGTTTGTCTCAACGTACCGCAGACGCCCGCCTTGCTGCTGAGCAAACAGGCCTGAAAACTGCAACGGGAGAGTTAGCTATGTATTTGCCGGACGGCAGCGGACAGATTATCGGCATCGAAAACTATTATAAGTCTGTAGGTGCCCGCGGAAACCAGTACTCTCCAAACTATGTTTACGACGCTACTAACTTCCGCCTCCGCGAACTTTCGCTGGCTTACACCTTCCGCAATTTGGTAGGCGAAGGTAAAAACCTTTCTCTCTCATTCATCGCACGCAACCTCTTCTTTATCTACAAAGAAGCTCCCGTTGATCCCGATATTTCACTCTCTACTGTAAACGGACTCGGAGGTTTTGAATGTTTCAACATGCCTTCTTCTCGTTCGTTCGGCTTCAATGTAAAACTCAACTTCTAAAAGATTGCAGAGTACCTAAATAAATATTCATAAGGGTAGGAAACAAAACCCATAAACAGACAAAATAATATGAAACGTAATACAATCTATTTATTTTTGGCTTTCGCTCTCGCTTTTCTCGCCATGCCATCCTGTATGGACTACGATGAACCGGGAGATGAACTGAAACAAACCGTCATTGTCATCAATGACTCAATCTATCACGGCACTCCCAATCAGATAGTCTATGACATTGTTCCGACTAAGGAAAGTGTTGATACAGCGCTCAAGTATTTGGATAATTACTTCAGCATGGCCATTACTGGTCAGTACGCTATGCGCGGCGGAAAGAACGGTGACGTTCCAGGAGCCCACGCTTATCAGCGCCAGTTCAGCTTTGCTTCTGATATTTACTCACAATACAGCACAATTCCCCACTTTGATTTCATGTATGGCACACTTACCAGTAGTTATGCCATATCTCTCGAATTCAATGGCGGACCTAACAGTCACTACCTCATCGTAAAAAATGCCATTGCCCCGATTCTTAATCACCCGATGATAGATTCTATTCCTGAGATGAAGGCTATTTATCTTTTGTTGCTCGATTGCGCAGCACAGGAGGTGGCAGATATTTACGGACCTTTCCCATATTTCCAGTTTACTCAGAACTACGACAAACCACCTTTCGTTTACAATACAGTTGAGACGATTTATGGTACGATTGTCAATGATATCGACAAAATTCTGGCATGTCTGAATAATTATGACAGCAGACCAGACTGGTATAAGGAGAAAGTTCAGGATTGTCTCTACAGTTATATGCAGGTTACCCAAGATGCTATCAAAGGTATCGAAGGTATGGAAACTTGGAAGCGCTTTGCCAACTCTTTGAAGTTACGTATTGCTGTTCACTGTGCCAATGTTGTTCCCGACAAGGCACAACGCTGGGCAGAAGAGGCAGTTGCTGCCGGAGTTATCGAAAGTGTTGATAACGAAGTCGTACTTGACCCGTCTTTCATCGGCTTTACCAATCCGTTGCTCACCATTTGGAATACTTGGAACGACGCTCGTTTGAGTGCTTCCTTTGAAAGTTTGCTGATGAGCCTGAAACACCCGTATGCTGACTACATTTTTGAAAAGAACACCATAGATCTGCAATATACAAACGGAGCTGGTGATCTGATTACCACACCTGCTGGTTCACGCATCTACGGTTTGCGCGAAGGAATCAATCCTGGACAAGGACAGAGCGTAGCTTTGAACACCATGCTCGGAGCAAGTAAGTTTATTACCGACTTCGTAGCAGAATCTCCCTTGTATATCATGAAACTTTCCGAGGTTTGCTTCCTGCGTGCCGAGGGCGCTATTCGTGGCTGGAACATGGGTGGCAATGCCGAGGACTTCTATTATCAGGGTATCGACTATGGATATATGGACAGCCGTGTAATGTATAATGAAATGGGCAGTCCGTATAAAGATGCGCTGGATGATTACAAGAACTTGGTTACTCCTGTAGATTATGAGTACGTAGATGCACTTGGTAAGACACCAAATATGCCCAGCGTGACGAAAATCGGCGTTAAATGGAATGATGCTGACGATCGCGAGACAAAACTCGAAAAGATCATCACGCAAAAGTATATTGCTGCCTTCCCCTGCTCATTTGAGGCTTGGGTAGATCTTCGTCGTACGGGATATCCTAAACTCTTCCCCGTGCTGAATGCTGACGAAGGTGACGGAACATTGCGTACCGGCGACATCATCCGTCGTATGGTGTTCCCAAATACCGACGACTCGTCACAACGTGATATTGAGCGCACAGGTCTTGATTCTCTTGGCGGAGAAGACTGGCAGAGCACCCGCCTGTGGTGGGATGTGGACGGCCCGAATTTCTAAAGACTGAATATAGCTGGAGATATTGAAGGGGTTTCTCTATAAAGCCCAGTGTCAGTATCTCTGGCTTCTTTTCTTTCAGAAAGTCCTTTTGAGAAAATGCAGGATACTCCTCATATATAATAAAAGGGGTAGGCCTTTCCAGAGGATACTCCATATATATAATAATAGGAGTGTGTATTTCCAAAGAACACTCCTTATATATATTATAGGGTTGTTCTAATAATTAGGCTGTTTTGATTATTCAAAGATTTTTGAGTGATTTTGTTTTTAATTTTGCAGAAGCATAGCAAGCTATGGTTCAAGGAATTAAAGACGAAAGCGCCAAAAAGATTGAAAAATCATACAGACCATAAAAGAACTTCCCAATATTTTAAACTAATTCTTAGAACAACCCTATAATAGGAACAATAATCATATAAAAATATAGCATGAAAAAGATTTTACTTCTGACTACATTTGCATTGAGCCTGACTTTGGGCAATTTGCAGGATGCAAAGGCTCAGGAATACGACGCTTCTGCATCAACAGAAATCTTTGATTTCTCTCCATTCGGCGACAAAGCCATGTTAGACCTCTTCTATAATGCGCAACAGCAGGGACGTCAGTATCCTACTAAGGCAGAATTTGAGGCTGCGGGCTTTCAGTTGTCAGATCTCGAGTTTGTTCGTTCACACGTCCGCCCTCGTGCCGTGATTGACGACCAAAACAACCAACTTCTCAGCGATGTGAAGAATACACGCCGCGTATGGTTTAATATCCCTATGGGTACGGCTCGTAGTATCGGCGGTTATCCTGGAACAAACGTAGGTGACGACACTTACTCCATTTGGAACTACACCCACCTCTTCGGTTCTTGGAATCATGGCGTATTCCAGGCTCCAGGTGCCTGGGTTGATGCCGCACACCAGAATGGTACTGATATTCTGAACGGTATTAAATTCTTCGAGAGCTGGACTCCTGGCAGTGGCGACAGCGCTTGGGGAGATTTGATCACCACAAAAGTCGGTGGTGAGTTCAAATATGTAAAACCGCTCATTAGTATCTGCCAGTTCTTCGGCAATGATGGTATCAACTACAACTGGGAAGACGGTTCCTACAAGAATGCTGACATTATTGCCTTCCACAAGGCTCTTTACAAGGAGGCTGAGGCTCGTGGCATGGCGCCCCATTTCCATGTCGGCCTTTATACCAGCAATTCCTCGCTCACTTCTACTAATGTGAACGCTATCTTCGGTAATTCCGAGGGACGTACGGCCGATACCTTCCTGAATTATTCTGCCGACAACTTCACTTCAAGTTATTCCATGAGGAGTTCTCTCACTCAGGCCCAAAATGCTATGGGAACTACCGACGGTCTTTATGCAGGAGCCTGGATTGTTACGATGAACCGCAGCTGGACTAATTTCAGTGGTAACGATATGGGTTGTGTGCTCTGGGGTGAACATGCAAACAGCCGTTTCTGGAGCAACAATACCGGAACCGACTCTCGCAGTTTCCAGGCTAACTATCAGGCCTTGCTCGAACGCACTATTTCCGGCGGTAATCGTAATCCGGCAAACCGTCCTATGATGAAAAATACCGGCAATGAATGGGGTTGGAACGGCTCTACGCCTCCTCTCTCCACCTTTGGCGGTTTGGCTACCTACTTCCCCGAACGTTCGGCCGTAGCTGGTGATCTGCCCTTCCACACATATTTCAATACCGGCGTGGGCGAGGTTTATACCTACAAGGGAAAGAAGACTCACACGGCTTGGTACAACCTTTCTACCCAGGATCTCGTTCCTACCTACCGTTGGCTCGTATATCAGGCCGGCACAACGACTGTTGCCTCTAACATCCAGCCTTCTTTCACGATTGAAGATGCCTATATGGGCGGTTCCTGTCTGAAACTCGAGGGCCAAGCATCGGCTAATGGCACAGATGTGATTCTTTATCGCACACAACTCAAGCCTTCTGCCGGAAACGTATTTGCCAAGGTTGCTGTAAAGAGCGGTAAGGAAGGCGAAAATGCTTCTAACCTCTACCTGATTGTAAAAGTGGGCAGCACATGGAAAGAATATGCCGTAGGTAATCTCGCTGGTAAGACTTGGGAAGAAAAAGTCATTCCACTTTCAGACATTACCACCGCAGATCAGATTGATTTCGTAGGTCTCCGCGTGAAAGGCTCTGATGCAAACTACAATATGCTCGTGGGTGAACTCCAAATCAACGACGATGTACAGGTTACTCCTGCTAATGTGGCTAAGGAAAGCCTGCTTGCCGAAGTCAAGAAGGAGACAAAGAGCATGATGAGCGTGAAACTCTACTGGGAACTCGACAAAGAAGTTACTGCTGCCAGCGGTTTGATGTATAATGACGAGGCAAACATCGATCACTTCGAGGTAGTATATAAGAATGGTGCAGACGGCCGCGTTTCTGTAGTAAGTCACGTACAGTCTTGGTCTGCTTTCATCGGTAACAAGCGCTTGGCCGACGGCGAAGACCCCTGGTTTGGTGTACGCAGCGTATCTACTGATATGAAGACCTACGGCGATATTGCTTGGGTGCACGTTACTCGCAGCAATAATGTACCCGAAGGCGAGGCTGCCGGCGATGTGGTATATGGCGAGAGCTCTATCAACACCAGTGCCGACGGTTATCAAACTGCCTTCGCATCTCGTTTCCTCACCAGCGTCACTACTACCGGTGCCACCTATCAAAACTGGAATTATGTAGGTAAAAAGAATGAAGATGGCACCAATTACATCAATGCTACCGACAATGTCTTGAAAGTGAAGCAGGGTGACGAAATCAACCTCAACTATGTTTGGAACGAAGCCACAGACGGTTTGCAATGGTGCATTATGAAAGCCTATGCTGACTGGAATATCGACGGAAACTTCCAGGGCGACAACGACGAGCTCGTAGTAGAGCAGGGAACTGCCAACACTTGCAACGACCCGAAGAACACTGCCGAATATACCAGCACACCTATGCACGCCAATGGCTACACTAAGAGTCCGTTGCAGCCGTTCACCTTCAAGATTCCCGATGATGCCGTTTGCGGAAAGACACGTTTGCGTATCGTCTTCACCGATGCTTGGGCTGCTCACCCAGGTGCTACGGGTTTGACCGCCAAAGGTTTCACACTTGACCTTGGTATCGAAGTTTCGGGTGACAATCCACAGCGCGTTCCCGTTGATACACGCGACCAGGGCGAAGCCGAAGAACCCGAAGCGTCATGTGCCAGCGGCATCAAGGACTTTGCCGTAAATAGTCTCGTGTCTCAGGCACAACTCGTGGGCAATACCCTCGTTTTGAGGAACGTAGATAAAGCATGGCTCTACACAGCCGACGGCAAACTCGTGCAGTATGCCAACGCTCAGCCTGCTTCTATGAATGTTCGCGACCTTGCTAAAGGCACCTACATCGTTAAGATGCAGTACAAGAACGTTCTCCGTTCATACAAGTTTGCAAAATAATGGTAGCGTAAGACTATTGTAGTTTTACCCCGAAAAAGAGGTGTGTCAATCCGTTTTGGCACACCTCTTTTCTGTTTTTTCGGAGGGTTTCGCCCTGAAAAACTGACATGGCAGCACGATAGAAAAATATGGCCGGAAATTAGCTCCGAGCAAAAAAACAAGTATCTCGGAGATAATTCCATTTATCTCCCAATTAGTTTCAGGAAACGAATAATTGCTCACCTTTATGCGCCTTTTATTCATCGGAAGTTTCAGGTCGTTTCGCGGTATAGTTATTTACCCCCGAAATAAGGAAAAATAGCTCCGAGCTAA